>JBMNON010000008.1:0-40522 GCA_050943115.1 Patescibacteria group bacterium
GCTTCAATCGATGCTTACTCAATCTCCGGACAGATCTTAGCCAATAAGAATAATTTCCTGACAATAAATTCATCAGGAATTAACAGGGAATTTTTTATTGAAGAAACCACAAGCGCTTTTAGAAATAATTTTCCGACCGACATTAACCATCTTAGGGATGGTGACTTTGCGACCGTAATAGTTAACAAAATCGGACAAATAAAAATGGTTACAGCTTTTGGTTTGGGTGATGCCTCTGGCTCTTCCTACTCAGCTCAGGCTGTCTTACTCCTGTCAATCCTGACAGCCCTATATTTACTGTCTATAAAATCACTTTCCAAAAGAAGTTGAGGACTATTTGAAAGCGTTTCAATTAAGCCGCAAATAGGGAAATAGTTTTAGGTGCTCTTTCACGCAAGCGCTAAGTTTGAAAATAAACTCTAAATTAATCTTCGCATTTTCTCCTGATACTTTTAAAAATACTTTTGACATACATACAAGCGCTTTGCATAATGTGAAGCTATGCCCAAACATAATTCAAACAAAGCAAACGCTCTATTCAGGAAATTATTTGTTCTTTCCTTCGCTTTCATTGCATCACTCCTCGCTCTTCTAAGCAGATCAGAAACTTTGTCGGCCAATTCTGAAATCGAATTGCTAAACCGACAATGGACTTTTCAAGCTAACAATGGTGCCTCAGAAAATTATCAGCAAATAGATCCGCTTGCCTTAAGCAATAAAACCGCCTTAAGACTGGAATTCGATCTCCATGGCACCTGTATATATGGCGGGGATGCGTCAGCCATAATATTCGATCAGCCAGCCAATCGTGACTGGCGCTTTGTTTCATTGCTTTCTTATGCCAAAAACTGTCAAGACGGCCGTCAAATGGTAGAAATACCATTATCCGATTTCAAGGGTTTAGAGACTAATCAGCCGGTCGGGACTTTCCATTCCCGTTTTTGGAACCATAAAGATTTCTTAGTTGAAATATTAAGTGCAAAATTGATTGGGGAAAACCAGGATTCTACAAATCCGCCCGTTGGCATGGAAGGGTATTCGGGTGAGTACTGGAACCTCGATTCAAATGAAAGCTTCAGGATACCTGACCGCCAAGCGGATTTTACTAATAATACAGCCGAGGTTAATTATAATTGGTCCGGCGACTCACCTTCACCCCGAGTTAACAATGACCGTTTTGTTGCCAGGTGGACCAAAAAAAATGTTTTTAAATCGGGTAAATATCGCTTTAGTCTTGTTAGTGACGATGGTGTCCGTCTGTATATAAACGATAAACTCTTAATCGATGAATGGAACGATCATCCCAGTCAAAACGACCTTGCAGATGCCTTCTTTCAGTCTGAAGGTGAATATAATATCCGTCTGGAATACTATGAAAATACAGGCATGGCACTGGCATCATTGTCTTTTGAAAGAATTGAAGACATAAATCCGGCCCCATCAGCATCACCCACTCCCAGCCCCACTAAGGTCCCCGATCAACCTCCATCACAAACATATGGTAAGACTTGGGACATTCAAAGCGTTTCATCTATGAAAGAGTCCAAGGACAGAATATGTCATATGCCGGATCGTCAATATATTGAACGATGGGTAGACAAAGCCAAGGAATTAGGAGTTACTCATATCGCTGTTGAAACCCCATATGACAGTCCTGCTTGTGGAGATGTGATTCCCTACACTAACACCTGGATTGAAGTTATCAGATCCAGGGGTCTAAAGGTCTGGCATCGCCATATGTTCTTAGCTTTTGAAGGAATATATGACACGCCTAAAAATGCCAATCTGGACTATCTTAAGTATATATCCGATTATATTAAGAATAACCGGCATATGTTCAGGGAAGGTGACATATTTACACCTGCTCCGGAACCTCAAAATGGCGGTATTGGTAACTTCACTCATTGCAGCCAAGGCATCTGCATGTTCAGGGATATTGCCCATTTCAATAAATGGCTGAGAGATGCTGTTGACGTTTCCGAGTCAGCCCTGTCTGAGATAGGACTTGGCGGAAAGCTCAAAGTCGGTTTATACGGTTTTGACGGCTTCATCGCCTGGGGTAGTATGAATCCTGACTGGAATGGTATACTTGAAGACGAAACTATCCGTAAAATGGGAAATATTGCTATAGATCACTATCCCGAACTTGTCGGTGATACCATGGAAAACGCGCTTAATGAACTCCAGGCCAGATATCCTGGTGTTCCCATCATAATTAGCGAATGGGGAAGTGCCGGTAGCAACAGTGTCGAAGACCAGGTAAATAAAACTATGTCCGCCGCCAAAAGGCAAGGAGTGGTCGGCTTCAACTATTGGCATATGGGCATGGGAGGCAATGAAGCCTTGATTAATTCCGACTTTACCAACCGCTCTCAGTTTGACGAAGTCCAATCATTTTTCCGGGGCCAAAGATAAATATTAAATAACTCCGTCATCCGCCAGTGTTTCGACAATGCTGGCGGTTTCTTTTTCGATTTTCCCGGCATCCTTATTAAAAAGGTAAAATCTAGATTTATTGTGCTGGTTTTCCAATACTACATATCGGCATCTGTCTCCACAATCTTTTATCATTTTTCCCAGTATTTTCCAGTCTGCTCTTTCCATGGTATTCTTGGGCAAAGAATCGTGATTGTTTCCGATAGAAATATGGAACCCAACTGTTTTTAAATCTGTAATGCTTTCTTTTATATACAAAAGTGAGTCTAGATAGTATTTTCTAAATCTTTTCATCTTATTCAAGTCCTTTGTTTCTGACACTTCTTTAATCGTATGCACCAAATCTACCATTATTCCGACATTAATTCCGGTTTTGTTAAGATTTCTGACTGCAGCCACAGTTGACTTCAAAGAATTTCTTGATGGATTGTTTTCTATCATTAAAAGTGTCTTGCAATTATTTTTCTTGAGAAGCTTAGCAATATGTGGCACTTCACTTTCATGTATGAGAATATAACCACTGTTTATCTTTTGTTTAAGTAATCTTTGGCTGCCAATAAGCGCTCCGTTCATCAGGTTGAACATTAACCTGTCTTTTAAGTATTTAAATTTTAATTTACCAATTTTTCCGTGGAGTCCTACTACATTAAAGCCGTATCTACTCGCTTGATTTTTAAAAAATCTATAACTATGCTTCCAGCCTATAACTTCTAAATTCAAAGCATATCCCTTTGTATTTAGAATAGTTTTTGTTTCCCCGTAGGCTTTTTCAATATCTTTAGGCAAACCCAAAAAGCCGATAACATCTGTTGATACTAAAACTTGCATCATTTATTGTAACCTATATACAACAAAGTTATACTCAACTATGGCATATCATCCACCGCAACATATCTTAGAAAACTACGCACATGTTTTAGTTAATTATGCTCTAGGAAGTGGTCGGGGGATCAAGAAAAATGAGGTGGTATTTCTGCAGGTACCGGAATCCGCCAAGCCTTTATTAATAGAATTAAACAAAGCCGTATTAAAATCCGGAGCCCATCCAATCATCCAATACCTTCCCGATGAAATGATGAAAGATTTTTTTTTAAACGCTGACTCTAATCAGGTAAAATTCTTCCCCTCAACTTACCTTAAGGGCAAATTAGAGCAAGCAGACCATATTCTCTCTATAATCGCTGAAACCAATAAACACGAACTTGAAGGAGTTGACCCCCTAAAAATTATGGAGCATGATCTGGCTTTCAAACCCTACAAGGAATGGCGTGAAGAAAAGGAAAATCAACAAAAATTTACCTGGACCTTGGGACTTTACGGTACACCGGCCATGGCCAAAGAAGCCGGTCTTACTGAGGAAGAGTGTTGGAACCAGATTATTCGGGCGTGTTTTCTAAATAAAACTGACCCCTTATCACAATGGCGATCAACACAAAAGGAAGTTGACAGACTGAGGAGCAAGCTTAACTCGCTCAATATTAAAAAAATAAATATTAAATCTCATAACACAAATTTAACAATTGGAGTGGGGGAGCAACGGCAATGGCTCGGAGGCGGTGGACGTAACATTCCCAGTTTTGAGTTGTTTATTTCTCCTGATTGGCGCCAAACTGAAGGTTCTGTTTACTTTGATTTGCCTCTATATCGTTATGGTAATTTAATCGAAGGAATATTTCTAGAATTTAAAAGTGGGAGGGTAGTAGAGGCCAAAGCCCGAAAGGGTCAAAAAATGCTCAGAGAAATGATAAGGGCATTAAATGCCGACAAAGTAGGCGAATTCTCATTGACTGATAAAAGATTTTCAAAAATTAACAAATTCATGGCCGAAACACTATACGACGAGAACTTCGGTGGCGACCACGGCAACTTTCATATAGCGCTTGGTTCAGCCTACAAAGAATCATATGCCGGCGATATTCTCAACCTATCCTCGGGGGGATGGGATCAACTAGGTTTTAATCAATCAGCTGTTCACACTGATATTATTTCTACAAAAAACCGTAGGGTTACTGCCACCTGTAATGGAGGAAATAAGATATTACTCTACAAAAACGGTACTTTTCAGATTTGAAATCACCATCTCCTCCATCATATAATTAAATAAGTTAAATATTAAATTAATTATGGCAAATGGATTTCACATAAACATCGAAAAAGAAACACTCGAAAACAATAATTTCAGAAAAGTATTGTTTACTGCACCAAATAGCCAGCTTGTAGTCATGAGTCTGGAGTCAAACGAAGATATCGGTGCCGAGACACATGAAGAACATGATCAATTTATACGTGTAGAATCCGGTGTCGGAAAAGCAATTATTGGTGACCAGGAATATATTTTAGAGGATGGTTCTGCCATCGTAATCCCTGCTGGCTCTCACCATAACGTCATCAATACATCATCAACCAAGAAAATGAAACTCTATACCATCTATACGCCTCCCGAACATCCCGATGGAACCGTTCATCAAACCAAAGCCGAAGCCATGGAAGCGGAACATTAAAAGGGTTCCTGACTGTTCATAAAACTTTTTAGACGGTTTACGGGTATTGAAAAACCTACATTCTGACCGCTTACTAAAATTGCAGTATTAATTCCGATTACTGCTCCTTCCAGGTTAATTAAGGGTCCTCCTGAATTACCTGGATTAACAGCCGCATCCGTTTGAATCATTCCCGTTAATCTTTCAAAATTACTTCCGTTGCTTGAGCCGGCATTTATGTCCCTATTTAATCCCGAAACAATTCCCGTGGTTACCGAATTGGTTAGTGAGCCGAATACTGTGCCAATGGCAATTACTCTCTCGCCTAACTCCAGATTATTCGAATCTCCGAGAGACAATGGGCTCAGTCCAGACTTGTTAATTTTCAGAATTGCCAAGTCGTTGCTGTTATCTTCAAATATTTCCTCGACGTTTAAAACTTCCTGATCGTGGAAACGTACCCGTATATTGCCTCCATTGTTGACGACATGTTTGTTGGTAGCAATAAGTCCGCCGCCGTCAATAACAAATCCGCTACCTACCTCTCTTTCATCGGAACCACCAAAACCAAAAAACCTATCATCTCCTGCTTGTATAATCGTAACGACAGATGGTAAGGAATTATTCACTACCTTAGTAATCGATTCTTCTCCGGTAACTCTTGGTATCGTTCCTGTATTATTATTTTCCGTCTGATTTTGTGCGGAGTTATCGTTGCCAAAAAAGTTAGAAAACCTTCTTTGGTACTCAATTGCCAACTGGCTCCCAGACAAAAACACAAAAAGTGTTGCTGCAACCCCCAAAAAAAATATATGGATTTTATTCATCAATAGTAGCTTACTTATGCTTCATCACAAAACTGATATAGCACAGTAAGAGTTCTTTAATAATCAATCTAAGATTCTTTTATATGCTTAACAAATTCCTCAACAACACCTTTAGGTCCTGCTACAACTCCTTTAGAATTTGTTTTCCAATCTTTGCCATTGAAATCTACTGCTTTACCTCCCGCTTCTCTGACTATACAGACTCCAGCCGTAAAATCGACAATACTTGCGGGTGATTTAAAATATAAATCTAACTTTCCAGCTGAAACAGCCGCCATATTTAAAACGGGCGAACCAAACACTTTAACGGACATGACATAGTCCAGCACCTGGTTTAACTGTTTGATAAATATACTTTTTTCTCCCTTTTTAAAATCAAATCCGATCCGGGCATTTTTAATGCTGGTTTTTTCTGACACCTTTATGCTTTTACCATTGAGCCAGGCGCCGCTTCTATGTTTGGCACTGAAAAGCTGGTCATGAATCGGATCGTATATCACGCCCAAAACCGGTTCTTTGTTGTTGACCAAGCCTATTGAAATAGCCATTAAAGGTGGATAACCCAAGACATTTTCTTTACCATCAAGAGGATCCACTATCCACTGTAAGCCTTTGTTTTCGGGTTTATAATCTTCGTCTTCACTATAAAATCTGCAGTGAACTATGTCAGCAAGTGAGTACTTCAGCATATTTCTTATTAATTTGTTTGTTTCTTTTACAATCGTCGTCCTGTTGCCATAACTGTTAATGATTTTATCTTCATAATTTCTTTTGAGAACTTCTCCGGCTTTCAGTGCAATCTTCTCTACGTCTTCTATTGCTATATCAGGAATATTCAGAATTCTAGTTTTTAAAGTTTGCGTCATATTAGTTTACATTTTGGTTTATCGCCATAGTAATCAGGTAATAATCGGGTAAGATAATCGTAAGTTCTAAGTTAAAAAATTCGCGTTACTAATCAAGCTCTTGAAAATATATTCTCCACATCCCTTTACTCTTGATTTCCCTTTGTGTGACCCAAAGGGTTGAGGTTCGGAATCACATTATCCCTGATCTCATTGCTCTCTTCAACTTATTCTCTAATAGACTAGGTCAGATGGCATTTGCCCCAGTAAACTACTCCGTATGAGTATTCGAAGTATAGGTAACAATAGAGTATCGTTGGAAAACTGCGACATGTGTCGCATCTTTATAAACTATGAATGACATCAGTCACCAGGCTAAAACAGGGGGAGTACCCAACAGAGGTAGTTTGTATGCGGTTGCCGCCGCACATTCAAAAGAAGCAATAGAGACCCTATATGACTTGATGAAGAATTCTCAAAATGAAGGGATTCGTCTCGGAGCCGCTAAGGCAATTCTCAATAAAACAATTCCTGACTTGAGAGCAAGTGAAGGAGAGGACTATATTCCACCTACCCCACCAACCCACACCATGTCTCCTCGATTTGCTGCTCTGGTGAAAAACATGCTTTATGAAGCAGAAGTTGAAAATAAAAAATTAGGAATTTGACCTAAAGTATATTTTGTTACCTGCAACCGCTTTGTGTTTGGCTTTACCAATTGTTTTTATGAGTTCCAAAAATTCATCAAGAGAATGTGCAACGTTGGGCATTTTGATTTCAACCTCTTCGCCAGTAGCTGGGTATTCTTTATGGTCGGAAGTCCCTTGTGTTGCACTCGCTCTAGTCAACCGCCCAAGATGATAATGTTGGCTGATACCCGGAGTAGGCTCCATTTTCTGTATTTCGTAGGACAAGTATATGGAAACCGACTGAGAGTACATTTCCTCTCCATGTTGCATAAGTGGATGGTATGGATCACCGGTAGCCTTATCGAGAAGATCTCGATATTTTTGTTCAGATGCACCAGAACCAATCGATGCCCATTTTCCAATTTCAGTATATTCGGGAACAAAATCAGGAGATTTCAGAATTGCGACAGTGGGCTTTCCCATTCCAGGGATACCCACGTCTACTGTGTGTGAAATTCCACCGATGAGAATATGTACGTCACCATCTTTAGCCTCAGGGATAAGTCTTGCAAAGTTACTTTTCGCAATTTTGCTCCACTCATTGATAAGAAATTCTGGTTCAAATAACTCATTCGGATCTTTTTTGTTTGCCTTGATTGCTTTTGACAAACTACTTAGCATTGCAAATCCACCAAGTACATTCCCTGCAAATCCAGCAATTATGTTTTTATCCATTGCATATGATTTTTGTACACAATCTAAATAAGTCTCTTCACCTGTTTGAAGATCAGTAAAAGTGACCTGTATATCTGAGAGACAGATCACTTGACCAAAAATAGTTGGTTGCGCCATTACCCATGTCATCGCATATCTATTATATCTCGATAGTATTCCTATTATGTCTCATGGAGTGCGACAACTGGCGCAGTAAAAGGGTATAATTGAAGTATGAAAGTTCTGCCCAGAAACAGTTTTGAGTCGTATGAAAAAGAAGAAGCAAACAAGGAAGAAAAAAGAGGGTCTGTTTCTCAAGCTGGAAAGCTGGAGTAAAACAGCTCTTCTGAGTGCGAAGCAAGCTGTTATTTATTTTTACGACATTTTTCTACAATTTCTTCAGGGATCTTTTGTTCAATCCGTCAACAAGGTTTACCAGTTTCTTGTTGTTGCAAAAAATAAGACAGCTCATTGGCTCGATCTTCTGGCCGGTCCTGCATACAGGAAGTATGTTTCATTCAGGGAGCAAGATCGGCTATGGACATACCAGCTAGAAAAAGAGTCAGAAAAACACAGCATAATTCGTGACATTCTCAGACACTCAAGGTGGATAGTCACTTACCTTGTGATATTTTTTGTTATATCTATTTTTGCGGATCGTCTTTTTCTGTGGCTCCTTCCTCATTTGAGACAGATCCCTTTTGTAACACAAAACTTTTCATTGCCTACAGCAAATTCTGTCGAAGTGGGGCTTGGCATTTTTGTCGGCGCTATATCTGCAATTTTGGGTTTGATTTTCGCCCTCTACTCAGTCGGTGTACAACAAACGAACGAAAGGTACTCTGAGAGGGTTTCCGACTTTATCAATAGAGAGAGTGTCAGCGATTACTTCTTTAGCTTCCTGATCTTCACAGACATTTATTCAATTCTGATATTACTCAAGCTACATCTGATCCCCGGACTTCCCTTTGTAAGTTTTTTGATGGCATCTGGGTTCGTTGCATTGTCTTTACTGGGAATCTTGATCTTCAGGAGTCACTACATCAACTCCTTGAAACCTCTGAACTTACTCCAAACGATTTGGCGTATTTGTCGGGAAGAATTTCGTGTGGTTACTGATCAAAAAAGCTACAAGTACAAGAGTTGGAGCATTGCAATTCATGCAAGAGATAACGCAAACCGACACATTGGTATTTTGGCTGATCTGTTCAGGGATTTAGTAAGAAATGAGAAATGGAGTGATGCTTCGTATGCACCAGTTATCTTGGGCCACATAACGAGGGACTACAGTGAGTCAAAGAAATTCATCGATAAGGATCGGGGTTGGTGGTTTTTCCAAAAATATGAGCAAGTAAAAGCAGATGACCTGACCATGTTTACTATCAAAGCCAATTATGAGCTGGATGCTCGTGGTCCACTACACATGCCTCGCACAGCTGACAGTTGGTTGGAAGACAAAGTAATTGATCTGTTAGAAGAGATGGCTACATACATTGACTCTGACAAGAGCTTCAAATTGGCAAACAGAATCATAGATGGATACAAAGAGTTTTTAGTTGGTGACTATGAGGAGCAAAAAGGTGAAAAGCCAAAACTTATCCCGGGCGCAATTCATATACAGGAGTTTGGTATTTCTCAGAAAGGATTGAAAAGCTTCCTCAAGCTCTGGGAGAAAATTGATTTCACAAAAACAGATATCTCGACTAACTTTATAAACAACTATTTTGCTATTGCTGAAGGTGTTATGGATGAATGGAACCTTGATAAAGCGATTGCCGTTGCAGACTCTTTCTACGTGAGCGATCAACTGAACAATAGCAGGGAATTTCGCTTTGACAGTGGTTTACCAGCTTATACCCGGGATATTCTGATCGAATACTGGGGTCGATTGGAAGTAGAACAACAGCTGGAAGGAAAGCTTGTCACCCCAAAGGATCGATTCATTGATGAAGTCAAAGAAGTGTTACTTCAGAAGAGAAACGAAATCCTCACAGCGTACCTAACTCTCATTTTCGATAATTCCGACCTGATAATAGCCACACTTTACAAACAAAAGAATCATGAATATGTCGGTCAATTTGTAAAAATGCAGTACGAATGGGTAAGCCGACTACTCCGCTTGAATGAAACCAAAACCGCTGAAGCTCTTGCATCAAGGATAAAGAAAAATGCAGGCTATTTAGCGTATTTGCCCCGACAAGTTGTGATTGATATGGAAATGCTTGAGCAAGTAGAAAAAGGATTTTTTGTGTCTTTGACAACAAGATCGCTAGCTTTGTTCGATGTATACGCAAAAGCGGCAGTTTTAGTCCTTATAATCATTCGATATGGTGAAACTGACCAAAACAAACTGGTCAGATCAATGAAGTTGCCGCTTATTTGGGGAGGTTTAGCCTATCTAATTTCGGAGTATGAACAGGACTTCAGATATGTGATTACTTTGACACAAGCTCTCGAGAAGTCATTTGTTCCCGGATCGATGATACAAGCTCTTGAAGCCGTTGCAGATTTGCATATTACAGCCAATATCTTCTGGGAGACCACTAGATATAGTTCTTGGTACATGGGAGAGCTCAATAGGATACAAAGAGCAGTCGGTCTCCGACCATATAGAGAAAGAGGAGCCATAGGTTATAGCGAGATATTCAACCACCCCAGTCCTTTTATCCAACAATTGGCCCAGTGGGAAATGATGGCGGAAGAAAGATGTGGAGAGGGTTTCATAGACTGGTTGAAAAAACGAGAAGAAGTAAAAAAACTCGTTTCACTTGTATCAAAAATGAAAAAATAGTATGAACAGACAAAATAAAAAAGGCTATTGGTTCAAAGATCCGCTCATTTCTTTTTTGAAGGGTTTCTTCCGATTTGAAGAGACATATAGAGATGCTAGAAAATTTTCTATTGAGATTGATAGAGTTGGGAATAACATGTTTCCTCTTGGGGAAGATGAAAAATATCTCGTTATTACACACTCCGACAAAGTTGTAGAGCAAGATCTCAATACTTACTTTATCAGTAAATTCAGACGATATAGGGATCGTTTATATGGGGACCATTTTTATATGGGTAACTTCTTCAACGACATCATGCAACAGCTTGTGATGGACGGTGAGGCGTTTTACGCTGTAGATTGGGCAGACACTTCTATCGAAGATAGACAATACCTGTTGCCTGATGACTTTAGGTATCTGAGCACTACTGCAACTTATGTAAAAAAGGACGAAACTGGTGCAATCATCGGCTACAAACAACGATTCAGTCCTCTTGCAGATCTGCCACCTAGTTACACTGGAGAAAGGCAGAAAAGATCATTTGATTTTAGTAAAGATGAAGTATTTCATACCACTTATCCAATGGACCATATACCACCAGTCAAGAAATCCATGCACTTACTGAAACCAATTCTGAAATTTTGGAACTTTGGTGTCCAACAGTCTGCCAGTTGGAATCCGAAATACAAGGAACTCAGCATCATAAGAGCAGGACAACTGAAGTATTCTGATCAGAAAAGAAAATACGCTTTAGCAAGAGCTAAAGTTAGGAAGAACTTTCACTACTTATTGAATTACGATGATTTGACCATAACTGAATACTTTGACCTTTTCATACTTAGGCAGTATAAAGTAGATCTTGATAAAGCTCGACAATACTTTATTGATCAATTCAATGATCAAATACTGGCTACATTCGCACAAAAAAATAACTTAGATGAGAGCCCTAAGCTCAAGCTAATAGGTTTTATGACAACTGAAGAAATGGAGGCTTTGTTTCAAAAGTACGATAACCATGAAATTACTGCTGATGAATTCTCAACCGAGATCAAAAATAGGGTGTTATAAGTATCTGCGACATGTGGCGCACTTTCATCTTTTCGGATAATAACTCAATTTAGCCTGGAAACTTGACGTAACCCCGTTGATGTTTGGTAGCTTCAAGTTAGATGGCAAATCTAACTCTTACCAAAGCACGAAAAATTCTGGGAAAACTGGCAGAAGGTGTGTCTGATGCTGATCTTGAAAAGGAGATGAAAACGGCACAGCTTCTCAAAATGCTCTACTTCAACCATCTGAAGAAAGTACAACCCAATAGTTCGTATAATAAAGAGGCTAATGGAAAAACTTAGAGCTGTAATCTATATCCGTGTTTCTGATGAAAGTCAGATCAAAAACAATAGTCTTGAGACTCAACTCAAGGCGTGCCATAACTATGCCGATCTCAATAGCTTGGAAGTGGTGAAAGTTTTCAGAGAAGAAGGTGTATCTGCAAAACATATCCATACTCGACCAGAGATGAGATCACTACTCCAGTTTTGTACTCTCAAGAAAAACTGCATTTCGCAAGTAATTGTATACAAGATGGATCGTTGGACTCGGAATGTTGAAGAAGGACTGGCTGCAATTTCCTTACTATCTAGATCGGGGGTAGCTGTAAGTCCTGCTACCGAGGTAGCTGATCAAGGTTCCATGGGAAAGGCAATGCGCACGATCCTAATGGCCTTAGGAGAGCTAGACAACGGATTGAAATCAGAATGGGTCAGAGACAACATGCAAACAATGTTTCGAAAGGGTTTATGGCCATGGAAACCGCAGATTGGGTACCTTAGACCTAAGGGAGATAGAGATCAAATAAAAGGTAAACCAGCAATTAGAGATGAGAGATACAGTGAAATGATCAGGCTTCTATTTTCGAAAGCCTCAGGTGGTCAGTATTCAAAACTATGGCTGGCAAAATACCTGAATTCGCTCGGGTTTAGTAAAACTTACGGCAGACCTGCGGATGGTAAACTGATAACACACATCATAAAAAATCCATTTTATTATGGAATGATGTACGCCCCTCGATGGCGAGAATATCAAAGAGGGGTTCATGATCCAATCGTTGATCAGATCACTTGGGAAAAAGCGAACATGAATACTTTCAAAAACAAACGAACATATAACACTCAGGATAGCGTTCTGTATCCACTCAAAGGTCTTCTGGCTTGTAGCAATTGCATGCACACCCTGACCTCAAGTAATCCTTTTGGTAGGGCAAAAAATTATCTTTACTACGAGTGCCATAACAAAGCCTGTACTAAAAAAGAACGTATTGGAGCCGATGTGGCACAAGAGCAATTCCTCTCCATTCTTTCGACACTCAAACCTTCAAAAAGAGTTCTGAAAATGTTTGTATATTTAGTCTTTGAAGAATGGGATGAAACTATTGCAGTAACTCGGAAAGAAGCAACTCTGAGGGAAGAAAAGATCAAACAACTTGAAGCAGAAATCATAACAACAAACCAAGGAAATGCTAAGGGTATGCTGACAGATGACGAAGCACTATCTCACATAGAAGACATCCGAAGAGAAATAGCTGTGCTTAGTGTTGAGAGAGCTGAAATGAAGATTGATGAGTACAGCACAGAGACGGTGAAGAACTTTACGGAGACATTTTTAGCCAATTTGGACAGATTCTGGCTACAGCTCGATTTACCTGAGAAACAAATGTTACAAGCACACGTTTTCCCTGCAGGACTGCTTTGTGAGAATAAAGAAATTCGAATCAACGGATTAGCACGATCTTTCGAGCTAATTGAAGCAATGAAAGATGATAATTTCCAAAATGTGACCCCACGGGGAATCGAACCCCGGTTATACGGATGAGAACCGTATGTCCTAGCCGCTAGACGATGGGGCCGCCTTGCATTTTCACAGGAAGAATACCAGAAATTATCTCAAATATAAACCTCCAAGTCCAGTGCGTTTTTAGGAATTAACAATAGTTTTATAGTAAAATCACTTAGATATGTCTGGTATTTCTAAACACTATCTTACAATCATTCTTCTGACAATAATTTCATCGCTTTTATTTTGGTTAGTCTTCTATTTTAACCTTCCCCAGCATGTCGGATTTCCTCAAGTCTCATTGGAAACAATCTACTCAAATTACGATGGTCCTAATTATATGGTCATAAGCCGTTGCTGGTACGATAATAGCTGCATTCGTTCCAACTTTTCACTACCCCTACCTCTAGAATACTACCCCGCCCATCTTCCCGGATACCCTTTGCTCTTAGCCGCACTGTCTATCTTCACTACTCTCCCAAAAGCTATGCTTGTCGCTACACTTCTGGGTTCCGTCTTCTTATCTGTCTTTTCCTACAGACTTTTCGCTCTCTACCTGTCATCAAAAAATTCATATTGGCTGACAGTTCTGCTTCTTTTTTTTCCGGCACGGCTTTTTGTTCTTCGTCAAATTGGTGCTCCTGAAACTTGGTTTATTGCTTCGATAGTTGCATCTTTATACTACTTCAAAACCAAAAAATACTTCTGGTCTGCAATATTTGCTTCCTTTGCCCAAATAACCAAAACACCAGGTGCTCTTCTAGCCCTGTCTTTTTTAATCCTGGCTGTTTACGAAATTTTTAAATACAAAAATCTTTCTGGTGTTATCAAAAAATACTATCCTTATTTGCTGGTTCCTCTATCTCTTTTACTAGTATTCTATTTTTATTATCTAAAGACAGGTAACTTTTATGCCTATTTTCAAAGCGGCGACAATATCCACTTATATCCTTTTCCTTATGCCGTTTTTATTAGCAATCTATCGTGGATTGG
Organism: Patescibacteria group bacterium; assembly: GCA_050943115.1. Lineage (GTDB taxonomy): Bacteria > Patescibacteriota > Microgenomatia > UBA12405 > UBA12405 > CAZFAI01. The sequence goes on from JBMNON010000008.1 coordinate 14,528, forward strand.
TACAATATGGCTCGAAGAAATAATTTACATCCTTCTTCTTGCCTTTCTTGGTATCAAGTTTCTTTTAAAAAAATATAAATTTGATATTCTGTCCATCTTCCCTCTAATTTTTACTCTTGCTGCTGTTTGTGTAGGTCATCGTGATATTAGCCGTTATATTTCTCCTGTTTATCCTTTTATGTTTTTAGCGTTTCAACGTTTTCTAAATAAAAAAACATTTCGGATTATCATTCTTTTATTGCTTCCCGCCATAGTTCTTTATGGTGTTAATTTTGTTATTGGCAACACTACCCCCATAGCAGATTGGTCTCCCTACTTAAACTAAAGAACTTACAAAATATTTACCCCGTTCATTACTATTAACAATCAAGATATTTTAGAATTCTAAAATGACGATACTTGTTGTTGGAATATTCGATGATTTCAATTCAGTGCACAATGCTATTTCCGGACTTTTCGATATTGGCTACCAGAAACAGTTAACGGTAGTCGGCCGCGAGGTAGACAATTATGAAGCCACTCAAAGACTAGATGAGGAATTGCTCACCACCAATGCGGTTGAAAAACCGTATTATGGAGCTCTTTTTAGTTCTATAAGTGACGAAGTCACCAACATCAAATTCATTGACTTTCAGGAATTAGGAAAAGTTATTTTCGGCGGAGTCCTGGCCGATACTTTAGTTTCATTGTTACCTATGGAAAATAATCACCCGAAGCTTATTGCCGAATCGCTTTCTTCCATAGGAATACCTTCTGAAAAAGTAGAGTTTTATTATGAAAATTTGCTAAAAGGTCTGGCATTGATAATGGTAACTACCCGACCGGGAAAAGAATCTGAAATTGTCGAAATTTTAAAAGAATATGGCGCTCTTCACACTGATGCTACTACTGTTAATGTAGACATAAAACCAGGTATTTAACCCAAACAAAAACCGAAACTTTTGTTACAATATAATTTGTGCCATTTAAGATAAAAACTGACTATCAACCCTCCGGAGATCAGCCAAAAGCCATTAAGCAATTGGTTGACAATTTTAATCAGGGTACTAACAAACAAACACTTCTGGGAGTCACTGGCTCAGGTAAAACTTTCACTGTTGCCAATTTCATTCAAGAAACACAACTGCCGACACTGATTATTTCTCACAATAAAACCCTCGCCGGTCAACTTTATCAGGAGTTCAAAGAACTCTTCCCTGAAAATAAAGTTTCATATTTCGTTTCTTACTACGATTACTATCAGCCTGAAGCTTATATTCCCTCAACCGATACCTACATTGCCAAGGAAGTTGAGATCAACGACTTAATTGATAAGCTAAGGCTTGAGGCTACCTCTAATCTCTTTTCTGGTAACGATAATATTATCATTGCTTCCGTGAGTTGTATTTATAATATTGGTGACCCAATTGAATTTAGCGGTCGTACCATTGATTTTAAAGTAGGAGATGTATGGAACCGTAGGCGGGTCCTGGAAGAACTGGTTTCACTTTTTTACACTAGAAGCGAATTGGAGTTTAAGCGTTCTACCTTCCGGGTTAGGGGAGAAAACATTGACATTTGGCCTTCATATCAGGACTGGATAATTTCTCTTGAGTTCCAGGATGGTAAACTTCAAAACATTACCCAGCGTCATCCTTTTACAGGCAACGAGTTTTTGCTACAAACTTTTCGACTCTATGCTGCCAAACAATACGTTGGCGCCTCCAATGCCGACCTAAAGTCAATTTTTAAAACAATCCGATCCGATCTTGATAAACAAGTAAAACTTTTCGAATCACAAAACAAAATATTAGAAGCCCACCGCATCAGACAGCGTGTCGAATACGATCTCGAAATGATCGAAGAAATGGGCTATGTTAACGGAATTGAAAATTATTCAATCTACTTTGAACAAGCTAGGAAAACGGGCGACCCTCCCTTCACTCTGATAGATTACTTCAAGCACATCTGGGGTGACAAATTCTTATGCGTCATTGATGAATCCCACGTTACCGTTCCACAAATTGGCGGCATGTACCAAGGGGACCGTGCCCGAAAACAAACTTTAGTCGATTTCGGCTTTAGGCTTCCTTCCGCCCTTGATAACCGTCCGTTAAAGTTTGATGAATTCTACAACCGTGTTCCAAATATAATTTATGTTTCTGCTACCCCAAGCCAATACGAAATAGGAGATTCAAAAAATAAAATCGTTGAACAAATTATCCGCCCCACCGGTTTAATTGATCCTCCTATTGAAATTAAAAAAAGTCATGGACAAATACCGGACCTGATAAGGGAGATCGATGACAGGATAAATAAGAAAGAAAGGGTATTAGTGGTTACCTTGACCAAAAGAATGGCCGAAGATTTAGCCTCTTTCCTGTCAGAATCGAATAATACTCCCCGCCCCTTCAAAGTTGCCTACCTTCATTCCGATATTGATACCCTTGAAAGATCATCTATACTGGACAATCTTCGCTCTGGTAACTACGACGTCCTGGTTGGGGTCAATCTTCTGCGTGAAGGTCTTGATCTTCCCGAGGTTTCACTGGTTGCTATCCTCGATGCTGACCAGCAAGGTTTCCTCAGGTCACGCTCTTCACTTATTCAAATAATGGGTAGGGCTTCACGAAACGTCTCAGGTAAAGTTATCTTATACGCCGATACTGTTTCTGATGCTATGAAATCAGCTCTAAAAGAAGTCAACCGTCGTCGTCGGATTCAAATGAAATATAATCAGGAGCGAAATATTACCCCTCAATCTGTGATAAAATCTATCCGCCCTAAAATTATTGAAATTGAAACCAAGAAAGAATCTGAAAACATTTTAGAAACCGATCCCCTGTCTCTTACGCCTCAACAAAAGAAAATTTACTTGCGCGATTTGAAAAAACAAATGAGACAGATGGCACAGGATCTAAATTTTGAAGAGGCAATTAGAATTCGCGATAAAATACGCCAGGCAGAGTAATCATGACCAATACTGCTCAAGACAAAATCATTGTTAAAGGTGCTCGGGAAAACAATCTAAAAAATGTTAGTTTCGAGTTTCCCAAAAATAAGCTGGTAGTTTTTACCGGTGTTTCTGGCAGTGGTAAATCCTCCATGGCTTTTGACACACTTTTTGCAGAAGGCCAAAGACGTTATGTCGAAAGTTTATCTTCTTACGCCCGCCAGTTTTTGGGAAATATGAAACGACCCGAGGTGGATTTAATAGAAGGATTATCCCCATCTATAGCCATTAACCAAAAAGCCATTTCTCACAATCCCAGATCTACTGTCGGCACCGTTACTGAAATTTATGATTACCTCCGTTTACTGTTTGCCAGAATTGGACATCCCCACTGTCCTCATTGCAATCGAGAAGTAGCTCCTCAGACAAGCAAACAAATAGTAAACCAGATTATTTCTGACACAAAAACAAAAATTATCGGACCTGAATCTTTCCGTTTTCTGGTCTTGTCTCCTTTAGTCCGCAACAAAGCCGGTGACTTTCGGGGTCTAACTGAGAACCTTAGGAAACAAGGTTATAAATACATTCGTGTTGATGATCATATAATTGATCTTTATTCTGATTTTATAATTGCCAAAACCAACAAACACAATATCGATGCCGTAGTCGACCGTGTTACTGTCAGTAAAGATAATTTAAAGCAGGAAAATCAAAAAGAATTATATGACCGTCTTATTGACGATATTGAGCAGGCTATGAAGCTCAGTAATGGCCTCGTTATAACCGCCGAAATATTTGATTCGTCTTTCACCTTCCCCGAACACCCCAAAGAGATGAAGGACATTCTTTATTCTGAGAATTTTGCTTGTCCCAACTGCAACATCTCTCTTCCGGAAATAGAACCTCGGCTGTTTTCATTTAATTCCCCTCAGGGCGCTTGTATCGAATGCAAGGGCCTTGGCTCAAAATTCCAAATCGACCGATCCAAGTTCCCTGAATGGAAAGCCAAAATGCTGGAGAATAAATATTTCACCTCAACTTCAGAAACTGTCCGTGAAGAACTTGAAAAACTTATGATTAAAGAAACTTGTCCTTCCTGTATGGGTTCCAGACTTAATCCCGACGCACTCTCTGTTACCGTACTTGCTAAAAATATTCATCAGATATCCGTACTTCCCATTGAACAATTGGCTCGTTGGATAAGTGATTTGGAAAAAGAACTTGAAAGTGACAAAGAGAAGGAAATTCTTATTCCTATAAAAAAGGAAATATCTGCTCGTCTGGAATTCCTTTTAGCAGTAGGACTTGATTATTTAAGTTTAGAACGTGAAGCCGGAACTCTATCCTCAGGAGAATCACAAAGAATTCGACTAGCTAGCCAAATCGGGACTGGTTTAACCGGTGTTCTTTATATTCTCGACGAACCCACCATCGGCCTTCATTCACGTGACAATGACAGGCTGATATCTACCCTAAAAAAGTTGAAGGAGCTTGGCAACACCGTCGTGGTCGTCGAGCATGACGAAGATGTTATTAGAAATGCCGATCATATCGTCGATTTTGGAATCCTAGCCGGAAAAAATGGCGGTGAAGTTGTCGCCCAAGGTAGTTTGTCTGATATTCTATCTTCAAAAAATAGTATTACCGCCAAATACCTTTCGGGCAAACAGGAGATAACTTCAGAAAAACAGATCAAATCAATTGATCCCGAGACTATTAGGCTTAACGGCTGCCGTCAATGGAACCTAAAAAACATTAATGTAGAATTTCCTTTAAATAATTTAATCTGTGTGACCGGAGTTTCCGGAAGCGGCAAGTCGACTCTAATTCACGACACTCTTTACGGGGGTGTCAGAAAATCAATTCATGGCGCATATTATGGAACTATAGGGGAGTACAATAGTATAGAAGGATGTCAATATATCTCCGACGTTTTACTTGTCGACCAGTCTCCTATCGGCAGGACACCAAGAAGTAATCCGTCTACATATACCAAAGTTTTTGATGAAATCAGAAAGCTAATGGCTCAAACTCCCGAAGCACAAATCAGAGGCTATGGACCTGGCCGTTTTTCTTTTAATGTCAAAAATGGTCGCTGTGAGGCCTGTGAAGGCCAAGGCCAGATAAAAATCGAGATGCAATTTCTTCCTGATATTTATGTCACTTGTGAGGACTGCGGAGGAACCCGCTACAAAGATGAAACTTTGGAGGTCGAATACAAAGGAAAAAATATTTCTGAAATTCTGAATATGACAATTGACGAAGCTGCTGAATTCTTCAGAAATATTCCAATAATTAAAAGAAAGCTATCAACTATTCAGGAAGTCGGCTTGGGTTATTTGGAACTTGGCCAACCTTCAAACACATTATCAGGAGGTGAATCCCAGAGACTTAAAATTAGTCGCGAACTCGTCAAAAAGCAAGGCAGTAAAACCCTTTATATTCTTGATGAACCCACAACAGGACTTCATTTTTATGATATCGACAAGCTCATAAAAGTTTTAAGAAAATTAGTGGATATGGGCAATACAGTTGTAGTTATTGAACACAATCTCGATGTAATAAAAAATGCCGACCATATTATTGACTTAGGCCCTGAAGGTGGCGAGAGGGGAGGCTACTTAGTTGCATCAGGAAACCCCGGGGATATAATGAACGCAGAAAAAAGTTATACCGGTAAATACTTAAAAAAACATCTTGAATACAATGTCCAGCCTCAGAAATCTCGATAATATCCCTCCCCTTCCGGGTGTCTATATCTACAAGAATAAAGTAGGTGAAATTATATATGTTGGCAAAGCTGTTAATCTCAAAAAGAGGGTCACTCAGTATTTTCAAAAAGATGACGCCCTAGGACCTAAAACAAAACAACTCGTTGCTCAAATTCACGACATCAGCTATAAAATCGTCGATTCGGAGATAGAAGCACTAATACTTGAGTCGTCCCTCATAAAAAAGTTCCGGCCAAAATACAATTCGCAACTTAAAGATGATAAAAGCTATATTTATATCTGTATTACCAAAGATAAAATTCCTCTGGTATTTTCAACCCATGCTACAAAATTACCATCCAACAGTAATGTTTACGGCCCTTTTCCCAGCGGCTCCTCGGTCAAATCTCTTTTAAAAACAATTAGGAAGATTTTTCCATATCGCACCTCTTCGCGCCACCCTTCAACTTCCTGCCTTTATTGTCATCTCAAATTATGCCCCGGGCCTTCTCCCGATCCCACAGAGTACCGTAAAAATATCAGAAAAATTAAAAAAATATTAACAGGTAACTTTGTTTCCCTAAAAAAATCTCTGATAAAGGAGATGGAAGAATCATCAAAAGATCAAAACTTTGAAAATGCCATCAAAATCCGAGATCAATTGGCGGCTCTTGATTATGTTGTATCAGGATGGCACAACCTTAACCATCTATTTGAGCAGGCAAACCTTCCTGATGATAAAACAACACTTGCCCTAAACGGTCTTAGTACTTTGTTAAAAAAATATTTTCCTAGAATTGAAAAAATTAACCGGATTGAGGCTTATGATATATCAAATCTTGGATCAAAGTATTTTGTCGGTTCCATGGTGGTATTTTCCGGTTCAAATATTGACATCAATCAATATAGAAAATTTAAAATATATACCAAAGAAACTCAGGACGACCAATATATGATAAAAGAAATTGTTTGGCGGCGGTTAAAGCATTTTGAGTGGACTTATCCCGATATAATTTTGGTAGACGGAGGCAAACCTCAGGTTAGTGCTGCCAATTCAGTACTGGAACTTCAATCAAAAAAGAATATTGCCCTGATTGGCTTGGCCAAAAAACAGGAGATAATAGTCATAAAAACACCCGAAAAATTTGTGGAGGTCAATCTTCCTCGCAATTCCGAAACTCTTAAGCTATTGCAAAAACTTAGGGATGAAGCCCACCGATTTGCTAACAATTATCGCCGTCAGCTCCAAAAAAGGCATTCTTTAGACTAACCATTCCTTCATTTTTTTCAAACCTTCCTTGGCATTTTCATTTACTTCAAAATGTTTCCTTGCCGGTTCCAACTTTTCTATTAACCAGTCAGATAAGGCATTTTTCAAATCAAGCGGAAACAATTTACCCTCTTTATAGTCTTCTTTTAAACTATCGGAGTTATTATATATCACATCGCCACCAAATCTTTCCGGCCTTTTTACAATAAAAGTACCTTCTTTTTCTCCCCAAAAAACTAAAGTTTCCACCCAATTGATCAAGGGATTCATAGTGATTTCTTCTGGAGGTCCATAGGCCTTTTTTATTTTCTCTCTAATTTCATCAGGGCTATCGTGTACAAATATTGCGCTGCCCGGTTTAGACTTACTCATCTTAAGGTCAATAGCTACATCTTCGACACTTTGTTTTAAATCTATCTTTTCTGGACCGCTTAACCCGGCAATTAAATTATGGTGAATTGCTATTGGTGCTATAGTTTCATTTTTGGCATTTTTAATAGGGCTTATTTTTATTTTCGATGCTACCTGTCTGGCAACTACGTGTGCTTTTCTCTGATCCATGCCGGCATGAGCCAAATTAACTTTCATAGAAAAAATATCAGCAACTTGAAGTGGTGGATAAAAAAGTGTCGCCATGTCTACATCCTGGCCTCTTTTTTTACCCATAATTGAAATAGATCTAAGGTTGCGAGCAAGAGTCACATGTTTCCCCACTTCCATAAATGTTTCCCAATGAATTAAGTTATCTTCATACAGGTCTTTGCCGTTAACAAACTCGACTTCTTCCTTATTAACATTCCAGCATTTTAGTGAGGCAATCAAACCCTCCTTAAAATAATTATCGGTTGCCCACCTGATTTTATTCCAATCTCCACCAAGCTTATTATTTAAATATGAATGGAAATCAGCTAAAAAAACTCGGCATTTAGCTCCTACACTCAAAAAATCAGCAATTTTCCCCATGGAAACCAGGCCGGTCCCTAAATGTACCATTCCAGAAATTTCAAAACCGATATAATGACTCAGTTGTGTGTTACTTTCTAGGAGTTTTATTAAATCACCTTCTGTCAATATTTCCTGGCAATTTCTTGTTATTATTCTGATTTTATCGTCTTGCGATAACTTCACTTTTTCCATAGATTCAATTATATCAGCTTGCTAATTATTCGTGTTTACGACTTTTCTTATATGTTCCTTTGCCCATTGTGTTTTTACTAAATTTAGCCAATTCTTATTAACGTTCACCTTTTTATTGATTAATACCTCAACCATGTCACCCGTTTCAAGTTGTGTATTTATCTTTTTCATCTTTTTGTTAATCTTGACACCATAGCAGTGGTCACCAATGTCAGTATGGATCCTGTAAGCAAAATCCAGAGCAGTACTATTTGAGGGTAGTTGGATGGTGTCTCCTTTTGGCGTAAAAACATATATATAATTCTTTAAAACATTTATTTGGTAATTTTTGACATTTTCATCTTTTTGTTGCCATCTAACCAAATCTTTAACCCAATTCATGCTTAAATTGTCATAAGTGCCCTTATTCATTTTGTATACGATGTGTGAAGCGGGTCCAAATTCATTAAATTCATGCATTTCTTTTGTTCTTATTTGGACTTCTACAGTTAATCTGTCTTTCCAAACCAGAGTTGTTTGAATTGATCTGTATCCATTTGGTTTTGGCGCCGAAATGTAGTCATCAAACTCATCCGGCATATATTTATACCTTGAATGGAGCAATCCTAGTATTGAATAACAATTTTCTACATTATCCGTTATCACCCTGATACCTACCCTGTCCTTTACTCTGTCATAACCTTTTCTTTTTGCCTTCAAGTAGGTACTATATAAACTCTTGATTCTTCCTTCAATCAGGCAATCATTTATTCTATTGGCTTTTAGCATACTATTTAAGTCTGCCTTCACCATCGCCAAAGCTTTAGTCTCATACACCCTCCTTTTCTTCAACTCTTTTTCTAACTTTTCGGCTTCTTGCGGGTAGAGAATTTTAAATGCAATATCCTCTAATAACCTTTTAAAATAATGCAGTCCTACATACTCAGCTATCGGTCCGTATATTCCAAAAACTCTTTTTGCATATTTTATTTGTCTTTCTTTAGATAGGTATTCAATCGTCAAACCGTTGTGCAGCTTGTCGACAATTCTGACTATAAGCACCCTGACATCGTCAACGGATGAAAATAAAAACTTTCTAAATACTTCTACGTTTGTACCGTGTACCTCTATTCCCTGTGTTCTTCTTTTAACCTCGGTTAAACCATTTACCAACAACGCTACCTCGTCCCCAAATTCGTCTGCAATCTGGTCCAAGCTTATGTCCGTATCTTCTACAATATCGTGTAATAGTGCGGCAAAAACAGCCTTATGTCCGATACCCAACTGTGTTACCACTTTTGCTACCCAAAACGGATGACAAAAATAATTTTCTCCCGACTCTCTCTTTTGGTTTTTATGAGCTTCTAGGGCAAAATCGTAACATTTTTTGACGTCTTCAACTTTAAGGCCGGTTTCCTTTGCATACTTTTCCAAAACAGGCCAGTCATATTTACCGTTATCTAGTGATAAATCTAATGGCATCTTAGTTAAGTAATTTACCAAATACAAGCAACCTTTTCCAGTCGGTACCAATCGGCCAACAGGTTTGCAAAATCAGCATCTCCATGGTTGGATCACTGTACTCGAGATAGTGAACCTCTTTTGCTCCCACCACCTTTTTATCGTACACTTCGTATGTGTGAATTCTGTCTCCGTACTTTAAATAAACCTTGTCTCCTGTCGATAATTCCCCCAGAAGATAAAATACAGAATTTTTTCTAACCATATTCAACCCCTGCTCTGTTGAGTGAGCAAATATATATATAGTGCTACCTTTTCCCGCGCCTGGTTTTGCTGAAGTCTTAGAGTGTGCTACCTTGTCTTCTGACAATATACTTAAATATTCTTTTGGATTGAACGGAGATATGTCTGGTTCTACTGTCGCACTTGCCAATATTTTTGGAATTTGTATTTTAAAATCGCGGACCACAAATTCTTCCTTATCAAAATTTTCTTCTATAAGTTCTATACTTGCGACTTCATTGTCGGCACTTTTGGCAAAATTATAGTTGGCAATTGCCTTTCCCAAAGGATAATAAAGATATATACCATAGCAGATAGCCCCTAATATAACGCCATTTCCAAAGTAAAACAATTTTCTTCGAAATCCAGTTGGATTACTATACAATACACCTTTCTTCTTCTTAATCCTTACGTTTCTTTCCTTAGGAGTAATTTCAAAAAATTTAAACATCTAAACTATTTTACTGAATATTTTAATTGTTTGTTGACAAAGAAAAACATATGCTATATAAATACAAAATTATGGTAACACTAAATCAAACTTTTGCCGATATTGTTACCATAATTGTGTGCCTCTCAAAAAAACATAAGTAGGGGTAAATATTCGTTACACACCCCTTCCAATCTCGCTGAGAGGCTTTTTTAATGCATTAATTTTATATAAAAATATATGAACAACAAAGTTCTCATGACTCAGGAGGGTTATAACCGTCTGGCCACTGAGCTTTACGAACTAAAGAACAGACGTGATCGCCTTGTTACACAAATAGAAGAAGTCGCTCAACCGGACGAATCCGGAGAAGACGGCTTGGCAACACAGCTTAAAGAGGAACTGGAGGTAGTCAACGAAAAGATTGATCATATCCAGGAAGCTCTTGAAGCATCTCAAATTATCTCTGGCGATCAAACTTTTGATGTCGTCGAAGTTGGTTCAAAAGTAACTCTCAAACTTCAGGGTAATTCTCAAAAGATGTTTCACATTGTAAGTCATCTTGAGGCCAATCCTCTTGAAAACAAAATTTCCGATCAGTCTCCTTTGGGCCAGGCCTTACTTGGAAAAAAGATCGATGACGATATCGAAGTAGACGCTCCTGTAGGAAAATTAACCTACAAAATCGTATCGATCACCTAGACTGTTGTAAAATATTTCCATGTCCAATAATCAATCACCAAGTACTCTTACACAACAAAGGCTCGAAAAATTAAACAACCTAAAGGGAAGCAATGTGTCTGCTTACCCCCAGCCCAATTTAAAAGATAAGGATACGGTTGAAGACGCCCGTAGGTCACTGGACAAAAATGTTACAGTTGCTGGCAGATTAATGTCTTTGCGCGGGCACGGAAAGATCCTTTTCTCTGACATCATGGATATGACTGGTCGCATTCAGCTTTTTTTTCAGGAAAAAGTTCTGGGAAAAGAGTTGATGAAAGAAACCAAGCTTTTTGATGTTGGAGATATTGTCACTGTAACCGGTAAGGTATTTACCACGAAGGCCGGCGAAATTACAATCGATGTAGTTTCTTTTCAAATTCTTTCAAAAAATATTAGGCCATTGCCTGAAAAATGGCATGGCCTTAAAGATGTCGAAGAGCGTTACCGCCAGCGTTATGTAGATCTGATTGTTAACCCGCAAGTCAGAGAAGTCTTTATTGCCAGAACCAAAATACTTTCAGAAATGCGAAGCTTTCTCGACAACTATGGTTTTCTTGAAGTAGAAACCCCCATTCTTCAGCCGGTTTACGGTGGAGCATCCGCTAAGCCTTTTGTCACTCACCACAACACCCTCGATATGGATATGTATCTACGGATTTCTGACGAGCTTTATCTTAAAAGATTAATAGTCGGTGGTCTTGAAAAAGTATATGAAGTTAGTCGTGACTTTAGAAATGAAGGCGTTTCCCGCTTTCACAACCCTGAATTTACACAAATAGAATTCTATTGGGCTTATGTTGATTACGATCAACTAATGAAGTTTACCGAGGAACTTATCACACATGTCATCAAAAAGCTAAAAGACTCACTCAAGATAAATTTCCAGGGTACGGAGCTAGATTTTACACCCCCTTTCAAAAGGGTTACTTTTAGGGACATTATTCTTTCCGTAACCAAAATCGATATCGACAAAATAAAAAGTGAAGAAGATTTCGATAAGATAGTTAAAGAATCCGGTCTAAAAATTGATATGGAGGGTGTTATCGGCATGGGCCCTCGATTTGACGCACTTTATAAACAACACGTCCGTTCCTCAATAATCCAGCCTACATTTATCACTGATTACCCGGCCTCAATGATTGCCTTGGCTAAAAGAAAAGAAGATAATCCCGAGAAAATTGCATCTTTTCAGCTGCTCGCCGCCGGAACCGAAATTTTAAAGGCCTACAATGAGCTAAATGACCCCAAAGATCAATATAATCGTTGGTTAGAGGAAGAGGAGTTGGCTCATAAAGGTCTAGAAGCTGCTATGCAGCTTGACAAGGATTATGTTCGGGCCCTTGAATATGGCATGCCTCCCACGGCCGGCTGGGGTATGGGCATTGACCGTTTTACCCAATTTTTAACGGATCAACCAACTATAAAGGATGTAATTTTATTCCCGGCTATGCGCAATGAAAATATAGAATTAATTGTCGATAAATTAAAATGACGAATAGGGATAGATACTTAAAAGCGGTTGAAAATGCTCTCGATAAAAATATTTTTTACCACTCTTTGGCACTTGAAGCCTGTATGGCTGGTATTTATGATTATTTAAAAGAAAATAATAAATTAAAAGATGGTGAGCCTGAACTTGACGACTGGACCCTAGCCGGATTAGTCCATGACATTGATTATCAGGGCAAGTACAAAGAAGATCATCCCAACAAAACCAAAGAAGCCCTTTTGGATTATGGTTTGGAGCTTAGCAATTCTGTTGATCAAATCGTCAAAGCCCATGCTCCTTCTCTTACCAATGTTCCCACAGTATCTCAGGCTCAATGGTCCATATTTTGTGCCGACAGCTTGACTGGGCTTATCGTTGCCGTTGCCCTTGTGTATCCTAGTAAAAAATTATCTGATGTAAAAACATCATCTGTATTAAAAAGGTTCCTCAAAGAACCTCGTTTCGCTGCTGGTACTAGGAGGGAAGAAGTGGTCTTGTGCGAAGACCCAAAAGGCCTTGGTATTCCCCTTGCGGATTTTATTGAAATCTGTCTCAACTCAATGCAGAGGATATCCCCAAATATCGGTCTTTAATGTTTGTCTTGTCATACTTTGCTCAGTAAACTTTCCATATTTTTGATAAAATAGGCCATCAATGATCGACATCAATGTAATTCGCCAAGACCCCGACCTGGTTCGCCAGACTTTGATAAATAGGCAAAAAGACCCATCTCTTCTCGATAAAGTCATTTCCATAGACAATGATCACAAGTTAGTATTGTCACAAGTTGAAACTCTCCGTTCCCAGCAGAATAATGTTACTAGACAAATTAAAGGCAAGCCGACTAAAGAACAATTAGAAACCGCATCTCAAATTAAAGATCAGCTTAAAATACTTGAAACACAATTAAAAAATCATGAAGCTGCCCTAAATAATGTCCTTGAAGAAATCCCCAACATCCCCGCCCCCGATGTACCCATTGGTGTTGACGACTCTGATAACGTTGTCATAAAAACCGTCGGCAATAAACCAAATTTTGATTTTACACCCCTGGATCACGTTGACCTTGGAGAAAAACTGGATATTATCGATATCAAACGGGCCTCAAAGGTCTCCGGTTCCCGCTTCGGATACTTCAAAAATCAAGCTGCCGTTCTGGAAATGGCAGTCATGTTTTATGCTTTCCAGAAATTATCTCAAAAAGGCTGGCATGCCATGGTTCCACCAGCCATGATAAAAGGAGAATCAGAATGGAAAATGGGGTACAACAGTAACAAAAACCTTTTTAACGCTTACTATTCTGTCCCCGAAGACGACCTGATTTTTATCTCCAGCTCCGAACATTCTGTTGTTCCTTATTTTATGGATGAAATATTGGAAAAGGAAAATTTGCCGATAAAGTTTGTCAACTTTTCTCCATGTTTCCGCCGCGAAGCTGGTACTTACGGTAAAGATACACGCGGACTTTTCCGGGTTCACTTTTTTAACAAAGTTGAAATGAATGTATTTACTGTTCCCGACTATAAATTTTCTGATGAAATGGCCCTGGAAATGCTTCAGAATGAAGAGGAAATCATGCAGGAAATGGAATTGCCCTATCAGGTCATGAAGTGCTGTACCGGTGATTTACCTCAACCTAATCGCCGCATGTACGATATCAACACCTGGTTCCCAGGTCAAAATACTTACCGTGAAACTCAATCATGTAGCAATTGTGGAGATTATCAAGCACGAAGATTGAATACTAAAGTAAAAATTGGCGGAAAGAATGAGTTTGTTCACATTCTAAACGCTACTCTGGTTACTGACCGGGCAGTTCTTGCTATACTGGAAAACCACCAGCAAGCCGACGGTAGTGTTAAAATACCCAAAGTCCTTCACCCATTTACTAAATTCACTTCTATAACCAAATCCTAAATTAGCATAGAGGAGCCACCCAACGCCCCGGTCTCAATCTCGAGTACCGGGGCTTGGTCTTTTTTTGTATAATATACCGATATGTTCAATGTTTTAAAAAGTATATTTGATGAGAATCAGAAAAGACTTAACTCCTACCAAAAAATTGTAATGATAATTAATTCACTTGAAGACAAATACTCCAAATTGTCTGATAGCAAGCTTAAAGAAAAAACTAATGAATTCAAGAAACAATTACAGGAAGGTAAAAGTCTGGATGAAATACTCCCTGATGCTTATGCTGTCGTTCGTGAAGCTATTAGAAGAACCATAGGTGAAAGGGCCTATGATGTTCAACTCTTGGCTGCCATAACCCTTCATCACGGTTCCATTGCTGAACAAAAAACAGGGGAGGGCAAAACCCACTCCGTTGTCTTTCCGGCCTACCTTAATGCCTTGACTGGCAGGGGAGTTCACATCATTACCCCAAATGATTATCTTACCCGTGTAGGTGCGGGTTGGTACCCCAAAGCTCTTCAACTTTTAGGTATAAGCACTGCCGCTATTGTGCATGAAGAATCCTTTCTTCTTGATCCTGATTTTACTAATCCTCAGGAAAAGTTTGACGATCGCCTGGCTCATCTTCGACCAATTTCCCGAAGAGAAGCCTACATGGCAGATGTTACTTACGGTACCAACAATGAATTCGGTTTTGATTATCTTCGAGACCATATGGTTTCAGATGGCAATGACATGGTCCAGCGTCCTCATTATTTCGCCATTGTTGATGAAGTCGATTTCGTTCTTATAGACGAAGCCAGAACTCCTTTAATTATTTCTTCACCTAACAATCAACCTGTAGACAAATATTACAAGTTTGCTCAAATCGCCGGAGAACTCCAGGACAACGATTATATTATCGATGAAAAATCCCGCTCGGCTACTTTAACTGAATACGGGATTAGAAAAGTAGAAAGGATTCTTAATGTCAAAAACTTGTATGAAGAATCTTTTGAGACAATCCATTATATAGAAAATGCCATCAAAGCCCGGGCCCTCTTCCATAAAGACAAGGATTACGTAATCAAAGACAATGAAGTTATTATCGTTGATGAGTTTACGGGGCGTTTAATGAATGGCCGTCGTTGGTCTGATGGTCTTCATCAAGCAGTTGAAGCTAAAGAAGGCGTTCCTGTCCAAAGGGAATCCCAAACATGGGCAACAATAACATTCCAAAATTATTTCCGTTTATATGAAAAATTAGCCGGTATGACTGGTACCGCTGCCACTGAAGCCGAAGAATTCAAAAAAATTTATAACCTTGAAGTATCTGTTATCCCCACTCACCGACCTATACAAAGAAGAGACAGTAACGACTTGATTTTCAAAACTCAACGAGCCAAATACACTGCTATAGCCAATAAAGTTCAGGAGCTCCACCAAAAAGGCCAACCCATTCTTATCGGCACTACTTCTATCGAAAAAAACCAAATAGTTTCCTCTCTTCTGAGAAAAATGGGTATACCCCACCAGGTACTTAATGCTAAAAATCACCGATCTGAAGCTGAAATTATTTCCAAAGCCGGTATGAAGGGTTCTGTAACTGTAGCCACCAATATGGCCGGTAGGGGAGTCGACATTATATTAGGAGGTCCAAAGGAAAATGTTGATTCAAAATTATGGAAAAAATATCATGACGAGATAATTGACCTTGGAGGTCTTTACGTAATTGGTACCGAAAGGCACGAATCGCGAAGAATTGATAACCAACTTCGTGGCCGTGCCGGACGCCAGGGAGACCCGGGACAAAGTCAGTTTTATGTAGCCCTTGATGATGATCTCATGAGAATTTTTGGTGGTGAAAAAATAAGTAGCTTAATGACAAATTTCAATATGCCTGACGACGTTCCCTTAACCCATCCGCTTGTTTCTCGTGTGCTGGAACAAATCCAGGTAAAGGTGGAAGGTTACAACTTTGACATCAGAAAGAGTCTTGTCGAATACGATGATGTCATCAACAAACAGAGAACAATCGTTTACAAGCTTCGGGATGGAGTCTTGCAAAATTACCACCAAAATCCTCAAAAAAATATCGAAGACGCCTTTAGATATCTCAAAGCTCAGTTAACCGCTCTGGTATCACTTAACACAGACTATATCACCGGAAAACTTGACACCAAAAAAACCGTATTAGAGTTTTCCGAGATACTTCCCCTTGACGACAAATCACGCTCGGAATTAGAAACTGACTTAACAAAAACCACAGATCCTCTATCCCTACTTTATTCCATTCTTGAAAGAGAATGGCAAAGACGGGTTGACTATTTTTCTTCTGATATTGCCAATAGTATTGTTGTCTTTTCAATTATTTCAACCCTGGACCCATTGTGGGTAGAACACTTGACAGCTCTTGATGACCTTCGCGAAGGCGTTAGACTGCGGGGTTACGCCCAAAAAGATCCCCTTATTGAATACCGTAAAGAAGGTTTCGAGATGTTTCAAAAGCTCATGAACCAATTCGAATACAATTTATCAAGAAAACTTTTCCGTATCGAACCTGTTAACGCCGCACAAGTAACTAATTCACCTTCAAATGCCACTGAAACTCGTGGTGACATTGTCAGCCCGTCACCCGCAACCCCAAACAATTCCCAGGACTCACCAATTATTACCCCGCAAACGAATACGACAAAAACCGCTGTAACTAAAGCACCGTCAAGAAACGAACCCTGTCCTTGCGGTTCCGGTAAAAAATATAAAAAGTGCTGTTATCCAAAATTTGGTTAACTGGCAAATTTTATTATTCAATAAAATATAAATTTTAAAATAAGCCATGCCTTCTATCACCAACCGCTTGTCTTCTCAAATTCTTAAAAAAATAAAAAAATCCCAAAATATTCTCCTGCACTGTCATCCCAGTCCTGACGGCGACAGCCTCGGCAGCGTTCTAGCTATTGCAGAATATCTAAAACAAATTAACAAGGAAGTAACTATTATAAAAGGCGATTCTGAATTGCCTTCAAATTTCGATCATCTTCCTAATTTTTCAACTATTGAAAATAAAAGCTATTTTGATATCGATCCGTCAGCCTTTGATCTGTTTTTGATTCTTGATACTGCCGACAAAAATCAAATTAGCAAAATCGGTCCTGTTTCTTTTCCTCCTGACCTTAACACCGTCGTTATCGACCATCATGCCAGCAATCCTGGTTTTGCTGATATTAACTTAATTGACGATACCTCGCCTTCCACCTGTCAAATTGTTTCCCAACTTCTTTCCGACTGGAAAGCCAATATCACCGTCAGCATGGCCACTAACCTGATTATCGGTATTTATACTGATACCGGCGGCTTTAAATATCCCAAAACTACCAGCCGGACCTTCGAAATCATCGCCAAACTCACTAGCATTTCTCCAAATTATTCTGAATTCATATTTCAAATGGAGAACCGCAATGATCCCGGCCAAATCCGTTTCCGGGCCGTCGCTCTTAATAACCTTAAGGAATTCTTTTCTAACCATGTCGTTTTTTCATCAGTTTCCAGGATACAAATGAAAAAAAACAATATATCACGAAATCATACCGAAAAATCCGACATTGCCAATCTTTTAAAATCGGTTGAGGGCTGGGATATTGCAGTCAGTATCGTTGAAACCGATCCGGGAGTTTCAACTATCAGCCTCCGTACTAGGGACCCAAAAAAGTATGATTTGTCTCAAATCGCTCTGGCAACTGGTTCTGGCGGAGGTCATCCGGCCGCTGCCGGTGCCACACTAAAAAAGTCCATTAAAGGTACCCAACAAAAACTTATAGAAATCATTCAAAAACTTCATCCCGAACTTGGAAAACCTTAATGCTATCATTAAATAATGGATGCAAATTGCATATTTTGCAACATAATAAACGGTAAGATTGACAGTAATATAATCTATGAAGACGATAAATTTCTTGGCTTTCTTGATATCAATCCTCTGACTAAGGGCAACTCTCTGCTTGTGCCCAAAACTCATTTTCGTTGGGTTTACGATGTGCCCAACTTTGGTGATTATTGGGAAACTGCCAAAAGAATTGCCATGTCGACCAAAGAAGCTCTTCTCGCCGAATCTGTATCATTTCTGACCCTAGGTTACGAAGTTCCCCATGCTCACATTAGAATTATCCCTCGTTATCCCCAGGATTCTTTGCACCAAAATTTCAATCTTGAGCACAAGGAAGATATATCCAAAGACAAAATGTTACAAATTGCTAATTCAATAAAGGATACCCTTAAATGAAAGAAACGAAAAAATTAAGACTCGAATTAAAAAATTTAAACGGTAAGCTTGACAAAATTACCCACAACACCAGGTATATGATTTATAATGCTAACCCTTGGAAATTTGCGCTCTATAACTTTATTTCTGGTATTTTCTTTTCCCTTGGCTCCTTATTTGGTACAGCTGTTATCGCCGCAGCCATAATTTATATAGCCAACCAACTAAATTTTTTCGATTCTGTTACAGAATTACTCAACCAATTGTTCAATCAGGTAAAATGGCAACCGATAAATACTCCCTAGCCAACAATCTGGTTTTCTTTTCTTTGTGCCCTAACTCTATCTATTTTCGATAATTGTTTCTTCCTCAATCTGATATTTTTCCCAGTTACATCAATTAGTTCATCTGCTTCGATAAAATCCAAGCATTCTTCGATGCTATACCTGACAGGAGGGGATAATATTATCGAATCATCGTTCCCGGCAGCTCTCATATTTGTTAGCTGTTTGCCCTTGCATACATTTACTTCCAAATCGCCACCAACTGGTCTCAAACCAACAATTTGTCCTTCAAATATTTCTTCCGTAGGGCCTACAAATGTAATTCCGCGTTTTTGCGCCAGATCCAATCCATAAGAAAGCGCCTTTCCTGACTCTGAAGCGATCAGGACACCGTTTCTTTCTTTTCTGACGTCATCAGACTTTTCTTCGTAACCTAAACTTAAAAAATTTATTGACACTGAACCCCTTGTCTCGGTCATTAGTTTGCTTCTCAATCCCAACGAGTTCCTTTCGCTAATTTTGTAAACCATTTTGACTCCGTTTCTGTCGTTTACCAAATCAAGCATTTCTGCTTTTCTTTTTCCGAGTTCCGCCGTTACCGATCCCACATAATCTTGTGTAGTTATTATTGTTAATTCCGAAAAAGGTTCACATAACTTTCCGGCAATTTTTTTAAATATAACTTCTGGTTTACCTATTTCCATGGCAAATCCCTCCCTTCTCAACCTTTCTATCAGGATCGCCAAGTGCAGTTCTCCTCTGCCGGAGACCAGGACCCTTATGCTATCCATAGCATCGTCTTCGATCCTAAGACCCAAATCCGTTGAAACTTCCTCTTTCAATCTCTCCTTAAGTTCCCGGCTTGTTAAATATTTAGATTCTTCTTTGGCAAACTTCGATGTACTTGGTCCGAAACTGGCTTTTAATGTCGGCTCTGCGACATCTATCATTGGCAATGCTTTGATATTTCTCACACAAGACAATGTTTGTCCAATCTTTATCTTTGGTATTCCGGCTAGATATACGATTTCACCGCTCCTGGCTTCTTCAACTTCAACTTTATTTATTCCTTCATTTACATACAATCTCTCGACTTTAAAATTTCCGGCCACCTCCTGGTTGGCTTCAACCAAAGCAATACCCTGGCCTTTCTTAATAATTCCCTGATGCACCCTTCCGACTGCTAATCTTCCCAAATATTCATTTCTTTCAAATGCTGATACCAACATTAAAAATGGTAATTTTGTATCTTTTTCTGCGTCAGGTATGTACTTTATTATTGTTTCAAATAAAGGAATTGTATCTCCGCCTTGGTTTAAATTTGTCGGTGCTTCAAAATATGTTTTACCTTCTCTTCCCACAGCATATACAATAGGAAAATCCAATAACTCAGGATCATTAGCTAAAGATAAAAATAGATTTTCCGTGTCTGAAATAACTTCTTTTATTCTTGAGTCTTGCCTGTCAATTTTATTTATTACCAATATTATTTTTAGCC
Source organism: Patescibacteria group bacterium (assembly GCA_050943115.1). GTDB lineage: Bacteria > Patescibacteriota > Microgenomatia > UBA12405 > UBA12405 > CAZFAI01. Next base: position 34,875 of record JBMNON010000008.1, read on the forward strand.
CATAATCCAAGGCTTTTTTCAAAACAAATTTAGTTTGCGACAATGGTCCTTCAGCCGCGTCAACTATCAGTAATGCCCCATCTGCCATGTTTAAAACTCTTTCGACTTCTCCTCCGAAATCAGCATGACCCGGCGTGTCGATTATATTAATTTTATATTCTTTGTAGAACACCGATGTGTTTTTAGAAAGAATCGTTATGCCTTTTTCTCTTTCCAGGTCGTTGCTATCCATAATCCTATCACGGCTCATTTCTTCCTGATTATTTCTAAATGTATTGGTCTGTTTAAGCATCGCATCCACCAACGTGGTTTTACCATGGTCCACGTGGGCAATAACAGCGATATTTTTTATTTTTCCAAATTTCGGCATTCGATGATTATATCCTAAAAACAGTCATTTTTCTTGATAAAATATAAAAATGAAACGTTTTGGCATTTTCCTTATTATTCTTCTCGCATTATTTTTTGGCACAACTCTCATTCTTTCTTTTAACAGCAAAAATCAAATCATAGAAAAGGCTCAAAACAAAGTTATTGTAACCAATCAAAATATTGAGAGACAAATTGAAAACATTACGGAAACTATAGCTCCCCGTCCAACGGCAATTTTAGAATCCGGCCTTCCTGACAAACACCTTATCGAAACAACTTTCATCCCCCAAGCTCCGGAAAAAAATTGGGATCAACCTTGGCAGGATGCTTGTGAAGAGGCTGCTTTTCTGACAGCCCACTACTATTACCAGGAAGCAACACCCGACATCTCCACCATTAGAAAGGACATCCTTAACCTAATAGACAAAGAAAAAGAGTTTGGCTGGCAAAAGGATGTGAATCTTGGACAGCTATCCCAGCTTGCCAAAGATGTTTACGGATATAACACCAATGTCATTGACAATCCCACCCTGGACCAAATCAAAGAATATATTTCAAAAGATATTCCGGTTATTGTCCCGGCCGATGGAAAAACATTGTACCGCGAAAACCGTAATTTTCGTGACGGTGGTCCTTACTACCACATGCTTACAATCTTGGGCTATGACGATACCCGTGGCAAATTTACTGTTCACGATGTTGGCACCCAGTATGGCGCTTATTTTCGGTATTCTTATGATCTTCTTGTTGAAGCCATCCATGATTATCCTACCTCACTTCAAAAAGAAGATATCAAGGACGGAGAAAAACGTGTTTTAGTTTTGTTAAAATAGATCATGAAAAAATTAATTGGCTTTTTACCTATCTTATTAATTTCATCTTTATTTTTTTCAGCCTGTTCAGTTGGCACCAATACTGATAATAATATGAACTTAAATGACAACATCCAAAATAATAACCAGAATTTTTCTTCCGATTCCTCTCCAACTGCAACTCAGCCTCTTCCAGAGACTGACGATTCAATTGTTGCTATTAACACATCTTACGGGCAAATAGTAGTAAAGCTCTATCCGGATCAAGCTCCCAATACAGTAAAAAACTTTATCAATAAAGCCAAAAACGGGTTCTACAAAGGACTCACCTTTCACAGAGTCGAGCCCGGTTTTGTCGTCCAAGGCGGAGACCCCCTTGGTAATGGTACCGGTGGTGGCCAAATAAATTCAGAAATCAATTCAATTCCTTTCGTAAAAGGTTCTCTTGGCCTTGCTAGAGGTGGAAATAAGCAAATTAGCAATGATAGTCAATTCTTTATTTGTTTGACAACCGAAAGCTGCCAGCACCTCACTGGAGAATATGTTAATTTCGGGGAGGTGGTTTCCGGTTTTCAATATGTGGAAGACATTAAAGTAGGTGATAAAATTTTAGAAATTACCACCCAAACCAAATGAAATATCTTATAGCAATATTCTTGATAATTGCCGTTCCTCTTTTTTTTCTTTTTCAAAATAATGGCAACCAAGATAACATAAAAGGTTCTTCAATGGATATTCAACTTAGCCTTTCAGGTCTTCAGGTTTTTACCACACCCACCTGTCCTCACTGTAGAGTTGTCAAGGATTATCTCAATGAGAAGAACATTAGTCTTGAAATTGGGGAACTGACTTCCCAGGATAACCAGAACCAGTTCAAGGATATCGTCGAAAATAAGTGCTCTCCGGCCCTGGATATTAATGAAGTCGGAGTCCCATTCCTTTTTGACGAAGAAAACAGCACATGCCTTATGGGCGACCAGCCTATCATCGACTACATCAACGGGATGTTGCCCCAACAGTAATGCTAAAATGAATTGTGTCAACCAAGCTTAAGCACAAGGATAATGAATTTAAGCTAACACCAAAAGTACTTCTCAGATTGTCCCTATTCGCTCTCATATTTTATTTTTTGGTTAATTACTTGTCCCAAAATTATCAAAATATTACCCCTCCCCAATTCATCGATTCGGCTGTTTTAGGGGATTTAGATACCAAGAACCCCACCCGGCAGAATCTCTTCAATGATTTTTACCAAAAATTGCCAGATTCTTCCCGGCAATACATCGAAGATCTGGGCAAAAGCCCTGTTATAATAAGTCTCCAGGAAAATATCAGCAATATCAAAAAAAGTACCGATGGTTTTCCTCAAAAACAAATCAAGGAGATAAAGAAAAATCTGGTAAAAAGCATCTCCGACGAAATTATAAAGAGTATTGATGAAGAATAACTATGCAGGAAATAGAAGAATTAATTTCAAAAGTTCAATTTTTAAAAGACAGGCTAAACTATAGCGAAAAACGAAAAGAATTTTTAAAACTTAAAAGTATCTCTGAAAAACCCGATTTCTGGACTAATCCTCAAGAAGCCCAGGATAAAATGCAAAAGCTCTCTGAACTACAAAAACAAATTGAAGAAATAGATGATATTAACGAAAACCTTAACCTCAATAGCGAGTTATCTATTCTTCTTGAAAAACAACCGGACGAACAATTAAGATCTGAACTGGACCAGTCTTTGTCCTTACTAACAAACCGCGTTTCCAAATTGGAAAGCCAACTTTTTTTGTCTGGCAAATATGATCCAAAATTTGCGCTTCTATCTATTCACGCCGGACAGGGAGGTACGGAAGCCATGGACTGGGCTTCAATGCTTCAGCGGATGTACATGCGCTATTTCGAACGGCAAAACTGGAAATACGAGTTGATTGATCTTGTTCCCGGCGAAGAAGCTGGTATAAAAGCTGTTTATTTTAAAATTAACCAACCCTGGTCATATGGATACCTTCGTCGCGAATCCGGAGTCCATCGTCTGGTTAGACTATCTCCTTTTAATGCTGACCAGCTTCGTCAAACATCTTTTGCTAAAGTCGAAGTTACCCCCGTACTAGAAAACAATTCTGATATTACTATCAACCCCGAAGATATTGAATTTTCGGCTTTCCGTGCCGGAGGTCATGGTGGTCAGAACGTCAACAAGGTCAGCACAGCTGTTAGAATTGTTCATAAACCAACCGGAATAACTGTCTCGTCCCAAAGTCAACGTTCCCAAGAGCAAAACAGACAATTAGCCATGCAAATGTTAACCTCCAAGTTATGGGCTTTGGAAGAGGAGAGAAAACAAAACGAGAAACAACAGGAGAAGGGGGATAATGTTGTTGCTGGCTGGGGACATCAAATACGTTCGTATGTACTTCACCCTTATAAAATGGTTAAAGACCTTCGTACCCGTCATGAAACTTCCGATACTTCTGCTGTCCTCGATGGCGACCTTGGTGCTTTTATTGAAAGTGAGCTAAGATTGTAATATGAATCAAAAACCTTTTTTAACGATTCCTTTGATATCGGCCTTAATTACCGTAATTATTACATGCTCCATATATTTCCCTCTTTTTAACTTTTACTCCGATTTGTGTGGCAAGTTTAACAGGTCACTTGATTATTTTCCGGAAACGTTTATATCAGCGCTTGAAAACCATCTAAATTCTCCCTTCGAGAACAAAAACTTTATTATTCTGGGTTCCGACAAACGCGATGATGCCCTGGAAAAAAATGAAAAAACGGATACGATAATCTTTGCCTCCCTAAACATTCCCCAAAAAAAACTATCACTTCTCTCACTTCCTCGAGATCTTTGGTTCAATGATACTCAAACTAAAATTAACGCTATTTATGAACTCTCAAAAGAAACAACCGGCCAGGTTGATTACAGTTTTATTAAAAATAAATACTCCAATCTTCTGGGTCAGAACATTGACCGTGTTGTTGTCATTGATACCGCCGACTTGGTTAACTTTGTTAGGCTCATCGACGGTGTTGACTTATATCTTGAAAAAGGCTTCGTTGATAATCAGTACCCCAACCCGGAATACATCGCAAAACCTTCTCCAAACATCCCAATTTACAAAACCGTCGAATTTCCTTCTGGCCCGGTTCACCTTGATATCACCAATGTTACTGAATTTGTTCGCTCCCGAAAGGGTTCAGATGATCCAAAAGAAGGAGGTACAGATCTTGGCCGCATTGAAAGGCAACAACTTTTAATAAATGCTATCGCGGCAAAACTCAATAGTGGTCATCTTTCTGACATAAATATGTTATCCAGCCTTTATAATTTCTACCACCAGAATATTGAATCCGATATAAACGATAAATTCGTTGTTCAATTACTTCTTTCTCTTAAAACCGACCTTAATAATATATACATACAAAAAATTGACATTCCGACTTCCTTGTCGGACTCAAAAAACGCCATTCTTTACCATCCCCAAAAATTTCAGGGCAACCAATGGGTGTTCATGCCTTCCGATCCGTCCTACGAACAGCTGAAACATTTTATTAGTGCCTCACTTAACGATGACAACTAGTACATCTCTTAAGGAAATCTGTCAAACGGCTGAAAATAAAAAATACTACGATATTCATATTAACCGCTTCAGTTTTATACTTAATACGGTTAAAAATCTTAAACTCCCTCCGCAATCTCAGGTGCTGGATGTCGGCTGTTACCCGCCGCACTTGTTCAATAGTTTTTTGGAACTAGGCTTTCAGGTCAAAGGTGTCTCCTCTTCACACGAAACAATTAAGGCTAAAAATATATACCCCATAAACATCGAGACCGACAACCTTCCCTTTGAAGATAATTCCTTTGATTTGATCGTATTTTCAGAAGTTTTGGAGCACCTCATTGAATATCCTTCTCTATTCTTTAACGAAGTTAGCCGCGTCCTCAAAAAAAACGGCTATTTCCTGCTTACCACTCCAAATGCCCTTCGCACTCAAAATATTTTTCTTCTGCTACTAAAACAGAATATTTACCCACCCCTTGACCAATTTAAATCTACCAAGCTCGCCAGCCACACCATCTATCACCGACATAATAGGGAATACACTCTTTCTGAATTAATAAATATATTTCCAAAAAATATTATGACAACCATCAAGGCTTCTTGCTTTATATCTTTTTCACCGTTTAGGGAAAAAAACAAATCTGATTCTTTTATCCAAAAGTTTTTAAAAACAACCAATTTCCTTTTAATGTTGATATTCCCGTCAAGAAAAGACACTTTGTTTCTGCTTTACCAAAAGCAATAAATTTCTTTTTTTTGCTATACTGAACTATTAAAAAATAACAATTATGGATATTCCAAATTTATCTCCAACCAATAGCATCGCCCCAAAAACTAACAAGTTTTCCAAGTATTCTCCTTATTTACTGATTCTTTTTTTTGCTCTCGCCACAGGATTC
>JBMNON010000018.1:0-9302 GCA_050943115.1 Patescibacteria group bacterium
AATAGCTATATGTCTTAGTGAATTTTTGAGTCATTAAGAATGTAATATGTCTCAACTCATGTTCGGATATATGTTTGTATTCATCGGTTAGTTTCAATAAATGCATTTTCTCGGTCATTGCGAATTTACCCTTTTGAATGAAACAGAATCCACCGTTATCATGAGAAACAGAAATTAAAGGATCGGTGGTGTCAAATTCATAATGATCGATATATTTGACTATTCCGTTATTTAAGGATGATTGACCGATTAACGGATAAGGTCCTTCATTACATTTATTAATGTTTTCTTTATTCTTTATCTTCACAAATTCAAATAACTCGGTGATTCCTATCGATCGCCATTCCAGGTTAGGATTATCGAGAGTGATGCATGATGAACCCATGTTAGCGTCTACGTTTGAATCAAATTCATTTTTATCATCAGTCATCGTTGATGAATCATTACCGTTTGCATTCACTTTATCATTTGTTCTCACACTCCCTCCCTTCACATTTCCACCTCTCACTATCGAATTCATTACTTCATTCAACTTGTTCATATACCATACGTGTCGCCTTTCTTCAATGCTATTGTAAAATTCTAACTTACACTCCTTTAAATTAACCTTTTCCCTTTTCCTGTATATCCAGTTATCGTCAAACTTTAATACTCTCTCTTCATACCATGCGGTGGTGTTATCATTGGTGTTATCACCTCCATCCTCTCCCCCATCCTCACCCATATGGTCTTCATATAGTATGCTCATTAATATTTCATCTTCACCGCCAGCCTTTTCACATATTCCATCTAAACATTTATTATCTAAAATCCTTTCCATCCACAACTTTTCCAATTCTTTCTTGTCATACTCTACCTCACTCTTCTTTCTCTTAATTTCGCCTCCGTCCTGACTAAAATCAACACATTTAGTTTTCCATGTTTCTATTTCATGTTTAGTTCTCCATCCATTAACGTAACGACCTATCACTAAACAACAAGCCTTACCCGCTTGAGGAGTGAATATATCTTCTCTTATCTTAATAACGAACCATATCTCACACGTTTCAATCATTCTCGCCTTATCGTAGTTGTTCTGTTTGTTCTCACTAACACAAGATATAGGGATAACAAAGGCAAACCATCCTCCTTGCTTAACGAATGATTCTAAATTGTAACGACAGAAGGTCCATTCGGTAGGTTTAATAACTCGTTTCTGGTCAGCGTCTTCTTCCCAATGAAAACCTTTCGGCATTCCTAAAAACTTTCCTTTATTCATTCCAAACGGAGGATTCATTAATAAAAAGTCAATACTATTGGTTGGGATTAATTCATCCTTAACTTCAGGATCGAAACAGTCGTAATTGAAAACTCTAACATCAACATTTGAATTTAATCCATTAATCCATGCTAAGTTAGAGCAATCGTTATCTATTTCGTTTCCGTATGCAGTAACGGAGGAGTACAGTTTAACATTTGTTTCACATAGTTTATAAAATGATTCACAAAATCCACCAGTACCACAGGTGGGGTCGTAACACGTTGAATCTGGAGTTATGTTATCTTTAAATATTTTCATGATTAGGTCTTTCATCATCGTGTGCGTGTATATTTGACCTTTAGCAGCAACTTGATTCCCTAACGTTCTATTATTCCATTGGTTTTCTAATTCAAACGCTAATTTGTTCATGTCTATATCTCTCCCGTATTTCTTGAATACCTCATTATATATCTGAGCCGCTAACGAAATAGCGTATTCCTTAGTTTGCTTATTCTGAATGCTATTAATAAGTTCCTTAAATTTCCCGATCTGCTTCTTCACTGATTCGGTATGAAGACACATTGAGTTATTACTGTGATTATTGTTAACCGACGGATCATGTTTAATCTTTCTCGTTATGATTCTATTGAAAGCCTCAACTAGAGTCCAACCGTCAACATCATCAAATAAATCTCTTTCTTTCTCCCATTCGTCAGGATTTGATGTGAATTTCTGTGAATGTTCCCAAAGGAAATCTAAATATTGGGACAAACTATATGTCTTTCCATTTTTTAGTGTTGTAAACTCAATATCATCGTTCTTTAACAAAATCCATGTTAAAATTATGAAAATTGTCCTATTATTACTTCCACATTTCATATTACCATATATAGATCGAATAACATATTCTACTTCACTTCTAATTCCTCTACAGTCATTTATAGTGTTTGAATCGCTAAATATCTCCGAAAATTGAGATAATTTGAAGTTAGGTTTCAATGATATTTCGTCCTTGTCTGCTTCTTTATAGTCGTAATAGAACACCAAATATGAGTTTTTGTTTTTGTAAATCAAGAAATATGTAGCACGAGTGGATATGAGAAAATCTGATCCGAAAAGGTCAGAATTGGATATTTGATTAATATAGTATGATGATTTCTGTAAGGATTTCCTACCAAGACTGCATATTAACATCAACACATCGTCACGTCTCACATATCCATTAAACGTAATATTATCATTAATTTTGCACATGTTTATCACCCCGTCGTCTAAATCATTTATCTCATTCGGTATACATAAAACCTGCTTCTTAAACTCTGTTATGAATGTCTTAGTTAGAGTAGCCATTTATGTGAAAATAAAAATAAATTTAAAGTGAACGGTTGAGGTTACGGTTGAGGTTACGGTTTGTGTGAATGATCAATGGGATCTGAACGATGGATGAATTATAGGTGTTATGTTTGAATTCCCACATATGTTAATATTTCACGTTTTTTTTCACCATTGTTGCCAAAAAATAAGTGATTTTTTTATTCTAGATGTTGGGGGGAAGCCAACAGAAAAAGCCATAGGGGTTGTTAAAGCGGAGCCCCTATCTTCAGTCATTATTTTGTTTTTGATATTTTCTTTATTAAACATTTCACGTTTTTTCACAAAATGTGTTTTTGGTTTTTTATTACGTCATAAATGGCTGACAGTACTACTATCGCTGGTGTAAGTATAGCAACTATAGCGTTAATTATATCTCTTATTTGTCTCGGATGGATATTATTACATATAGGCTCACAACGTAAATTGCCTGGAAGCGATTGGTATAACAAATATGGAATATTTAATGGAGGAAAATATTATTAAAGAAAAATCAAAAATTTATTTTATTTTTCTTTCAAATATGACCGATAACTCAGCAAAGAACCTTAATGAAATAGATTATTCAAAGAAATTTACGATATTCACGGATGGTAGTGCTTTAGGTAATCGAAAAGATGCACCCGCTGGTTTTGCTTTATACTTTCCGACCACAAAAATGTTAATATCGAAAGGATTGGTTGGGACTAACAATCAGGCAGAATTAGAGGCTATGAGGTATTGTTTGTGGTATTATATACAAAAATATATTGAATTAGATATTCCGGACAATACTTTATATATCTTTTCCGATAGTGAATATGTGATAAATGCGGTTACGGGGAAACATAATGGTAAGGCAAATAAGGCTAAAATTGAGGTGTGTAAGAAATTGATAAAGCAGATAAAAGAAAAAAGAGAGGTAGAATTTATACATGTATTTGCACATACGAAAGGTAAAGATTTCGTGAGTATCAATAATGAAATAGTTGATGTCGCAGCAAGGAAGGAGGCAATGAAGATGAAAAATAAGGATAAATGAATGTATGAGATGAAAAATATTTTTCTTTAATTCAATTCTCCGAAAATTGACATTTTATTTAATTCATATATGATTTTCAAAAAGATTTGGAATTTATTAAAGGGACTTTGCGGGAGTGATACGGGAGATGAGGATTTGGAAGAAAGAAAGCCATTTAAACAAGATATGATAAAATCAAACACAATTCAGTTTCATAATTTGAAAAAGGACATGAAAGTGGAGAAGTTACGAAAATTCACTATAGTGAAAGATGTTAATGGAAATATCATTATAAAACCATATTCATTTATATATTTGGGATTTCCGTTTGTTGAAAGTGATGGTGAGGGTGAGGGTGAGTGGTAATTTAAAAACATAAGATTTAATTTTGTATTTAAACATATGGTTCATAATTGATCATCCACAATTAATACTACACTATCATTCACGATTTATCATTCACGATTTATCATTCACGATTTATCATTCACGATTAACTACTACACTGTCCTCAATACCCCCCCTCAATATTCCTCATCACTTACTTCCTCTATTTCCGTGTTATAATCGTCCCCATACGTGTGTTCTGAGTATTTAACCCCATTAAGTGAATTATCATTTACATAATGTTCCCCATAACCATAACCACCTTCATCCTTTTCATCATCTTTAGGCTTAACGTCTTCAACCGTCACCTTAGATATACAAATACCAGCGAAGGCAACAAGGGTTAGTAATTCATCCGAAACATGAATGTTATGTTTTTGTAGGATGTTTGAAAACGCTAATCCGACGGGTGTGTGGGGATCGAATAATGTACTCAATATTTCCTTTCCTACACCCTTAAAACATAATCGTTTGGTTTTAGAAATAGGGATACCGTCGGGGAATACCATATCATATAGTACACCACCGCAACCGAAACCCCTTTTAAATAATTCTAATGTTTTGAAATTTTCATGATATTTAATACATTGTTCCAAACATGTTTCCAGTTGCGATAGAGACATTTCATTTAGGTCAGAATCGTCCATCATTGCTATAACCTTAACGTTTCTATATCTTGTTATCTGTTGTATCAAGTTTTTCTTCTTTTCTCGTTCTAACGCCACCACCGTTTCGTCTCTCACCATTTCTGGTATCAACTTACTTCTCGCTATATTAATTGTTAACTTTCTCAAATCTTCGTACGATATACTCTTATCATTACTGATGTCGTAATTGGTTATACTAGATGTGGATGGATATGAAAATTTGTTTGGCATTAATGGTATAAAATCTTCATAATTCCTTTCTTCAGTACCTCCTGTGCCTCCGGTTCCTCTGGTGCCTTCGGTGCCTTCAGTTCCATCTTTCATATTACTTTCATTTGATCCACCCCCACCATCAAGAGATCCAGTATCTATCGGTTGCGGTTTAGATGATGTTTTCTTACTAGCCCATGACCGTAACTCATCAGATATTCCGTTAACGTTTAAAACAAACTCTTTAACATATGATGAAAGAGGATTTGATGTTGTATCGCTTATTGCATATCCCGTTTTTGGATTACTAACGTCTTCCCCGAACAACCTCTTCGTTTCGGGACATATTATTAAATATCTACTATCGTTTAAATAGTTAACTTCTGTGAATTTTTCCTGATTTGTTGCCAAATATTTCTTCAATTCCTTTAAATACTCTTTATTCGGATCGTTAGGAAATGGATTATCGAATTTATAAGCAAATCTAATATCGTAAAGAGCACTGTTCATTTGGTAGTTATAAAAATATTTATTTAAAAAAGTTATTTGGTAAAGGGATGATTTAATAATGAAGTCATGTCATATATTTATAAGTTAATGTGACACAACATATCATTTTAAATTTTTAATTATTCTAAAATGATTAACAACATTAATAAACAACCTCATGTGAATATCGTGAATCCATTTGTTGAACCACAAACTAGAACATTAAGACGTGATTATAAATCACCGTTAATGAATAGCGTACAGGTGTCGCAAGCGCAGCGTAAAGTGTTGAAAATGAATGAAAGAGCAATATACAGCGAAGGGAAAGAACAATTAAAATTATTGAGGGAACGGAATGGAACTTTCGTAAATGATGCCGAAACGTCAGAAAAATTAAAAAAAACAATTGAATTAATTAATGATAATAAAATTAATATGGCGGGGCTGGCTGACATAAGTGACTGGAAATTAAAGAATAGTATCATTAATTTGGAATTTAACGATAAGTTACGAGAAAAAGAAATGAAATTTTTATTACAAGAATTAACAAACCATACAAATATCATTACAGAACTTGAACAAAATATTAATGAAATAGAAAAATATGCGGATACGATTAAATTAAGTAAGACAAACAATATCGTATACACACCACTGGATTCAACCGCATATGTAATGCCGTGTGTTAATGGTTTAAAATTAACACAAAAAATGGAGTCTATAAATCACCATCAATATATAATAGATAGGGATACAACGGTAAATACTACATATGATACTCAAATACGACTATATATGGAAAACATATGTGTGAATGATATTACGTTGCGTGCCGATGAAAATAATAAATGGGTATTGGTTAGTGCGCTCGACGATATGTTATATACTGATGAAAACGGAGCGCAATTTAGCGTTACCACATCATACACGGATAACCAAAACCCATTCATCATTTCTGTTATAGACGATGGTAGTACACCCAACGTTCAATATAACACTAAACTCGTCATAGATGATTATATGATTGTCGGTACGTATATGACAACTGAACAATCTACGATTAGTGCGAAACTGGACGAACATATACACACAACCGATGATATCGAAGCAGAATTGGCAGAATCAATCACAGTATCAACCGAATATACCAGTAACGTTAATAATCTTTTCGCACACGTCTCACAACATGGTAATAATTTAGCGTTTAGTGTTGATTTATTCTCGATAGGGTTTCCGAGTCATCAAATTATAATTAAATTAAATGATAAACTTATAAATACATATACATTAGAAAACGTCGGTGAATCCTCCCCGTATACATTAACACAAACATATGAAAATTATATATACAATACATTACCATTTACAATGTATATTCTAACGTTTCATGATAAGATTTGCAACATATATGTAAATCTCAATAAGGTTATAGCGGGCGCCCATAATATATCATTATCCATTAAATTATTAAGCGAAGAGAATGTGCGTGACATATACACGATAACGTATAATATGAGTGGTGGTTCATGTATTTTAACTACGGTTTTACAAAATAAATCCAACATTGATCATAGACACGATACAATTAATTATCCACTGAATATCGAAACAGACGAAACGACGAACGTATCATTAAACATATCAACAAATCATAACGATGTGTGGAATAATGTGTTAATGCTTATGGCTCCAAATACGACACACACGCAAAACGTTAATCTATTATTCGGTAAAAAGCCAGATATGAAAAATAGTGGGTATATAGGATATAGATATAACAATGTAGTTGATAATAGATGTCTTAATTTTGGTCTTTATGGTTGTGACAATTTGCTTCAAATATATCCAAACAGAATTGAAACCATACTACCGGTGACCGCATCAAATCTGAAAGCAGATAATGAAACAAGATTGGCATCGGTCGAAACGGGTAAGGCAAACAGTACGCATAACCACACTATCTCTGATGTGGAGGGGTTACAGACAGCATTGGACGGTAAGGCTGGTTTAAATCATTCGCATTCAACATTCACACTGGACGGCAATGATGATTATATGGCAATAACTAGACATAACGCACCCAACATTGCATCTGGTAAAAATGGTTGTATAATGTTTGGTAAGTCATACAATACAAACGAATGTGCATATGTGGGTTATAGACATAACGATGTATCTAACGATAGATGTATTAATTTTGGACTTTACAATGTTGCCAATGACTTGTTGCAAATATATCCAAACAGAATTGAAACAACTTTACCAGTTATCGGTAAATGTACAACAGGTCATGATACGATATATTCATATCAAAACTTTTCGATTAGAAACTATATGGAAAACGACTGTATAAAGTTATGTACAAAATCTATCGATTATATGGTATTGAATCTAACAATCAACATATCCACCAGGAGTGCGGAGAATCAGTCGGGTTATCATCTAGTGATAATATGTAAGCAAAACCAAACACCGTATGTATACACACCGTTATCTGTATCTTGTATAGGATACCAATTTCAGGGTCACTTAATAACGGACAATATTAATGAATGTATATGTTATAAATTTGATTATGTGGAAACTACGTATAGTCGTGCAATTTGCATAACCGGTATCAGTAATTGTATTATTGAAAAAATTATCCCCAGCAACGATGTAACTGAAATAACGGGTATTGTTGATGGATGAACTTAAGGTTTGATATTTCGCATTTAATATCTGCCTGTTTATTAAACATATGTTTTTAAATTAAATTATTTTTGTTATTCATAAATGAGTTCAGTTATTGATATGCTCGATAAAATCGATGAACAACAGAAAAATGAAGAAGTTGATGATAATAAAAAAGATGGTAGTGTTAATATTTATAAACAGACCCAGAATTATTCCGGATTTTACATGATGGTGAATTTCATAAGTAAGCATAAATCGGATATACCAGATGGTTTGAGGAATAAATGTATGCAAAACGAATATGGTATCACGTTGGCTATGTATTGGTTGCGCATCATGAAGGATTATGTGATTTTAATGGTACGAGATGGTAGGATTAATGAAACGGTACCAAAATGGATGAGACATAACCCCGAAGTTAGGGATAATTGTGGATGGACCATAGCCATGCATTGGGTAACAATTTTTAATTGTGATGTTCCATTATGGATGAGACATGATCCGAGCATGCAAAATGTTAAGGGTAAAACGACAGGTATGTTTTATTTGATGTGTAATAGGGGTGAACTGGGTGAACTGGGTGAAGATGATGGATATTTACCACCATGGATGAGACATGATGGTAATATATTTGATGAAGATGGAAATGGAATAATTGATTACTGGTTTAGATTCACAAAATTAGATTTACCGACATGGATTAGAATTCATATTGAAAATATTGACTCGTTTGCAAATAAAAATAATGAAACAATAGCCATGTCGTGGATTATACATCGAAAAACAATACCTCCCATAGAATTTAAGTGTGATATCAATTTGAAAACTTCATACGATATGACGATAGTAGATATATTTGAAAAAGTTATGTCATACTCAAACACTTCATCGAACTGGATCATCGATGAAGTTGATAAAACAAAACATGATGAAGAGATAGTGGTTGAAGATAAGGAATTAAATTATGATAAATTCATTTGTGGTGACGGTGGTGTTGATAGTAACTGTAGTGATAATAGTGATGAAGATTTGTCCAAATACATACTACATTAACATACTACATTAACATACTACATTTAATTTTATTTCAACATATCATTTCTCATCATTTTTCGTATAGTTTTTCATTTCTAACTTTCATCAGACATTTTCCGTAAATGTTTCTTCTATACCCAAAATATTTATCGATATAATCGCTATTCATTATTTTTCTATCTTTAGTCCTCTTTAGTATCGACAAAAATTTCTTATCTGTTTTACAACACTCAATTATAACATTTAT
>JBMNON010000019.1:0-9056 GCA_050943115.1 Patescibacteria group bacterium
AAAACGTATTTGCTTTTAGGGCTAATTTCCTTAACCCCCCGGTTGTTGCCGGCGGCAAAACCGAGGTTGGTTTTTAGAGGTAAAAAACGGATATCCAGCTTGTTACTTTTGAATTCCTTTTGGGGTACCAAAAAACTTGTATCAGAAGAGGCGTTGTCGACGACTATCACCTCAATCTTGTAGTTGCCGATTTTTGACTTATCGAGACTGTGGAGGCATTTTGAAAGATAATCCCCAGAATTATAATTTAGAATAATTATGGAGAGATCAATGGTATTTCTATTTATTGGTGATACTTTCATAAATTTTATTTAGTCCTTCGACGCTTTTTTCATAAGAATATTTGGACTTAATCAAAAGGTTGGCCTGTTTCCCCATTTCCATGCGTTTTTTACTATTTTTCAAAAGATCAATAGTGTGGTTGACAATTTCGTCCATGGAGCAGACTACGGCGTGTTTGAAATTATCTATCTTTATTCCTCCCATGCCTTCAGGGGTAGTGACTATGGGCAATCCGCAAGCCATGGCTTCTAAAAATTTATTCCGTGTGCCTCCCCCACTCCCCATGGGAGCCAGAAGAAGCCAGCAGAGATCATAAAAGTATTGCGGATCTTTTTCTTTACCATCAAAATCAGCTTCCTGGACAATAATATCCGAGCTTTGGTATTGGCCGTAAAAGTCTGGAGCGTTTCTGCCGATGATGTAAAGCTGGCAGTTGGGAATCTCCTTTTTAATTCGAGGCCAACAGTCTTTAAAAATCATTTCCACGGATTCTCTGTTCTGGATCCACTTCATATTA
This sequence comes from Patescibacteria group bacterium, assembly GCA_050943115.1. GTDB lineage: Bacteria > Patescibacteriota > Microgenomatia > UBA12405 > UBA12405 > CAZFAI01. The sequence continues at coordinate 800 of JBMNON010000019.1, forward strand.
GAAACTCCGAAAAGTATTGATGGTCTTTTACTTTTGGCAACTTTTGGTTTGGAATCGAAGAACTTTTTGTCAACTCCGTTTTGGAATAATTGAATATCTTTTCTGCCGGTGACCTTGGATATCAATTCCCTGTCCTCAAAAGCAAAAGCAGTTACAGTATGGGTGGTTTTCCAGTAGTGGGTTTCCCAGTATTTCAACTTGTAGACATCAAGCCAGAGAAGTGGTTTTAAGAGTGATTTGATGCCGGAGAGTGATTCGACGAAGTGCTGATAGACGGCGTATTCAATGGTTAAGTCAACCAGAACAATGGGAATATCTGTTTTGGGAATGTTGGGCATGGGATAAAAGCAGTCGCAGTGAATCAGATCAAATTTTTGATGGTCAAGCTCGTGTTGTATTGCTTTTTTGAGGTCTTTGGAAATGTAATTATTTACCAGAAAGGGGTACGGGCTTAGAAGAGTAGATAGCACTTTTCTGATGTCCCAAGTTTTGCCACGTTTGACCAGGACAACTTTTTTACAGTATTGTTTAATATCCTCGATACCTTCTTGGTCACGAGTGTAGCAAATGAGGGTAATATCATTGTTGGGGTAAAGGTACTTTATGGAATAGTAGGAGCTGTTTTGTCCTCCGGACTGGGCTCTTCTAGGCAAATAAGGGGTGATCATTAGTATTTTTCTTTTAGTTTTTGATTTCATTGTTTAAGTCCAAAATTATAAATTTTTCATTTTTAAAAAGAACATCATATTTCAATAATAAATTATTGGTATAGTCGTCGAAGTTAACCGAGGCAAAGTAAATGGATCTCCCAGGGTGTTGATTTTTGATATTGTCAATATCATAGATTTCAATAGGCCAACCGGAGCGGTTGCTTTGATAGAGAAAGGCGGTGTCACCATTGTAGGGGGCAATTAGCAGGGAATCTTTGGGAACAATTTTGTCGATTTGTTGTCCGGCCTCAATAATAACAGGATTATTGATTTTGTAGTATTCCTGGACTTGATACCAAGAGAAGGACAGGCTAAATAGGGAAAATAAAGTTAGTGCAGTAAGAGAGAGCAGTTTGTTTTTAAAAAGAATTTTGTAGAAATAGTAGGCTCCCAGACCGATAATAATTGACAGTTGGGGTATGATCAGGGACTGATAATAATCGTGTTGGATGTTGCCGCGGGCAATTACGGAAAAGTATATAAGAATTCCGGCAAGAAGGGAAAAACTGACCAGTTGAATTCTATTTTTCTTTAAAGCCAGACCAAGAGGAATGAACATGGTACCGTAAGCACCAAGAATAAGTTTGCCTATCCTTTCGAAATATAACCACCTAAACCAAGCCGGGCGGAAGCGCATGCCACCTTCATTAAAGAGCCATTTATTCACCGGAATGCCTTCGGGAAACTGTCGAATCCAAAAGCGCCAAGCCAGGAAAGGGGCAAGAGTGATTAAGGAGAATATTAAAAGCTGAAAGAAGGCCGGTAGGGATAATTTTTTGAATTTTAAAAATGAGAGAACCAGGAGCGTTGGGAAGAGGATAAGAAGTGTGTAGGGTTTAGTCAGTACCGAGAGGGCGAGGGGAAGGCCTGCAAGCGGTGGTGATATGGGGAAAAGGTAGAGGCCAAGAACCATGAAGAATACGGCGGTGGATTCAGGTAGGATGGTGCGTGAATAAAAAATATTAAAGGGGAGCAAAAGAAAGAAAGCCATGGAAAAGAATGAAGGTAAAAAAAGCCCGGTTTGTTTTTGTACAAATAGGAAGATAATATAGGAGGAAAGCAGCGAGAGGGTGATAGAGATCAGGCGACTGATTGTTTCAATGTCAAGAGTGGAAATGATGGGATTTAGAACTTCGAAAACCGAAGCGGATAGAAAATTGTATATAGGCAGTTCAACCATGCGGTAGCCTTTAGGGTTGTCCAAGCCGGATTGAATATTAGAGTAATCATGGTAAGTGGGTTTAAAGAAGGACCCTGTGTGATTTAGGAGGTTTCGAGTAACAGATGCTGTGTCAGCCTGGCGAAAAGAGTGCCAGTCAGCAATGGGGCTATCTAGTTTATAGGTACGGACTAAAAGACCAATCAGGAGAGTGGAGATGACAAGAATTTTTTGTGTTATTTTCATTTATTTTTTTTTGCAAGAGTTATTACCCGGTAATAAACTCCCATCATGATCCAAAAGAGGTAAGCTGTTTTTGAAGCTTCGAAGACATCAATAAGGGTGGCATTGGCCAGCATGACGATTAGACCGCCAAAAAGAATAAGAGCAGTAATTTCCAGGGAGCTGCGTTTCTTTTTGAAAATAAAAGGTAGAGTTTCGACAAAAAAATAAACAAAAATTGCCATAAAAGTAATAAAGCCAAAAATACCGCTTTCTCCAAGTAGGCGAAGATAATCATTGTCAGTAGCCAGGGTGATGGAACCAAGGCCGCTGCCGACAATAAGATTTTTGCGGAAGGCAGTAATGGCTCTGGGCCATTCGGCGTTAAAACGGATTTCGCCAGACCGGGCGACACCAGCATCGGCGTCAATGGTGTAGTCATCCTCCTGAGGACGGACGCGGGTGATAGTTGGAGCCGGAGTGGGAGTGGATTGGTTGGAAGTCGGTTTTTTTGGAGTTTGAGAAACTATGGCAACGGGAGGGATCGTTGGCGTTGGAGTCGGGGTGCTCTCGGGGGTCGGCTTTGCTTTTTTTAGTTGGATTTGAGGGATATACTGCTTGAGTGAGGGGATGGTTGCCAAAAGACGCTGGTTCAGGTCTGCGGAGAAGAATACGGAGTAAGCCATGAGAAGCGAGACAGGAATGATCCAGAGGAATTTTCTAATTAGCAGCAGGGTAAGAATGGCTCCGCCCCAGAAGGCAAAAGTGGAGACCCTGGAAGCAGTAAAGGTAAGTATTTGGAAAGCAACAAGCCAGATTATTATGCTTAAAAGCTTGAGCCATATGTTTTTGACGAATATTGTGACGGCAAGAACAATAACCAGAACGACACTGAGAAAAGCTGCCAGATCATAGTGGCCGGCGAATGTGGAACTGATTCTGGTCCAAAAGTCCATTTCCAGGAGCATACCCTTTGAAAATTCTTCATTCATGGTTGAGATCACCGGCAGACCAAAATATTTTTGACCGTAACCGTAGAGACTGACACCAATAGAAGCTGCCACAAGAGAAATATACGGGAAGGTCAGATCCTTTTTTGTTTGGATAGCATCAATGGTGATAAAGAAGAGTGACATATATTCGAATCGCCGGAGAAGATGAAGCAAAAGGATGCTGGTCGGTTCAGTTTGGTAGACGAAAATTGCGTTGACAGTGCTAACAATAATGGCAATGAAATAGGCAATAAAAAGCTTGGTGACATGATGCTTAAAAATCGAGAACTTATTTTTTATTTGATAGATTCCCCAAATTATTATTGCCAGGGCGACAATGATATCATCCAACCGGATGGCCACATAAGTTCCTTTAACGTTGGCTAGAGGAAATTTGGGATAGAGAGGAATGAAGAGTATTAGGATGGCCAGTAACGGCCGAAGTATTTTTATATTTTTGAGCATGCTTCCTGGTAAAAATGTGAAGTGGTTAAATTGCCTTTCAATTGATAGATTATACTTCTAAGAGAGGCGTTAATTTTTAATAAAATTCTTACGATACTTTGTTCAAGCCGGGATTTGTGTTTTTTGAAGAAAGAGATAATACCCAAATATTCATTGGTAATCGGATGGGCTTTGCTAATTGCTGAAGCTCCACCAAGATGGATTACCTGGGGTCCGACAAGATAGTAAACACAATAGTTGGGGAATATTTTGTGAATCCGGTAGGAAAGCTCTAATTCTTCTGCATACATAAAGAAATCCTCATCAAAACCGCCTACTTTATCTAATGTTGATTTTCGGGTAAGCATGAAAGCGCCGGTTACCCAATCTTGGGGATGGTCTTTGGTATAAAAAGCATCTTTGGTGTAAAACTCGGGAGTGTGAGGGTGTATGGGTTTTATGATTTGATTTATTAGAGGAAGATCGTCCAATCCTGTTGACCAGGTAAAAACATTGAGGATATTGGGAAAGAACCCTCCCGATGCTTGAATGGTTTTATCTTTATTAAGAAGTTGGGCGGTGCAAGTAGAAGCTTCCGGGTGGCTGGAGAGCCAATCCAGGCTTTGGCTAATAGCCGAGTGAAGAATGACGGTGTCAGAATTCAAAAATAAGACATAGTTGCCCCTGGAAATTTTCAAGCCTTGGTTGTTGGCTTTACCAAAACCGACATTGTCTTTGTTTTCAATTAGTTTTACGTAGTTTAGTTTTTTGAGAGCGGGAACAGAACCATCTTGGGAATTGTTGTCGATGACAATGATTTCGGAAGGGATTTTGTTGTCAGGGTTTATTTTTGATAAATCAAACTGAAGCTTTTTGTCACTTTTAATGGATTTTAGGCAATTGAGAGTGATTTCTTTGGTGTTGAATGAAACGATGATAATGGATAATACGGGGTTTATCATTAGCGCTTTTTTAGAAATGAACGGTATAGGAGGATAACAAAAACAATGGAGGCTTCGGTTGCGAAAAAAGAAAAAAGACGTTTAGGAATCGAGACGGGGATTATTTTGGTGTTAATTTTGCTTTTGTATAATTTTCCGTCATAGATTAATTTGTATTGTTCCCGTTTTTCGGGTTTGGTAAAGACATCATTTTCCCACTCATAACCATTGACAAACAAAGATTCTTTGAAGGGTATGACAAATTCTTCCAAGTAGTAGCTTTGCATGGTGTCTCGATAAATCTGCTTGGCTTTTTCCGGCGGGTGGTTGAGGTTGATTACCAGAAGGGCAGGATAGTTGGCTTTATAAAAATTCATGACTTCTGTTCTGGTCATATTAGTGTAATAACCGGTGACATTTTTCATTTGTCCGGTGTCCCCCGGCTCGAGAGAGATGGTGCTATTGGCAAGAGGAGGCAGAGTGGGAGTGGGAGAGACCAGGTAAATCAGGACAAAAATATTAAAGAAGAGTAATAAAACCAGAATAACTTTTTTGATTTTTGTCATTGAAAAAGCATGGCGCGACCAAGTTTGTAAGATGGTTTATTGATTTTCCTGTCACCAATTTTTTTGGCGGGTACCCCACCCCAGATTTCGTTTTCCGGAATATCTTTGGTGACGACGGCGCCGGCGGCAACAACGGCACCTTTACCGATTTTGGTATTAGGGAGAATTATGGCTCGGGGTCCAATAAAAACATAATCACAAATAGTAACGGGTCCAAAAGAATTCTCGTAGGCGGAAGAGTTGATGTTGTGTTCGTCGTTGTAGATCAGAACTTGGCTGGCGATTCCCACATGATTGCCGATTGTTAGCGGAGCGCGGCCGTCAAGAAAGCAGTGGTCCCCGATGATAGTATCTTCCCCTATGGTTATGTTGCCGGGGTTGAAGAAGTTGGCCCACATATGAATGGTAGAAGAAAAAGGAATCCTGATTCCGGAGATGATATAAAAGAATTTTCTGATGCTGTGGATGGGGATGTGACCTACCCAGCGAAGTATCATGAGCCAAAATTCAAGAAGAACAGTTCGGAGACGAATGATGATTTTCCCAACAATTTCGTCTGAAGAGAGTTGGCGGCCTAGTCGGTCTTTCATGAGCTAATTATACTGTATTTTAATCTTGATTCCTTATCAAGGTGATACTACCAGGGAAGTTGGAAATACAAAGCTTCTTCGTAGTACTTGTGATCTTTGGCCTGATTCTCCAAAATGCGGTTTACGATGTCTGAATTAAACTGAGACTGGTGGCTTAGCAGCGCCTGACGTTTTTTGTTAACAACGTTTGTAATGTCAAAGGCGCAATTGGGTTTATTGGTATTAGCCAAAAGAACGTGTTTGACATGGTGTTCTTTGATTAGTGGATCGGAAAATTGATTGGCAAAAAAAGATTTGTCGCGGCTAAAAGGATAGACAGCGTCTAGGGTAATTTGACCGGTGTTGCGGTGGTCTCGATGATTTATATAGCCAAAACTGGAGTTAGGATTCAAAATATAATTGTTGTGCGGTTGCTGGGTGCAGACAATGTTGGGCTGAAATTTTCTGATGTAATAACTGATCTGACCAATTGTTTCCAAATTGTTTTCCACCTCCCCATCAAGATAGTTGAGGGTGGAAAAATTTTCGTTTTTTACTCCGAGGATATTTAGTGCCTGATGTTCTTCCGATAGTCGGATTGTTCCCAGATCTTGTTCACTTATAGTGTTTCCTTTACTACCTCGCCCACCGTTAGTTGTCAAAAGAACAAAGATTTCTTTCTTGTCTTGGCTGAGCAAAGCCAGTAGTCCGCCATAGAGTACGTCGACATCATCGGGGTGGGCTGCAACAAAGAGTATCCGGTTTATGCCAGAAAAAATATCAGAATAATTTAGCATAAGTAAATTATACTAAATACCCTAAAAATAGGCTAATTAGCAAGTGATTGGAAAGTATTGAGTATCTTGGTTGCCGATTGTTCCCAGGTAAACTTTTGAGCTTGTTTTTTGCCAAGTTCGGAATATTTTGAGGAGAGTTTATTGTCAGATATCAAGCTGAGTTGTTGGGCTAGGTTGTCTTCGTTGCTAGGATCTATAAGGATACCGGCATTTTCGACCACTTCTTTTAGCGGTGGAATGGAGCTGGCAATTACAGGGGTACCGACCTTCATGGCTTCAAGGGCGGGAATGCCAAAACCCTCATAGGTGCTGGGGATAACAAAAGCAAGGGCGTTTTGGTAAAGAGCCCACTTTTCGGTTTCAGAAATAAAGTCGGTAAAAATTACGTTCTTTTCCACACCTAGTTTTTTAACCGAGGAAAATATATCAATAAACAACCAGCCCTTTTTGCCGGCAATGACCAGTTTAATATTTTTGTTGACGTTGGTTTTAATGAATTTTGAGTAAGCATTTATCAGGAAAGGAATATTTTTATTAGGTTTGAGGGTGCCAAGATAGAGAAAGTAAGGGTCTTTGACATTGAACTTTGAGAGTATGCGCTGGCTTGAGTCCTCGGGTATTTGAGGCGGCTCCCCTACTCCGTTGTAGGCGACGGTGATTTTGTTTTCAGGAATCTTATATATTTTTTGAAGTTCACTTTTTGAAAATTCGGATACAGTGATGATATGTTTGGCCTTTTTAATGGAGGCTTTGGTCCAATTTATTAGCTGATAGAGGTCTTTTCGGGCGAATTGGTTTTTGAATTTTAAGTAGCCAAGATCATGTATGGTGGGAATAGTTGGAAAAGGTGAGAATTGGGGTGAATAGTGGCTGGGACTATAAAATACATCGAGTTTTTCTTTTTGAGTATAAAGGTTGAAGGGGAGGGCTACTTTAGTCCACATTTGGCTGGGGCCGAAGACGCGATATTCCCATCGTAGGGACATTGGGGGCATATCCGAAAGCGGGGGTTCTTTTAGGTAGACAATATACTTGTTTATTGTGTCTATGCGGTGGAGCCATGAGATAATGTGGTAGGCAAATTGACCGACTCCTACCCGGTTTTTTACGTTAGCTTCGTTGCCGTCTATGCCGATGATCATAAAGATTGGTAAACTTTTAGAGTTTGTTGAGCTGTTTGTGTCCAGGAGAACTTGTGGGATTGTTTGACGGATTTTTGGGAAAGAGATTTTCTGGTCGAAGAGTGCTTAATAATTTTCTCCAGAGCATTTGAAATGTCTTTGATGGATTTTGGGTCTACTAAAATGGCCGCATTGCCGGAAATTTCCGCCATGGAAGAAGTATTGCTGGTGATAACCGGAACTCCGACCTTCATTGATTTTATTATGGGGAGGCCAAAACCTTCATATAGGGATGGATAGGCTAGGCAGAGAGCACTGGCATGAAGCGCGACCATGTCTTTTTCCGGAATATAGCCAAGTATTTTGATGCCGGGATTAGGATTGTTGACGTCCTCTCCCCAACCATATTTTCCGGCTATGGCCAGGACGACGGTGGAGCCGGGGTTCCTATTTTTAAATTGGTTAAAGGCGGTGATAAGACGATCGAGATTTTTCCTTGGTTCTCTGGTGCCTTGGGCGAGAATATAGTGATTTAGGCCGTATTGTTTAAGAATTGATGCTTTTTTCTTTTCCTGGTCCTGGGTTTTTAGCTTTAAGAACTTATCGTATTTGTTTTCGGCGGCTTCGTATATGACGGAAGTTTGATGAGGATTAATTTGGGGAAATACTTTTAGGAGATCGTTTTTGGTGCTTTGAGAAACGCATATATAAAAGTGGCAGTGCCTAAGGGCTTGGC
>JBMNON010000020.1:0-9021 GCA_050943115.1 Patescibacteria group bacterium
CATAATATATTAGTATATTAATATATTATCCCTATTTTAGGGTTATATATTGACTTTTGTGGAAAAAGGAGGTAGCATTAATTAGCCTGAAAAAGGCTAAAAGAGCAACAGAAAAACTGAGCTCTCAAGACGGAAGTCTTGGGGGCTTTTTTTGTTTTTCATTTTAAAAATTAAATAACATAATATGAAAGATAATGACATAAAGTACGAGTATTTGTTTGAAACTAGGAGCTTGGACGAATCGAGTTTTTTGTTGGCTAAAGGAAAAGTATTGGAATCAATTGAAAGGGAGGGCCAAATTTGTTGGTTTATTTTTCAAGACAAGGAAGAATGTGAAAAATTGGCCCGGCAATATAGATTTGGAATTTCATACGATATTAAAGCAAGAGATTTTTATGAGGCAATCCAAACTATAAAGAACCTAATTTTCCCCGGGAGGGAGTAATTATGATTCAGAATATCTCAGAAATTGAGAAAAGATATCCCGACTGGTTTGATCCCTCATCAGAATTGAGCCGTGAGGATCAGAAATACATTTGGGAAAATTCTCCGTTAACTGAAGATACAAATACTAGAGCCAAAGAACTAAATACAAATGTTAATGGTAATGATAATGGTGGCTGTAAACAACGAGTAAACACAGAGCAAACAACGAGTAAACAACAAATAGTTGAAATCTTAAGGACTTCTAATTATCGAACTCCTCCAAAGAGAATTGCTGAACTATTAACCATGCTGTTTTATAAATATTCACCTAAAAATGACCATTGGCTTTGGGTGGCTCAACACTATAACCCCAGAGCAATAAATTGGGTTATTAACGAAATGATTAATTTGCATGTATCTGGCAGGCAAAAAATTATAAATCCGGCAGCATATTTTACCTACTTGATAAAAAAGCGAAGAAAGAGGCGTGAGTTTACAAACAACAATTGTGGCTGTAAACAACATACTTCAGGAGGATTGAAAAATGATAAGTGAGAAAACTGTCCGGGAATTTATGGGAATATATCGAGACGAATTCAAGAAAGATATTTCTTTTAAAGAGGCCAAGAAACAAGCTGCAAATTTACTTCATTTATATAAGCTTATTTTGACTCCTTCAAAAGGTATATCTGTTGACAATTTAGGAAAAAATGGGAATAATTAATTTGCAACCAGAATTATCGTTAGGACTTTTTAATGCCCTCATTGGACAGAGTCTTAACGATTCTGGTTGCACCAGTGGGGGCATTTAAGTATGGAAAACAAATATTTTATTTATTGCAGAAAGTCGAGCGAGCAAGAGGATCGACAGGTTCTATCTCTAGAGTCACAAGAGAAAGAACTGTTAGAGGTCGCGAGAATTAATAAGTTGAAGATTTCTGGAATATATAAGGAGTCAGGTAGTGCTCATGTTATTGGAAGAAAACTGTTTGATGAAATGATAAGTAAAATTGAAAAAGGCGAGGCCAATGGATTAGTTGTATGGGATGAGTCAAGAATTGCTAGGAATTCCCTTGATGGAGGTAAGGTAATTTACATGATGGACCTAGGTCAAATTACTGAAATATATAAACCAGGCAAAATATATCGAAACACACCTGATGATAAAAGCTGGATGAGTATGGTGTTCATGATGTCGAAGAAGGAATCGGACGATAAGGGAGAAAATGTTAAACGAGGGTTAAATACAAAAGCTGAAAAAGGATGGCTCCCAAGTGGAGCTAAGCCAGGTTACATGAACGATAAATACGCCGAGAAGGGTAATAAAACAATTAAGGTTGACCCCGTTCGTTTTCCATTGATAAGACAAGCATGGGAAATGTTGGTTTATAAAGGTTTTTCTATAGAAAAAATACTTCACAAACTTAATAACGAAATGGGATACCGATCCCCTACAAAGAAAACAATAGGTGGTAAGCCAATGTGGCGAAGTCAGCTTTATAAATTATTTAGAGACCCTTTTTATTATGGTTACTTCGAATACCCGGCTAAATCAGGAAAATGGAGAAAAGGGCAACATAAGTCAATGATTACAGAGGATGAGTTTAATCGAGCTCAAGTTATATTAGGTCGAAAAATGGCTCCTAGACCCCACAAGACGGAGTTTGCATACTCTGGATTGATTACTTGTGGTGAATGTGGGGCTAGAATTACAGCGGAGGAGAAATGGCATACGGTTTGTTCTCTATGCAAAACCAAGTTTAACTCAATGAACAACAATGTCTGTCCAAACTGTGAAACAAAAACTGAAAATATGACTAAGCCCGTTATGAGGCATTATATTTACTATCACTGCACTAAGAAGAAAAAACCAAATTGTACCCAAAGGAGTGTTGAGGTTAAAGATCTAGAAAATCAGCTAGATAGTTTACTAGGTGAGGTTCAGATATCGGAGCGATTTCATAATTGGGCATTAAAGCATTTAAATGAATTGAACGAGGGAGAAGAGAAAGATAGAAATCAGATTATTAAAAGTCTTCAGTTGGCTCATTCGAACTGTGAAAGAAAACTTGATAACCTTACAGCGTTAATGATTTCACCTGCAAACGTTGACAGATCCATGATGAGCGATGAGGAGTATAAAAAAAGAAAAACAGAAAGCCTTTGCGAATTGCATCAAATTGACGATCGACTTAGTAAGGCTGGAGAAAAAGTAGACGATTGGATGAAGGTTGTTGAAGAGAAGTTAAGCTTCGCCAAGAAAGCCAGAGAGAAATTTAATAATCCTAACACTACGACTGAAGAAAAAAGGGAGTTGTTATTTAGACTAAGTTCGAACCTCAAATTAACTAACAAGAATATCAGTGCCTTACTTGAAAACTTGTATGAACCCCTAAGAAGAGTTACAAAACTAGACCCTACAACAAAACTTGAGTTCGAACCAAAAGAGATAACGGATAGACACGGAAATTTGGAGAATTATTGGAACCAGAATCCACTAGTGCTCCCCCGCGTGGGCTCGAACCACGGACCTAGCGGTTAACAGCCGCGCGCTCTACCAACTGAGCTACAGGGGATTGTTGTACTGATTTTTTGAGAGCAGGATGATTATAACATTTGGTGACAGATTGGGGAATAGATTTGAGGCAGGAAAATCGGTAAATTAGGCTTCGATTTTGGAGAAGAGATAAGTGCCAATACTCATAACAATAAGCCCGGCAATAAGAACAACACTAAGGTCAGTTATGATACCAAAATTGGAAGGATTGCTAATCATCAGGCTTCTGACAGCGTCGACTCCATAAGAAAGTGGATTAAGACGGGTTACGGTTCTCATGACGGCAGGCAAGCCAGTAAGGGGATAAAGAGCGCCGGATAAAAAGAAGGTAGGCATGACTAAAAAATTCATGATTAATTGAAAACCCTGCAAATCTTTTAGGGTTGAAGCAATAGCAGTACCCAGGGCGGTATACAGAAAAGCAATGAGAAAAACAAAGATGAAGGCAAAAGGAACAAAATATAAATTCTCGGGACGGAAGCCGAATAATAAGGTAAGAACGAGGACAATCATCCCTTGTATAGTGGCAACAGTGGCACCACCAAGGGTGCGGCCAAGGACGATTTTGTAACGGGGAACGGGAGCGGCCAAGGTTTCTTTGAGAAAGCCAAACTGGCGATCCCAGATTAACTCAACACCGGAAAAAACAGCGGTAAAAAGGACGCTCATTGATATAATGCCGGGGGATAAAAACTGGATAAAGTTACCCTCACCTGCCCGTTGGTAAATGGAACCAAAACCATAACCAAAGGCCAGAAGGAATAATAATGGCTGGCCAAGATAACCGATCATGCGGGAGCGAGAGCGGTAGTATCTTTTGATCTGCCGAAGCCAAATACTGTGAACGACTCTCATCTTTGCCCTCCCCAAAGACGGCGGCGCTGCCTCATCCTGTCTAAATTACCAACAGCTTCTTCCCTGATGGTAGTGCCGGTTAGTTTAAGGTAGGCTTCTTCGAGGGAATTAGTTTGTGTTTGATCTTTAAGTTCTTTTAGAGTGCCGATGGCAACAATTTGACCATGGTCGATAATGGCAATGCGCTTAGCTATTTTTTCGGCTTCTTCCATATAATGAGTAGTAAAGAAGACAGTCATTTGTTCATTTTGGTTGATTTCTTTGATGTAATTCCAGATATGATTGCGGGTCTGAGGGTCGAGTCCAAGAGTGGGTTCATCGAGGAATAAGATCTGGGGATGGTGGAGAAGGCCGCGGGCAATTTCCAGACGGCGACGCATACCTCCGGAAAAGTTTTTGACAAAGTCGTGGCGGCGGTTCCATAGATCAACCAAGTCAAGCATGGATTTGATCCTATCGGCAACGATATCTTTGGGAATACCATAGAGAGCAGTATGAAGTTCCATGTTTTCCTGAGCAGTAAGTTCGTCATCGACGCTGGGATCCTGAAAAACAATGCCAAAGGATTGCCTGGTTTCGTCCTGCTGGGTTTGGGGATTAAAGCCGTTTATAAGCATCTTGCCTTTGGTAGGCTTGAGGAGAGTAGTCAGCATTTTAATAGTGGTGGATTTACCGGCACCGTTGGGCCCTAGGAAAGCAAATATTTCACCTTTTTTGACATCAAAAGTGACATTGTCTACCGCAGTCAAGTTGCTAAATTTTTTGGTGAGATTGTTGACAGTGATTATCGCTTTTGTCATAAAGAACCGATCTTGTTTCACATAACAGGAAGTTGTTGAATAGTTAATTATACTACTTAACAATTAGCTTTGGTTTTGACGCTGACGAATCTGGCGGCTGGTATCTTCAACCTGGTGCCAAAATTCGGTCAGATCGGCCCGATTGGAGCGATAAATACGAATGTAGGATTGGTCCGGGCAAAGATTGACAGGAGCATAGCGGCAAAACTCCCCTTCCGGGGTAAGAACCTGAATAGTAAGGGAATGCTGGGGAGCAACTTCATTTATGGCCTGGAGGGTATGTCGGCCAACAATTATTTCGATTGGGAGCGGAGATCCGATTTCGGGTATAGGCATAATTTCTTTAATATTATATTAGGGCAATAAGATAACACTAAAAGAAGAAGAGGTCAAAGAATAAAATTATGTAAAAGAATATTTGGGCAGGAGAAGTGAATAAGTAAGGGCTAGCATCAGGGTAAGAAACGCTAAGAACGCATTAATAATGGCGGGTTTGGACATAAATTATTCAAGATAATCCTGGAGTTTCTTTCGACGGGAAGGATGGCGAAGTTTACGGAGAGCTTTGGCCTCGATCTGGCGGATGCGCTCACGGGTAACATTGAAAATCTTACCGACTTCTTCCAAGGTCTTGGGGGTTTCGCCCATTAAACCAAAGCGCAAACTCAAAACTTTGGCTTCACGCTCGTCGAGGGAATCCAGAACTTCTTCGATAGATTCGCGAAGGAGCTCCTTGCTGGTTTCCTCGTAGGGAGAAGGCTGAGTGGTGTCCTCGATAAAGTCGCCTAAAAAAGAATCCTCGTCATCGCCAACAGGGGTAGCCAGAGAGGTGGTGTCCTGGGAGATACGATAGATTTCTTCGACTTTATCAACTGTAATACCGACTTCCTGGGCAATTTGTTCGACGGTAGGTTCATGACCGAGTTTTTGAGTAAGGGCCCGGGTGGCTTTGTAAACTTTGTTGATGGTTTCGACCATGTGAACGGGGATACGGATAGTTTTGGCCTGATCGGCGATAGCCCGGGTGATAGCCTGCCGGATCCACCAGGTGGCGTAAGTAGAAAATTTAAATCCCCTCTTCCAGTCGAATTTTTCAACGGCACGCATTAAACCCTGATTACCTTCCTGGACCAAATCAAGGAAGCTGAGACCTCGACCGATATATTTTTTGGCAATGGAAACGACAAGACGAAGGTTGGCATTGATTAGCTGTTCGCGGGCAATTTGAGAACCTTTTTCAATTTGCTGGGCCAGATAAACTTCCTGGTCAAAAGTAAGAAGATCAATTTTGCCGATTTCCTTTAGATACATCCTGACCGAATCAACACCGGTTTTGGAAGAAAGAAGGGAGAAAAGATCGGCGCTGCTGACTTTGGTTTTGTCGGCTTCGATTATTTCCCGGGATTCAACTTTATCGAAAACATCAATGCCTTTATCAAAAAGATAGTCAAAAAGTTCGTCGACCTGGTCAACATTCTTCTCAGGTTCGGGAATTTGGGCCAAAATTTCCTCATTGGTGAGATAGTGAAGTTTTTTGGCCTGGTTAACTAAACTTTGTTTGACTTTTGAGAAATCGAGAGCTACTGCCATTTATAGTTTATATCAAATTTTATAGGATTTTACAAGGTTTTTTGATTCTGGAGCCGGGAGAGCCGCTCCAAGAGTTTATTATACTCCAATTCTAATTTTTTTAACTCATCTTCTTGGTGAGTTGTTTCAGTTTGAGCAATTTTTGTGCTTATCTGCTTCATTTCCTCTTTGATAAGAATAGTGGTTATAAGATTGGCGGTTTTTTTGATTTGATTGCGGCGGACAAGGGATTCAAGAGTCTGAGAAGTAGCTTCCAAATAGAGATTTTGGAAAATTTGGCGGTATTCGGGTGGTAATTTTTCCTGAAAGGTATGGGGGTCAAAAACGTCATGCGAAAAAAGTTGTTCGATAATGGCTTTATAACGAGAATCGGTAATAAGCTGAAGATGTTTTTGAATGCTTTTGGCGACTTTGGAAGGATTGCGGGAACCTAGTAGGAGGACCAGGAGACTCTCCTGAAGATGAATAAGATTGGAAGTAGCCGCCGGCTCCTGAGAAGAGGCGGTAATTTTGGGGGAGGGCGGGTTGAGGTCGGTGTTTTTGGTTCCCTGATGTTTTCTGGATTCCTGCACCATCGACTGGTAGTCGGAGCCGATGGCTGTAGCCAGCTGGCGTAAATAATCATTTTGAATAACCGGGCTTTTGATTTTAACCAAAAATGGCAGGACCATTTCCATGACTTTCTTTTTAGCAGAGGGGGTATCGATGCCAAAATTTTTAATAGCAGAGGTGATGAGAAAATCCCCTATCGGAACCGCCTGCTTGAACTTTTCTTTGAACTTTTCCGGATCAGCTTTGACTGCCTCGTCGGGATCTTTGTAGTCATCATCCAGGACCAGAACACGGGTGTCGAAATCCAGATTTTCAGCCATTTCAATGCTTTTCACTGCAGCATTGTTGCCGGCAAAATCGGAATCAAGTCCAAGAATGAGGTTGGTAGTGTAACGGCGAAGGAGGCGGAGCTGGTCTTCGGTAAAAGCAGTACCCTTGATAGCAACGACGTTTTTGACACCGGACTGGAAGGGAGAAATCATATCAAATTCGCCTTCGACAACCAAAACCGAATCGGCCTGCCTAATGGCTTCTTTGGCATGATTGAGACCAAAAACAGTATGGCTTTTGTGGTAAAGAGGGGTTTCGGGAGAGTTGATGTACTTGGCGGAGTTCTGATTTTGGGTGGTAGGCAGGATGCGGCCGGAAAAGCCCAATATCCGGTTGCGGTAGTCTGCCAGAGGAAAAGTCAGACGACCTTGAAAGCGGTCATAAAGACGACGGCTATAATTGCTTTGGCCTAAGGTGCCGGTGGCAATAAGGTCGGGTTCAGAAAAGCCCTTCTTTTTAAGATAATTTATTAAAAGGGCTGCGTTTTCGGGAGAATAGCCAATTTTGAACAATTTTATTGTTGATGCTTTAATACCTCTGTCGGAGAGGTAAGCCAGAGCCAGCTTGCCAAGAGGATGAGAAGTCAAGATGTAGTGATAGAACTTGGCAATTTCCTCGTTAATTTGAAGAAGGCGCTTGGCTTGGGACTCTTCTTTGGTAAAGGGGGCGGATTTTTTTAGAGTTATACCGGCTATTTTGGCTAATTCTTCCAGGGCTTCCCTGAATTCAATACGGTCATATTCCTGGACAAAGGAGAAAATGTCACCACCCTTGCCGCAGCCAAAGCACTTATAAATCTGCAACTCGGGGGAAACAATAAAGGAGGGTGTTTTTTCAGTGTGGAAGGGACAGCAGGCGACAAAATGACGGCCGCGTTTACGCAAGGGAATGAATTTATGGATGTATTCGACAATATCTATTTTTTTCTTGATCTCTTCGACTTGGTTTTCCACTGGCTAATTTTATCATTAATTAGGCATAAACCCGATAAGCGGAGAGTGAGTTGAAAAAGAAAACGGAAACAGGGACAATAAATTAGAAAAATGGAAGCAACTGAAGTAACGGTAATATTTAGGAGTGAAGAAGTGAAAACGTCGATTAAAGACAAATTGGGAAACTGGTTATCTTCGGAAAGGGAGACGCTGGCGAGAAGATGCCGGAATTTTGGTATGGATGAAGAAGAGGCCGGGAAGGTAACAGAGGGTATCAGAAAGGGATTTGACAGCGAGCTGAGATTTTTGAGCGACGAGAGTAACATTGGGCAAATGAGGGGTAAGTTAGGAGAACTAGTTTCAGACGGGAAGGTTGGTGGAGAGGTAAGGGCGGTGGTCAAGAGCCGGATGGAAGAGGTCAGTCCGGTGGGAGTCCTGGAACTTGTTGATAAAAAGTTATCAGGGGATGTCAGCAGGGAGGATGAGATGCTTTTAAATTGCCTGCTGTGGGCGAAGGGCGGCAGCTTGAGTGTTGCCCACGCAGATAGTTTGAGCGGTACGATTAACCTGGAGTTACTGGGGAGGGGCGGGATGGCGGATTACGGTTCAGTACTCGCCCACGAATTTACCCATTTAGGACTGATGAGGGTAGCAGGAGGAGCCGATATGGTTGAAGCGGCCGTTGAAATGAATAAAGAAAGTGATGAACGAAACAGCGCCCAAAAATTGTTTATGCAAGCCAGAAAGGCAATAAATGAATCCATGGCCCATCTGTCGGAAAACTTTGCCGGAGGAGAAGTAAGAGAGCCTATTTACAGCCAGTATAGAGATAAAATCGACCCGAGACTTTTTAAACAGTTTTTTGATTTACTGAAGGAGAATTTACCCAAAGATGATATGGATAAGTTTGACAGGAGATGCAAAGAGCTTTATTTGTCGTTTTGGCAGGGGGCGGGAAGTATCAAATCAACGGAGGATG
>JBMNON010000009.1:0-38871 GCA_050943115.1 Patescibacteria group bacterium
TTGCCGTCCACAATGGTCGTCGATTTATTAATGTCTATGTTACTGAAGATATGGTAGGGCATCGCCTCGGCGAATTCGCCCCCACTAGAACCTTCAAAGGTCATGGACGTGTTGTTAAGAGGGTTATTGAAAAGACCTAAAAATAATATGCCAGCTAAAAAAGTAAACAAGGTAACACCCAAAACAGAAAACAAGGTCACCAAAGAAGTGGCAGCTGTTGTTGCTCCCGAAACCAAAACAGCCAAATATCTTGACAAAAATATCAAGATATCGCCAAGAAAACTTAGGTTGCTGGCCAACACTGTTAAAAAGGTTAAACCTGCCGTTGCTTTAACTCAGCTAAAATTTACCAACACTAAATCTGCCAGAATTCTTCACAAAGCTATTCAAAATGTAATTTCTGATGCCAAAACAAACTTTAGTATCGATCCCGAAACTCTAAAATTTGATTCTATCAGGGTGGACGAAGGTTTAAAGATAAAAAGAATGGATAAGTCACACGGCTCCCGTTTTGCCCGTGGTTTAATCCAAAAAAGACACAGTCGTCTCGAAATAATAGTTAAAGGTGAAACTAAGTAATTATGGGTCAAAAAGTAAATCCAATCAGCTTCAGACTAGAAACCGTCAAGAATAGCCCGGAATGGCAGTCTTCCTGGTATGCCGGCAGCAATAAGTACGCTGATTTCTTGATGGAAGACAAAAAAATCAGGGACTTTATTCAAAAAAAATTATATTCTGCCGGAATCGTCTCAATTAGAATTGAGAGGTCTACTAAAAGAATAAAGCTTACTCTTGTCGTTAGCCGCCCTGGATTGGTAATCGGCCGTGGTGGGAAAGAGCTTGAGGCCCTAAAAAAAGATCTTCAAAAAATCTTGCCCAAAAACAAACAAAACATTGACATTCAAGTGGAAGAATTTAAACAAAGCGAACTATCCGCCAAGCTTATCGCCGAAAAAATAGCCTATCAACTTACCAAAAGAATGCCTTACCGTCGTGCTGTCCTTTCTGCCATGGAGAAGTCTATGGCCGCCGGAGCCAAAGGTATCAAGGTCATTTTATCCGGAAGAATTAACGGTGCCGAAATTGGTCGGAGAGAGAAGTTTTCCTTGGGAACTGTACCCTTAAGTACTATTAGAAGCAAAATTGATTATCACCACACCCCCTCACTAACCAGATCGGGTTATATCGGAGTAAAAGTTTATTTGTGCTTAACCTAAAAAGGAAATCAATATGTTACAACCAAGCCGAACCAAATATCGAAAACAATTTAGGGGTAGAATGCGCGGCAACTCCAAAGGCAGCCTCGTCTCCTTTGGTGATTTTGGCCTAAAAGCATTGGATCGTGGTTGGCTTACTGCCAACCAAATTGAAGCCGCCCGTAGAGCCATTACCCATGCCACCAAAAGAAATGGCCGCATGTGGATTCGTGTTTTTCCCGATAAACCAATAACTGAAAAAGGTGCTGGCGCTCCTCTCGGAGCCGGAAAAGGCGATGTAAAAGGTTACGTTGCCGTAATTAAACCCGGAAAGATATTATTCGAAGTTGCCGGTGTCAGCGAAGAAGAAGCCAATGAAGCTCTTCGTCTGGCCGCTGCTAAAGTTCCCATGGTTACCAGGGTTGTTAAAAGAAAATAAAGGCCCAAATTATGAAAAAAACTGATAAAATAGCATACCATCAAAACAGTCGGGAAGAGCTGCAAAAGAGCCTCATTGATTTGAAAAAAGAATTTGTAGAAAGTAAAGCTAAGCATGCTACCGGGAATGTAAAAGACACATCTGTCTTTAAGAAAATACAGTACAAGATAGCTCTTGTCTCGACATTAATCAAGGAAAAAGAAAATGAACAAAACAAATAAAATAAAAACAAGTGAACTGAACAAAATTGGTAAAACATTTACGGGTACTGTTGTTTCTGACAAGATGAACAATACTATTGTTATCTCATTGGCCTATCAAAGCCGCCATCCGATTTACAAGAAAATTGTCAGGAAAAATAAGAAGATTTACGCCGAAAACAACCTTAAGGCCAAGTCCGGCGACACTGTACGTGTTCTCGAAACCAGACCTTTGAGCAAACTTAAAAGATTTACAACTTTAGAAATTGTTAAAGCTGCATAACCTATGGTTCAACTTAGAAGTATTATTAAACCAGCCGATAACTGTGGAGCCCGAAGGGTTCAGGTGGTCCACGTCTATAAAGGCTACCATCACAAAAAGGGTACTATTGGCGATATTGTCTTGGCTGTAGTCAAAGATGCTATCCCCAATGGCATCGTCCGCAAAAAAGAAAAAGTCAAAATGGTAATTGTCAGGACCAAAAAAGAAATTAATCGTGCGGATGGTTCTTACATCCGATTTTCTGACAATGCCGGTGTTATAATTGATTCTCAAAATAACCCGAGAGGCACCAGAATTTTCGGGCCGATTGCCCGCGAAATAAAAGATGCTGGCTTTAGCAAGATCGCCTCGATGGCCAAAGAGGTTTACTAATATGAAAATTTTAAAAGGTGACAACGTCACTGTTCTCATCGGTAAAGACAAAGGCAGACGGGGAGAGGTCGTCAGGGCCTTGCCCAAAACCCAGCGCGTTCTTGTTCAAGGGCTGAATGTTTTCAAGAAACACCAAAAAGGTCAAAAAGGTCAACCCGGTGGCATTATCGAAATTGAGAAACCTCTCTATGTCTCAAAGGTCGCTCTAATTTGCCCCAACTGTCAAAAACCAACTCGGGTCGGATACCAAATAGACAAATCCGGTGAAAAATACCGATTTTGCAAAAAATGTAAAAATATTATTGAAACCAAGACAAATAAAAAATAACTATGTTATACGCCAATATTAAGCAAATCACCACCGACCTGATAAAAGATATCAAGAGTAAAAATATCAACGCACTTCCTAAACTCAAAAAGGTTGTTATCAACTGTCGGGTACCTGATGCCAGGGAAAGTAGGGAATCCCTCGATAACGCCATCAACGAAATCACAGCTATCACCGGGCAAAAACCCATGTTAACTAAAGCCAAGAAATCTATCTCTACCTTTAAACTAAGACAAGGTGATCCCCTGGCTCTCAAAGTTACTTTAAGGGGTGAGAGAATGTATGATTTTGTTGAAAAGCTTTTTAATCTGGTTTTACCCCGCTTAAGAGACTTCAAGGGCATGCCTCTGTCTTCTTTCGACCAGGCAGGTAATTACAATTTGGTTATCAAAGACCAGACAATTTTCCCTGAAATCGATCTTGATAAAGTTAACAAAATCAGGTCGGTTCAGATTACTCTAAACATATCATCCTCTTCCATTGAAGAGTCAAAAATGTTATTATCCGGCCTAGGTTTTCCTTTTGAAAAACAGCAATAATTATGGCTACAAAAGCAAAAATTGAACGAGAAAAGAAAAAATTAAAATACAAAGTCAGATATCATAATCGATGTCAGATATGCGGCCGTCCTCATGCTTTTATTCGGCTTTTTGGCCTGTGCCGTCTTTGCTTTAGAGATTTAGCCAACAAAGGAATGCTTCCTGGTGTTAAAAAGGCAAGCTGGTAATATGATAAATTCTCCCTCAACAGATTTCTTAATTCGGATAAAAAACGGCTACAGAGCCGGTAGAAAGACAATAAAAGCCCCTTTCTCCAGGTACTGTGAATCTATCGCCGGTCTTTTGCAGAAACACAATTTGATTGAAAATTACAACATAACAGACAATGAAGGTAAAAAAGAAATCTCTCTTAAGCTAAAGTACAATAACCGCCAGCCTGTTGTTTACGACGTCAAGCTTTTTTCAAAACCAGGCCGGAGACTTTATGAAAAAGCCTCTTCACTACCCTGGGGTGTGACACCTAACTCCTTAATTATTATTTCTACCTCTCAAGGTTTAATGTCTCAGAAAGAGGCTACTGCCAAAAGACTTGGAGGTGAAGTCGTCGCCGAACTCTACTGATATGTCTAGAATAGGAAAACAACCAATATCAATTCCCTCCGAAGTGACCGTCACTATTGACAAAAAACTGATTACTGTAGCCGGTCCCAAAGGCAATATATCCCTTCGTATCCCCGCCAAGATTAATGTCGAGGTAAAAGACGGGGAAGTAATCGTTAGCCGTCTTACGGAAGACAAAAAAATTAAAGCCAATCACGGTAGCACCAGGGCCCATATCAATAATATGATCAATGGTGTCCTTAACCCCTGGAAGAAAGAACTGGAAATCCGGGGCACTGGTTATAAATTTGCTCTTCAAGGTAACAAAGTTGTCGTCAGTGCCGGCTACATTCATCCGGTAACAGTAGAGGCTCCCGAAGGCATCCAATTTCAAACACCCGAAGATTCCAGATTAATAATTACTGGTATCGACAAAACACTTGTCGGCCAGGTTGCCAGCAACATTCGTAAAATCCGCAAACCTGAACCCTACAAAGGTAAAGGAATCCGCTACGTTGACGAATTTATCAAGCTTAAGGCTGGTAAAACTGCCAAGGCCTAAAACTATGATTACTCACGACACCAAAAAAAGAAGATTAATTAAAGTCAGAAAACAGCTGGCTACCAATATCGGTATCCCCAGATTAACTGTTTTTCGCAGCAATAAGCACCTTTGGGCTCAAATTGTCGATGACAAACATGGCAAAACTCTCGTTGCCTCTTCTACCAAAAAACTAGATCTTAAAAAAGGCACTAAACTTGAACAAGCTCAGGAGGTTGGTAAAGAAATTGCCAAGCTTGCATCTGAAAAAAATATTGCTAATATCAGATTTGACCGGGGTCTATATCGTTATCATGGCCGTGTTAAAGCCCTGGCTGATGCCGCCCGCGAAGGTGGTCTAAAATTCTAACTATGAATCAAGAAGAAAGACAAATACGAAAATTCGAAAAACCGGAAACTGAATTTTCTGAGAAAGTTGTTCAGATTAAAAGAGTTTCCAAAAAAACCAAAGGTGGCAATCAGATATCCTTCACCGCCTTGGTAGTTAGCGGTGACAAAAAGTCCCGTGTTGGTGTCGGATTGGGTAAAGCCAAAAGCGTCGCCGATGCTATCCAAAAAGGTACCAAAAGAGCCAGGAAAAACTTAATTAATGTTCCCTTGGTTGATGGCACAATCCCCAGTTCAGTAAGGCTAAAATTCAAAGGAGCCTTAATAATGATTCGTCCCGGTAAGGCCGGAAGTGGCATTATTGCTGGAGGTCCCGTTCGTTCGGTTGTCGAGCTTGGAGGAATCAAAGACGTCGTAAGTAAAATTATCGGATCAAAAAATAAAGCAATTAATGTTTGGGCTACTTATAAAGCCTTGTCCCTTCTAAATACTAACTATGGAGATTCTAAATAATTTACCAAAAACTACCACAAAAAAATCTAAAAGAGTCGGTCGGGGATACGGCTCCGGAGTCGGGGGTCACACCACCACCAGAGGTGCCAAGGGAGATAAAGTCAGGGGCAAGACTAAACTGACTTTTGATGGTACCAAAATCAAAAAATCATGGATCAAGAGGTTGCCTTTTTTAAGAGGTAAGCACCGCCTTCAAAAAATAAACAATGTTGTAACTTTGAACCTTAACGACTTAAACAAAGCCTTCCGTGCCAATTCTGTCGTAGACCTTAAATCGATTACGGAAAAATTTAATATTAAGACTAATTCCGGGATAATAGTAAAAGTTCTTTCCAACGGAGAACTTACCAAAGCTTTAACCCTAAAACCGGACATTCATTTATCTTCGCAGGCCAAAAAGAAAATTATATCTGCTGGTGGTAAGATAGATTAATGAACCAAGTCGCCAAAACTCTTTCGCTTTATCTTGACGGTTTAAAAACGCCCCTGCTTCGTAAAAAACTATTGATCACTCTTGGTATTCTTATCCTCTTCCGCTTTATTGCCCACGTTCCGGTTCCTGGTGTCAACTTGGGGCTTCTAAGGAATTTCTTTGCTCAAAATCAGCTGTTATCCCTTCTGGATATCTTTTCCGGAGGCACCCTGGCTAATTTTTCTGTTTTAGCTTTGGGCCTTAACCCCTACATTAATGCTTCAGTCATGATGCAGCTTTTAACCTTAGTAGTTCCCCAGCTGGAAGAGTTGCAGAAAGAAGGTGAATATGGCCGTGCCAAAATAAATCAGTATGTTCGTATTGCCACGATCCCGATTGCTCTTATCCAGGCTTTGGGTATGTACGGCATTCTCCGATCACAAAATATTATTACGGAACTATCTGTAATTACTGTAGTTGCACTAGTATTAAGCATGGTTGCCGGCACGATGATTATGATTTTTCTTGGTGAGCTGATAAATAATTACGGAGTGGGGAATGGTATTTCCATGCTTATCTTTGCCGGTATTATTGCCCGGCTTCCCATCGGCTTCTTTCAGACTCTAAACATTGCTGACTTTTCCAACCCCCAAACCGGCATGAACTTGATAGTTTTTATAGCCTTGGCTATTGCCATGATATTGGGCATTGTTATGGTCGAAGAAGCTATCCTGCGGGTACCTGTCGGCTATGCCAAAAGAGCCCAAACGACCTACTTACCTATTAAAGTGGACACCGCCGGAGTTATGCCTATAATCTTTGCCGTATCTCTGGCTACCGTCCCCTCTCTGATAGGTCAATTCTTGGGCCGCTTGCCTTATCCTGCTGTTGCCAACCTTGCTACTCAAATTGCAAATTTTTTTAATCCGGGCAGTTATGTATATATCGTTTTTTATTTTCTTCTGGTTATTGGTTTTACCTATTTCTACACATCGGTAGTCTTCAAACCAAAAGATATTGCCGAAGAACTAAGAAAATCAGGGGGATTTATCCCTGGTATCCGTCCCGGTCTTGCTACGGAAAAAAGGCTTCAATACCTGATAAATAGAGTTCTGTTAATCGGAGCTGTATTTCTGGGTATAATCGCCGTTGCTCCTTCCTTGGTTCAGCGTTTTACCGGGATCTCTACCTTAACTGTTGGCGGCACCAGCCTTCTTATAGTCGTATCGGTTATCATTGAATTAACCCGAAAAATTGAAAACGTA
Organism: Patescibacteria group bacterium; assembly: GCA_050943115.1. GTDB lineage: Bacteria > Patescibacteriota > Microgenomatia > UBA12405 > UBA12405 > CAZFAI01. The sequence continues at coordinate 6,998 of JBMNON010000009.1, forward strand.
GTTCAAACCTATAACTACGAAAAACTTACTTATTAACACAAAGATGTCCCTAAACCTTTTCATCATCGGACCTTCAGGTTGTGGCAAAAGCACACAGGCCAGAATGGTTGCCTCAAAATACAATTTAACCCATCTGTCTATGGGTCAGTTATTAAGAGACGAAATTGCGGCTCAAACCGAATATGGTAAGGCTGCCCAGAGCTACATCGATAAAGGCGTCTGGGTTCCTGATGAAGTCACTTTTGCTGTACTAAAAAATAAACTTGAATCCATTGGCAATAGCAATTTTATTTTAGATGGTTATCCCAGGGCAATTGCCCAAGGTCCATTAATTGAAGATTTCCTAAAAAGCAAAGGTCAGGATATCGGTCTTTTAATTCATTTAGCTGTTACCGCTGAAGAAATCAGCCGGAGAAGAACGGCCCAGGCTCAAGCCGGCACCCGTTTCTCTGATGCTGGTAGGTCGGATGAAACTCCGGAAGCTATTGCCGCCCGCCAGAAAGCCTATGACGAGACAATTAATCCAATCTTGGACTACTTTAGACAAAGAGATAAATTTATTGAAATCGACGGTAATCGGCCTGTCGAACCAATTTATCTGGATATTTGCCAAAATATCGATAAAATATTATAATAATACACATTCAATGGTTAAAGAAGCAACAACAAAAGGTACAGTCACAGAAGTTTTACCAAACACCTTATTTAGGGTAGAAACCGAAAATGGCCAAGAAGTAATTGCCTATTTAGCCGGTAAATTAAGGATACACCGCATTCGTGTCATGGCTGGAGACCCCGTCACTTTGGTTATGAGCCCTGACGGGGAAAAGGCAAGAATCATATATCGCGGTTAAATCCAATTTAGTCTTTGATATTATCAATATTTTAGGTTACAATATCCAAGCGTTATTATGAAAGTCAAGTCAAGCGTAAAAATTCGATGTAAGAAATGTAAAATTGTCATCCGTAAAGGGGTGAGAAGAGTTATTTGTTCTACCAAAAGACATACACAAAAACAAGGATAATATGAGGATAGCAGGAGTAGAAATACCAGACAATGAAAGAGCCGAGATCGGCTTGACCAGGTTTTTCGGCATTGGCCGTTCTAATGTTACCCAACTGGCCAAAAGAGCCAATATAAGCCTCGATACCAGAATCAAGGATCTTTCCCGTGACGATATCAGCAGCTTAATGAAAGCCCTCGAAACCATAAGAACTGAAGGCGACTTGAAGAAAGAAATCAGGGAAAACATTGACCGTCTAAAAGCCATTAAATCATACCGTGGGATCAGACATATAGTCGGTCTGCCCGCTAACGGCCAAAGAACAAAGACCAACGCCCGTACCCGAAAAGGTAGAAAGAAGACAGTTGGTTCATTAACCAAAGAAGCTTGGGCAAAAATCGAATCACAGCAGAACGCTGCTGCTGCTTCTAAAAATAAATAAAAACTATGAACGCCAATCCAAAAAATACTACCACCACTAAAGTCGCTACCACGAAAAAAGCCCCCAAAAGCTTTGCCGAAGGTCGGCTTTATGTCAAATCCTCTTTTAACAATACTATCGTTACTGTCACTGATCCCAAAGGCAACACCATCTCTTGGTCCAGCTCCGGACAGGCTGGTTTTAAGGGTGCCCGCAAGTCAACTCCCTTTGCCGCCACTACCGCTATCGAGAAAGCTCTTGATGAAGCAAAAAAAATTGGTATGAAAAAATTATCAGTTTATCTACAAGGTCCTGGCACTGGTCGTGATGCCGCTCTGCGTTACCTGAGAACCAAAAGAGATTTTGAGGTTGAGATGATTTCAGATATCACTCCCATTCCTCATAACGGCCCAAGACCTCCTAAACAAAGAAAAGTTTAATCATATGTCAAGAATTACCCTCGATACCAAATGCCGTCTTTGCCGAGCCGAAGGCACCAAACTCTACCTAAAAGGTGAGAGATGTTTTTCTAAGTGTCCCATCGACAAAAAAGGAGCCGTTAAACCCGGAATGCACGGACTAAGAAGAAGCAACAAACCCTCCGATTACGGGCTGCAGCTTCGTGCCAAACAAAAAGCCAAAAGAATTTATGGTGTCCAAGAGACCCAATTCAAAAACTATTTTCAGCAAGCCAAAAAAATAAAAGGTTTAGTTGGTGACAACCTCATGTCTCTCCTGGAGACCAGACTCGACAACGTTGTTTATCAATCCGGTCTGGCTCTTTCCAGAAACCATGCCAAGCAATTAATCAGCCATAGCCATGTACTGGTCAACAGCAAGCCTCTTAATGTGAACTCGTATTTGGTCAAAGTAGGCGACCTTATTAGCCTTGACCCGGCCGCTTCTTCTCTCTCTCAAGACAATTTTAGACTACAGGACAAAGATTTTACCACTCCCACCTGGATGGAAAAATCTAAAAAAGACAACAGTGTCAAAATTATCAGTCAGCCAGTAGTGGATGAACTGAATAATGACATTGATGTTAATTTAATTGTTGAATATTATTCAAGGTAAAAACAAAAAACTATGATAGAAACCAATAAATTTAACATCAAAACAGTCAAGACCGACAATAAATACGGTAAATTTGAGCTTAGCCCTTTGGTCGGTGGTTTTGGTCATACTCTCGGTAACAGCTTGCGTCGCGTTCTTCTTATTACTGTTCCGGGAGCCGCCATCACTAGGATCAAGGTAGACGGTGCCAACCACCTCTTTACCACCCTTCCCGGTGTCAAAGAAGATCTGGTTGAGATTTCTTTAAATTTGAAAAAGGTAAAATTTATATGCAATAGGGAAGAGCCTGTGACCTTAATACTGGACAAAACTGGTGCCGGTCCCGTCACCGCCGGAGACATTACCACAAGTGAAGTTTGTAAAGTTGCCAATCCCGAACAGCTTATTGCTACTTTAGCAGACAACAAATCATCTCTTAGGATGGAAATAACTGTCGAAAGGGGAGTCGGCTATACAATGGCCAAAGAACAAAAAACTGATATTGTCGGTGAAATTATACTCGACGCTGCTTTTTCACCCATTACCAAAGCCAATTATACCGTTGAACCTACCCGTTTAGGAAAAAAGTCTAACTACGACAAGTTAACCATGGACATTTGGACCGATGGTTCTATCGATCCTCTCCAGGCTTTAAAGTTTGCCGCCAAAGACTTAATTAATTCCTATAACCAAATCGTTGATCCCAAAGAATTCGATGAAGAAGTAATTACTATTGAATCTAGCCCCATGTCCCAAGGTGCCGATATTTCTATTGAGGAAATTGAACTCCCTTTGCGTGTTACCAATGCCCTCAAAAAAGCCGGTTACACAACCATTGACACCCTAATCAAAGCCGGCCGCCTTGAAGTTAGCAAGGCCAAAAATGTTGGCGAAAAGTCGTTAAAAATTATTGATGCCTGGTTAAAAGAGAAAGGCTTTTCTTGGAAATAAAATGAAAAAGAGAGTGTTCGGCAAAAAATTAGGCCGAAATCATCACCAGCGCCAGGCCCTTTTTAAATCACTTGCCAAGAGTATGTTCAGTCATGGAGTTGTAGAGACTACCGAAGCCAAGGCCAAGGCAGTCACTCCTACAATTGAAAAGCTCTGTGCTGTAGCCTTAAAAAACGACCTTATAGCTCATAGGTACTTCCACCGTCATTTTCAGGATAAAAAACTTGTTACCCGGGTGATTGCCGCTCTTAATAAATCATTTTCTGACAGAAATTCTAATTTCACCAAGCTTACCAGGGTAAAAAGAAGACAAGGAGATGATGCCTTAGTTGTCAAAATGTCTTTTACCAAACCCTATTCACTAAATGAAAAAGAGGAGGCTGTTGAAAACCAAAAAACTTCCAAGCCGGAGTCAAAAACCAAAACAAGAGCCAAAAAAGAAACCGTCAAAGCAGTAAAAACCAGAAAAGTTAACGTCAAAAAGGAGCAGAAATGAAATCAAAAACAACCGTAACCAAAGGCAATAACCCCAAAAGATCCTGGCACCTAGTCGATCTCTCCGGTCAAACTTTAGGCCGGGCGGCAACAGAGATCGCTCAGTTGATCATTGGCAAAGGCAAACCTGATTTTTCTTATAATGCCGACCAGGGCGACTATGTAGTTGCCATCAACGCCTCCGAAATCGAAGTTACCGGCAACAAAATGAAGACCAAAATGTATCATCATTACACTGGTTATGCTGGCAACCTGAGATCCTTTACCCTCGCTGAAATGATGGCTAAAGATCCTCGGAAAGTTATAATGCACGCTGTAGAAGGTATGGTGCCCAAGAATCGACTCCGAAAACAAAGAATGACCCGATTAAAAGTTTTTGTTGGCCCGGATCATAAATACGCCGACAAGTTTAGAAAATAAATATGCCAAAGAAAACAGCCAATAACTATACATTTGCAGTCGGAAGAAGAAAAGCCGCTTCGGCTACCGTTAAATTATTTTTCGGTAAAGGTGACTCGCATGTCAACGAATTATCTGCTGATAAATATTTCCCTGGCAATGAAGATCAGTCCATTTACAACCATCCCTTCTTGGCCACCGACACTCTCGGTAAATACTATTTTACCGCCAGAATATCAGGAGGCGGCAAAAAAGGCCAGTTGGAAGCTTTACAACTTGCTATCGCCCGTGCCCTTCAAAAGTCAAACCAAGCTGTTTTTACTTCACTTCTGCGGGGTCAGGGTTTGCTGACTGTGGATTCTCGTGTTAAAGAAAGAAGAATGGTGGGAACTGGTGGCAAAGCCAGAAGACAGAAGCAATCTCCAAAGCGTTAATCTGCTTTTATTAGAAAATTAAAGGAGGGTTCAATCCCTCCTTTTTTGTTACCAAAAGTTATACAATTAGGACATGTCTTTTTTAACGGCCATGGTATTAAGTGCAATTCAGGGTTTAACTGAATTTATCCCTGTGTCCTCTTCCGGTCACCTCAATCTTTTTCAGTTCATTTTCGGATTGTCACCTTCTCTAGGTTTAAACATCTTCTTAAATACCGCTACTCTGATGTCGGTTCTAATATATTTTCGTAAATCCCTGAAATATTTTTTTGATAATATCCTATTCATCTTTATTGGCAGCCTGCCGGCTCTTTTTGTTGGAATTTTTCTTCGGGATTTGGTCAGTGAAATATATTTTCATCAACAACTGTTGTCCTTATTCTTTCTGGTAACGTCATTTTTAGTAGTATGCACAAAGTACCTCAAGCCCAAAGACGTTAAACTTGATTACAAAAAAGCAATAATTATTGGACTATTCCAAGCTTTAGCTATCCTACCTGGAATTTCCCGCTCAGGCTCAACCATTTTTGCTGCTCTCCTTTTGGGAATGTCCAGGGGCAATGCCTTTAATTTCTCTTTTTCATTATTTATTCCCGCTTCTGTCGGTGCCGCCTTAGTTGATTACGAAGGTCTTTCTCAATTGGATTTATTCGACCCCGTCAATGTCCTGTCTTTTATTGTCGCTGCAGTTATCGGCCTTATTGCTCTTCGCTTCCTCAGAAACACCCTTACCAACAACAACTTTTGGCTGTTTGGAATTTATACCCTCATTCTGGCTTTGTTGCTTCTGTTTATCTAGCAATTAGCTGTTCTTCCGCCCAATCTATCCGCAATAATTTTACGCAAACTTTTTTGGGCGTGTTTTACAATTTTACTGTGTTTCTTACTGTCTTCAACACTGCTTTCTGACTTTTCCACCTGAAACATCAGCTCTTGTTCAATTTTCTTTTCAAAATCCATTTTAAACAATAATCTTTAAGCCTAATAATTATAAACCATAACTTACTAGTTTATAAGCCTGATTACTTACCCATCTCTAACTCAATATTTAATTAAATCTGCTACCAAAAATTTATCATAAGCTATGCGCAGATTTAACATTAAAAAGATCATAACCGGCGAGGAAACAGATAAAAAAAATAATATTGGAAAAAAGGGGGGAGTCACGACTCAAACCATCAATTCGCAACAAATCAGGCAAAATATTCAAAAAGAACAAAGAAAAGAGGACCTTAAAAGTCATGTCAAGTTCAATCAGTTTGTCAAAGACACTAGTGAACCGATTTTGGTAATTGAAGGCTTCTGGCTTTTTGATTTGTTCCCTGACAAGCTTGTGATTGACACGGAGAGGGTCAGCGTAGTCACTCGTCAATTTCTATCAGCAAACAAAATTCATACTGTCTTCATCTCTGATATAACGGACGTTATTGTTACTTATGCCTTACTCTTTGCCACACTTACTATAGTGGATAGGAATTTCCGAGAAAACGAAATCAAGGTCGAGCATTTGCTGAAAAGTGACGCCCTGGAAGCCCGACAGGTACTTGAAGGCTTAATGATAGCCAAAAAGAATGGGATAAATACCGAGTCTCTTCGGCACGAAGAAGATTATTTGGAACAAATTAAAAAACTTGGTACCACCACCTAATACTTTGTCGGGGATACTGGATTCGAACCAGCAACCTCACGCACCCCATACGTGCGCGCTAGCCAATTGCGCCAATCCCCGATTTTTAAAAAGCATTCTTATTTTACCATTAGAATTTAATTTAAAAAATGATAGAATAAAGAGAATCACGGTTTCGGATTTTCTTCGGGTTTGCTTATTGACTTACGTCCGGCTTGTGGTATCAATAATTAAACATTAAATAATTTGAAAAATATGCCCAGAACTAAAAATACCCAAAAGACAGACAGTTCTTCTATTAGAGACAAAAAAATGGAAGCAGTTAAAATTGCCATGGAACAAATCCAGAAAACTTATGGTGAAGGTTCCATAATGAAAATGGGTGACCGTAAAACTGATATGGCAGTCGAGGTTATTCCCACCGGAAGTTTACCTTTGGATATCGCTCTTGGTGTCGGCGGCCTTCCTCGGGGCCGTGTTACTGAGGTGTACGGACCGGAAGCCTCAGGCAAAACCACCCTTTGTCTTCACCTTGTTGCCGAAGCTCAAAAGATGGGTGGAACCGCAGCATTTATTGATGCTGAACATGCTCTCGATCCCAGCCGTGCAGCGGCTATCGGTGTTGATCTGGATAGCTTGCTAATTTCCCAGCCGGATAGTGGTGAACAGGCTCTAGAAATCGTTGAGACCTTGGTTCGGTCCAATGCTGTTGATGTTATTGTCGTTGACTCGGTTGCCGCACTTGTTCCCAAGGCTGAAATTGAAGGAGAAATGGGGGACGCTATGGTTGGCGTTCAGGCCAGGCTAATGTCCCAGGCTCTAAGAAAATTAACAGGAGCTATCTCTAAATCCCGTTCTATAGTTGTCTTTACCAACCAGATCCGTCAGAAAATTGGTGTTATGTTTGGCAACCCCGAAACTACCCCTGGTGGCTTAGCCTTAAAGTTTTACGCTTCGGTCAGGATCGATATCCGCAAAATTGCCAACATCAAAACCAGCAGCGGCGAGTCCATTGGTTCCCAACATCGCGCTCGCGTCATCAAGAACAAAGTCGCCCCTCCCTTTAAAGAGGCTGAATTCGATATCATGAATACCGAAGGTATCTCAGTTTATGGTTCCTTGGTTGACTTGGCCTTGGACAAAGGCCTTATTACCAAATCGGGCGCTTTTTACAAAATTGGCGACCAGAACATCCAGGGACGCGAAGCTGCCAAGCAGTATCTAAAGGATAATCAGGATATTGCCCGGGATTTGAAGGATAAAATATGGGAATTGGTCAGAACTCCCAGTGCTCAAGTTTCCTCCGAGAGTTCGCCAGAGTCCAAACAATGACCGTTAGTATAAAAAGCATAAAACCAAGCCGCTTTCCAAACAGGGTCAATATCCACTTTGACTCCGGCTTGATTTTGCCGTTCCCCTTTGATCAAGCCCTAAAATTATCTCTCCAAAAAAATCTGTCTCTCCACGATAAGGAGTACCGGGACATAGTGGCCAAGTCGGTTTATTATTTGGCCCTCGAGTTTGCACTCAGGCAAGTGGCGATGTCGCCCAAAACCGATAAAGTTATAGCCCCAAAAATAAAAAATAAAATAAAAGGTGTAATTATAAAATATAGGATTGATTCTTCTTTTTTTGACTCCGACTCCATCACTGCTTCCGTTATCGCCATCCTCAAAAAGAAAGACCTATTAAAACCGGAGGATTATCTGCGCTTTATCCTCCAAAAAAACCGCCATAAATCCAATAGGCATTTGCAATTCTTATTGTCAAAGCAGGGCATAGATAGCAAATTATTAGGTCAAGTGGAGTCTGACGACAAGTCCAAGATAAAACACTTATTGGACAAAAAAAATGTTACCAAACAAGATTTGTCGGATTTTAAAACAAAAAACAAAATAATCGCCAGTCTCTTTAGAAAAGGTTTTTCCCTAAATGACGTAAAAACTGTGATTGACGAGATGGCAAATAATAAGTAAAATATCCCTGTACGGAATAAATATTATTTTTTTTATAAATTTCTTTTTACTTAAAAAATTGACTAATGTTTATAAAGACAAAAACGACTTCGTTTGGTCATAGCGTGTTTTATATTGTCTAATATTTGGCAATAAGTAAAAAGATAGGGAGGTTTTATGTTCGATTCATTTTTATCAAAATTTAAGGGGATAATTTCTGGTGATGAAAAGACTCTAAAGGCTAAAGTTGAGCAGCCAAGTTCTGCTCAAGAGATTCCGGAAGCAAGTGAAGAAAAAAACCGCGTTGTTTTTTCTCCGACTCAAAAGTCAAAGCCTAAGTCTAAAGCAAAAGCAGCGCCAAAAGTTGCTTCCTCCAATACGGCTCCTCCAGTAGAAAAAATTGACGCAACAATTCAGCAAGCTTTGGATAACGCCAAAAGGTTGGAAGCTGAGGCCAAAGCCAAGGAAGCTGAAATATTCCAAAGGCTATCATCATTAGCTGAAAAAGAAAGGTATCTTATCCAAAAAGAAAAGTCTCTGGACTCCCAATCGGCAGAGATTAGGACAAAAATGGAATCCGTTGATGATCTCTACAAAAAACAGTTGGAGAAGCTGGAAACAATTTCAGGTTTGGATGTGGAAAAAGCCAAGCAATTAATTATCAGTAGCACCGAGAAAAAAATGGCCGGATGGATCGCCAAAAAAGTGGAAGAAAGCCGGGAAACAATAAGACAGAAAGAAGAGGATGTCTCCAAAGAAATCTTAATCGATGGCATCAGACACGGTATTACTGACTATGTAGCCGAATACACCGTCTCTACCATCACGCTGCCCGATGAAAAAATAAAGGGAAAAATAATTGGCCGTGAAGGGAGAAATATTCGGGCTTTTGAAAAAGCGACTGGCGTTGAGTTGGAACTTGATGAGTCCAATGACATTCGTATCTCGTCATTTGACTCTACCCGAAGGGAGGTAGCCAAAATCGCTTTAGAAAAACTAATAAAAGATGGTCGTATCCAGCCTCTAAAAATTGAGCAGATTGTCACACAAACCAAAAATGATATGGACAAGATACTAACTACTGAAGGTAAAAAGATCTGCCAGGAAGTTGGCGTTTTCAACTTACCGCTTGACCTAATCAAGCACATTGGCAAATACAAATTCAGGTTCTCTTATGGTCAGAATCTGGCAAAACACACCATAGAAGCTACCAAAATTGCCACTGCCATAGCTTATGAACTCAAAGCGGATATTAACACTGTTAAAATGGGAGCCCTCTTGCATGATATCGGCAAAGTTATTTCCGATCAGGAAGGAACCCATATTGACTTAGGTGTGGATCTTCTCAGGCAGTACAAGATACCAGAAACCGTAATCAACTGTGTGGCCGAGCACCATGAAGACAAGGAATTCTCATCTTTGGAATCGGTTATAGTCTATATCGGTGACGCTGCTTCAGGTACCAGGCCTGGTGCCAGGTACGAAGTTCACGAAGAGTATCTTAAGAGGATGAAGAACATCGAAGAAGTTGCCAACAGTTTTCCCGGTGTTATTAGTGTTGCCGCTTATCAGGCCGGTAGGGAAGTGATGGTTATTGTCGAACCTACCGAAGTATCAGATTCTGAAGCCCTTGTTCTGAGTCAAAATATTGCCGAAAAACTCGACGAAGAAGCTAAATGGGCTGGCCAAATTAAGGTTACGGTAATTCGTGAAACCAGAAACAGCAGCACTATAGTCGGTAGCAAAATCAATAAAAATGCGGTTAAAAATGAGCAATAGATACTTGCATTTTGCCCTAAATTCGCTAAAATTAGAATGAATTATAAATTTAGGATAACTAAATAATGACCAAAAAAGACCTCATAGAACTTGTCTCTCAAAGAGCTAAACTAAGCAAGAAAGCTTCTAAGCAAGCTGTTGAAACCTTCCTTTCTGAGATCATGAAAGCTCTCAGTAATGGTGAAGTTGTTAAACTTTCAGGTTTTGGTACCTTCAAAACCAAGATGTTTAAAGCCAAGACCATCAAAGCTATTGGCTCCAAAGAATCAAAGAAAATTGTAGCCAGAAGAATGCCCCGATATATTCCCGGAACCAAGATCAAGAAAATGGTCAAGTAAATCCATCGCATTTACTTTGAAAGCCCCTCGTCAAGAGGGGCTTTTTTGTTCTCTTACAGGTTTCTTACCGCTCTCTAGTTTGAATTTAAATAATTTGAAATATATTTTATTTAATCAAGCAATCAGAAGTTAAGAAACAGGAGGTGAATTTTCTAAATGGCCCAAAACAATGAACAAAAAAAGGAACAAAAGAAAAATTATATGACCGTCCAAGAAGCGGGAAAGAAAGGTGGGACTACCACGAGAGAAAAATACGGTAGGTCCTTTTATAGTGAAATAGGCCGTGACGGTGGCCGGAAATCTCATGGTGGCGGTAGAAAGAAAAAAGAAGCCGAAAGTGAATCGTAAGTAAGAGAAAAATGTAGAAAAGCAGGCTTTCTGGCCTGCTTTTTACATAGCCAAGCTCAACTTCTGGCTATTAAGTTTCTGTTTATAAGGATTCACTCCTGAATACTCGTATTCAGCTTCAAAAGACCACATAATTTTTTTAAAAAGAGACAAGCTGCTAGTCAGTGCCCGGTAAAAAAGATCCTTTTCTTGCCTTCCCGCGCTGACTTTGATGTGAAAGGTGCCCCTGAGTTCTTTTTTCCAGTCCCAACAGGTTTCACCGCTATAAGTAGCGATTCTAAATCCTGACTTTAATTTTTCAGCACTTAGATATTCCAACAGTATATGTTCAAAAAGATGTCCTGTTTCCGTATTTAACACTTCTTTCCGGAAAGGTAAATCCTCTTTGTTGAAACATTGAGAAGCAAAAATGTGAGGCAGCTCTTTCTGGAGAATGCCGTATGTTTGAGGAAGGGAAGATGTCGATAATGACCCTTTGTTTATTTCCAAAACTACTTCTGTTTCCTTGTCCCTGTGAATTATATTGATGCGATAAGGGGTTGTTGTACTCATTTTGTTGTAGATTCTTACAAGAAACTTACCTTTTTCTTGCAGTCAACTTACACTTTTTAATCTTATCATGAGTACAGGCACCTTAATGTAAGAAATCCATTTTGCTTTTCTCTTTTATAATTCTTACCATAATTTGGCTGTAATTTTAATAATAAAAATTACTATTCAAATAGTTACTCTTTAAAATTATACTTATGGACAAACAAAAAGGAATTAGTATGGGTTGGGTATTAGGCATAGCTGCTCTAGTTTTACTGGCAATAATTATTTTGCCTCAACTTTTTAGTAATGAAGAAAACATTGTTACTGACATTTTGCCTCCGGACAGCAGCACCCCGGTTCCTACTGTAGATACCACTCCCGGCGTCAACAACGTTACTGCTGACTCTATACTTGAGAATCCTGGCAATTTTTATAATCGGACTGTCAGTGTTATTTCGGAAATCGAAGATCGTATCAGTCCCAGGTCTTTCACACTGAGCGCCGGTGGTTTATTGGCCGATAGTCTTCTGGTGATCAGCGGTCAACCGATCATTGCTCGGGGGCCGGACAACGAAGAGGTTGCCCTCGAAGAAGCGGGTACGGTTCGCGTAGTTGGAACGGTCCGGCAGTTTGATCGCACCGCTGTTCAGAACGAACTCAATACTGTCCTTGACGAGGATTTGGACAATTACGAAGGAGACCCGGTGATAATTCTTCAAAGTATTGAGAATATCCCCCAAGACTAATCCAAAAACGCCGACATATCCTGAAAAAGTGACATATTTTTAGTAAAATATCGCAATGTCACTATCAATCGGAATTGTCGGCCTTCCAAATGTCGGCAAATCAACTCTTTTCAACGCTCTATTGGGTAAACAAATCGCTGATGCCAGCAACTACCCTTTCTGTACCATCGACCCCAATGTTGGCGTGGTCGAAGTCCCCGACGACAAACTCCCAGTTTTGGCAGATATCGTCAAAACCGAAAAAATAATTCCCGCTATAGTCGAGTTTGTCGACATTGCCGGTCTGGTCAAAGGGGCGGCCGAAGGTGAAGGTCTCGGCAACAAATTTCTGACCAATATCCGCGAATGTGATGCTATCTGTCATGTAGTCAGGGCATTTTCGGACGAGAACATTATAAAGGAAGGATCTGTTGATCCCCAGGGCGATCTCGAAGTTATTTTTGCTGAACTGATAATTAAAGATTTGGAAACAATCGACAGGTATCTCGATCAAAACAAAAATAATTCAAAAGAAAAATCAGGCAAGAAATATCAGCTGGCATCTGTATTAAAGACGGAAATGGAAAAGGGCAGATTGGCTGTCAATCTGCCTTTTGATGACGAAGAAAAAAGTTTATTAAAAGAGTTCTTTCTTCTCACCGCCAAGCCTTATTTTATTGTGGCCAATGTCGATGAAGACACCTACAAAAATATAAAAAACTGGAATCTAAACATAGAAAACTTTGAGACCGTTGTCCCGGTTTCTGCCAAAATCGAAAATGAGCTCTCGGAATTTTCAGTAGAGGATAAGAAGTCTTATCTTGAAGAACTGGGGGTTAAAGAATCTGGGCTCGAGAGGATTATCAATAAGGCCTATGAGACATTAGGTCTTCAGTCCTACTATACTGCCGGAGTCAAAGAAGTTCGGGCTTGGACTATACCAGCTGGTGCCAAAGCTCCTCAATCCGCCGGCGCCATTCATACCGATTTTGAGAGAGGCTTTATTATGGCTATGGTTGCCTCCTATGAAGATTTCGTCACCTGCGGCGGCTGGTCGGGAGTTAAAGAGGCTGGAAAACTCCGGCATGAAGGCAAGGATTACGTAATGCGTCCCGATGATATTGTTGAATTTAGGTTTAATGTCTAAATGGGGAAACTACTCATAATTTCCGGTCCTACCGCTACTGGCAAAACTCATTTAGCGGCAAATATCGCCCAAAAAATAAAGGGGGAACTTGTTTCTGCTGACTCTCGCCAACTTTATAAGTATATGGATATTGGCACCGGGAAAGACCGTCCTACTGGAGTTGTTATCCACCTTTTGGATATCATTGAGCCCAGCTGTCCATTCTCTGTTGCCCAATATCAACGTCTGGCTTTTGACAAGGTCAGGGAAGTTCTCGATAAAAAGCGTTTGCCCATCGTCGTTGGCGGTACTCCTCAGTATATCGATGCCTTTATAAATCCTGTCAAAGAGACCTTTTCTGTTAAACCAAGCTGGCCTCTACGTCGTCTTCTAAATATTATGCCTCTCCGCCTTCTTCAGAAAATATTAATGTCACTGGATCCTGAGTCTTATAAAAGTCTTAATCGTTCTGACGAAAATAATCCCCGACGCCTTATAAGAAAAATTGAATTAAAATTATTCCATCACCCATCAACTGTTATTGAATTTCCAAAATATGACATCTTTCATATAAATTTAACCGCCCCCAATAATGTCATATACGAACGGATTGACAGACGGGTTGCGGAAAGATTGAAGTCGGGCTTGATGGCAGAAATTAAAAATTTAAAAAACATCTATTCCTGGGCTGATCCCGGCATGAACACTTTGGCTTACAAAGAATTTAAAGAATATTTTCGGGATCCTTCTTTTCAAAAATTGAATGCGGCTATTGAAAGATGGAAATACGACGAGCACGCTTACTTCCGTCGTCAAAAAACCTTTTTCAGAAAAATCCCTTCAGATGTAGTTATCGATGTTACTGACCCACAAAAAATTCGCACCATCAACAACAAGGTGCTTGAATGGTATAATAAGCCATGAAGCCTCAAAAAGTAGAAATCACCTATAAATCAATAGTTTTTTTCGTACTTTTTATCCTCTCCTTGGTTCTTCTTTGGCAAATACGCAGCCTCCTGGCACTCTTGTTTATGTGTTTCCTTTTTATGGAAATCCTCAATCCTTTAGTCCAAAAATTTGAAAATCATAAAATACCCAGACCCTTAGCCATTATCCTGATTTATATTCTCATACTCCTTATCTCGTCTTTTGCTGTTGCCAGCATTGCCCCTGTTTTTATAGAACAAACATCAGCCCTGATAAACTCTCTTCCTCGCTTTCTCAATGATTTTGAATTATTTGGTCTGAATGCCGTTGACATCTCTTCTCAATTCCGTATTATCGAAAACTTGCCGTCAAGTATTGCCAAGGCCATTATTTCAATCTTTAATAATTTATTGTCCATTTTTGTAGTATCTGTAATTACTTTTTACCTACTTATCGAGAGAACCAGATTGGACAAACACAGTTATGTTCTTTTAGGGGAAAAGGGCAAGGACATTATTCTTGAAGTAATTGAAAAAACAGAAGTTAGGTTGGGACATTGGTTTAACGCTCAAATTTTTCTTATGTTTATTATTGGTCTGATGTCGTATTTGGGTTTCTTGTTGCTTGGCTTACCCTATGCTGTACCTTTGGCAATTCTGGCGGGTTTCTTGGAACTTATACCCAATATCGGCCCGACCGTTTCTACCATCGCAGCATCTGCCATCGGCCTTACGGTTTCCCCACTAACTGCTCTTCTTGCGGTTGTCTGGGGAATAATTGTTCAACAGTCGGAAAATAATATCATCGTTCCTAGGATTATGAAATCTTCAGTAGGGTTAAACCCCCTGGTCACTATCATAGTCTTGGCTACGGGCGCAAAACTTGCTGGAGTACTAGGAGCCGTAATCGCCATACCCACCTACTTAATCTTCGAATCTATAGTCAAAACACTGGTTCAGGAAAAAAACAAAACAAAAAGCTTTAAAGAAACCGTTAAGCCGAATTCTGTTTAAAGACTATCTATCTGCTCTCTCTACCTGGAACTTCCAAAAGTTAGGTACAACGTTCCATCTTGAGATTTCCACCGGAAGGTTGCTCGTATCACCTGGGCTTGCCTAAACCTCTTTCGAAGCCGGCTCGCTTACTCGTCTCTTTTGCAGAGCCATCAGCTCACGCCGATTCTTTTTGGGATTCCGTACTTTTTGTGGTTCGGACTTTCCTCTCCCCCGATAAATCGGGGGAGTAAGTCTTTCAGTTTCTTTAAAGCTTAATATATTTTACCAAAATTAAGCCTCTTTCGCAGAGAGGATCTTAAACATTCCGGTTCCGCAGTCAGGACAAACTGCCTTGGCTGCTGGTCTACCGTTTTTAAGGGTAGTTCTTTGTGCTTTGTCATCAGCTACAGCTTTAGAAGCACGGCATTTGACACAGTAGAAATTGATTGCCATTTAAGAATTCACCTCCTTAATAAAATATTTAACGATTGGGGGTTACGTTCAAAATAATATAAAGCGTAAATCACCAAAAAAGCAAGTAGGCTCAGGATAAAACTTCTTAAGAGATCCTTTTTGACATATTTTGCAATTCCCATTTCGAACGTTACATCGTTTAAAACATTACCCTTTTTCAAAATCTTCTGTTTTCTTTTATTCTCTTTCATTTTCTAAGGCCAGTATAGCACAATATTTTGCTACAATTTATCAAGTATGTCCTTCTTTGTTTACTTAATAATTCTTCTAAATCTTTTTTGGTCCTTATACCTGACCTATCTGGTTTACAAGAAAAACTTAAATAAAATCAAAGCTAAAAATGATAATAGCATAAATTTATCCGAAGCTAGCACTACTGTCAACAAGTGTTTACAGAAAGTTACCCTGACACGCTTCAATCCTTTTGATGACTTGGGTGGCAACCAAAGCTTCATTCTCTGTTTATTGGATAAGTCAAATTCTGGTGTTATCATTACTTCATTACACAATCGAGACACGACTCGTCTTTACGCCAAGACCATAGTCGACGGCCAAGGTGACGGTGTCACTTTGTCAAAAGACGAAAAAACGGCTATATTAAAAACTATTAAAGTTTAATTTATAAATGAATCCAAAAGCATTAAAAATCCTAGCTTACCTGGGCACTTATTTTATTCTGACCGGAATTTCTTATTTTGTCTTTACCACATATTTCCCGGCCAAATCTGCGATTATTTCACCCAACACCGAGTCTGAAAACCAGCAGCAAACTCCCAAAAAAGCCGGAATCATTACTTTTGAAGGGCCAAAAACCGAAGTCTGTCCCATTAACGGCCAACTTTTCACCGCGGATGAAAGGGAAATATGGGAGACCAGAAGGCCGCTTCTTGCCATGATCGAAAATCACAAGGACTCTCGTCCCCAGTCCGGACTAAATAATGCCGACATTGTTTACGAAGCCATAGCCGAAGGCGGCATTACCAGATTTATGGCTGTATTTTATTGCAACGCTCTTAGTGGCGCTCCCAATAAATATGATATAGGCCCGGTCAGATCGGCCAGGACTTATTTTCTCGATCTCGCTTCTGAATACGGTGATTACCCTCTCTATACCCACGTAGGTGGCGCCAACTGCAGTCCCATCAAAAATCCTGATGGTACCTTGGGTGCCTGTACGACTGATAAGCGGGCCCAAGCTATCGAGCAGATCGCCTCCTATGGCTGGAACAACAAAGGAACATGGAGCGACTTAAGCCAGTTCTCGCTGCCCTATAAAGTTTGTCGCCGCGAAGAAAGTCGCACCGGAGAAGTTAAAGCCACGGAGCATACTGTTTACTGCTCTACTACCGAACTTTGGAACGTCGCTGCCCAAAGAGGCTTAACCAATATGACCGAGGCTAAAGGCAACTCCTGGGATGAAGATTTCCGTAGCTGGTCTTTCAAACAAAAAGATCAAGCCAGCAGCTCTCCCACTGCCAAAACTATTTCTTTTGCTTTTACCGGCGGATACAACGATTATGCTGTCGAATGGCAGTATGATTCGTTAAACAATGCTTACCTTCGTTATAACGGCGGTAGTGAAGCCAAAGACTTCAACTTGGACGAAACAATTACTGCCAAAAACATTGTAGTTCAATACGTCAAAGAAACCCGATCCGTCGATGAACACAAGCATAACCTTTACGGTGTTATCGGGTCCGGTTCTGGCATAATGTTCCAAAATGGTGAAAAAATTGACATAACTTGGTCAAAAATAAATAGAACCGCCCGGACAATATTCAAAGACAAAGCCGGAAAAGAAATCAACTTTGTTCCCGGAATTACCTGGGTTGAAATACTGCCGCTCAATACGGATATTAACTATGAAAACAACTAAAAGCCTAAAGCGTTTATTCATATCATCAACCCGACAAAAGCTAATAAACATTTTTTTTACATCACCCTCGGAACTCTATTACGTTCGTCAATTAGTTAGGTTGACATTAGAAGAGATAAACTCTGTCAGACGGGAACTCGACAATCTAAAAAAAGCCGGAATCATCGAATCTGAAGCCAGGGGTAACCGTCTTTATTATTGGGCCAACAAGTCTTCATCCCTTTTTAACGATCTTTTGGTTTTGGCTCACAAAACTTCAGGTCTTGGTATGGCAATAAAAGACAAGGAAAATATAGGCAGGGTGAAAATGATGCTATTCAGCTACAATTTTCTCACCAACCAGCCCCGCTCCAACGATGATGTTGATATCGTTTTGGTAGGGGACATTTCCCTTCGTGAAGTTGAGTCGGCTATCAAAAAAGAAGAAGAAAAAAGAGGCCGGGAAATTAATTATATGGTAATGGACAAAAAAGAGCTCCAGTTAAGGAAGCAAAAACGTGACCCCTTTTTAATAGATTTTTTCCTGGCTTGTCCGACGGTTATAATTGGGACACCGCAGGAAATTATCAACATTTAAAATGCCTCAAGTCAGAAAAGTTATAAAAACAGGCAATTCACTGGCAATAACTATCCCCTCAAAATCTATCAAGGAATTCAACATTAAAGAAGGAGATCTGGCTTTGGTTAAGGTCAGAAAGAGCCAGGCGTCAATTACCTATACTTTCTCTGGTCATCCCCGTCAATTGTCACTTATTGACAAAAAGTCATCACAAAAGTAATTTGTTGTAAAATTGACACATTCATTATGAAATCACCTATTAGAAAAAAAATATTAAATACTTTCCTTGTGATCCTATCCCTGGTAGTTCTTAGTTTGATTGTCAATATGCCCCAAAGCCTTCCCATCAATGTCAATTGGAAAAATATCAATATCAATACAAGTCTAAAACGCCCCGATTTTAGTTTTAAGCTTGGCAATACCGAATTTAAAAAAGACCTTGATCTTAAATTCGGTCTCGACCTGGCCGGTGGAGCCTCGCTTGTCTACAATGTCGATACCAAGGACTTGAAAAAAGAAGATATGCCTCAGGCATTGGAATCACTAAAGGAAAACATTGAACGCCGTGTTAACCTTTTTGGGATCAGCGAAGCCAACGTCCAGATAAGTAATGAAATGGAGAACTATCGTCTTACCGTGGAACTTCCCGGAATCGAGGATATCGACCAGGCTATTAATCTTATCGGTCAAACCGCCCGCCTCAATTTCCGTGGAGAAGTTGAAATAGCCCCCGAAGCCACTCAAACGGCGACCATCTATGATTTGTTCGCTCATGACACCGGTTTAAACGGTTCTCACTTGGTCAGAAGCGCTGTAGTCATCAACCCGAACAACTCCCAGCCTGAAGTATCACTTGAATTTAACAATGACGGAGCGAAACTTTTTGAGACAGCCACCAAAGATTTTCTTAATAAGAGAATCGCCATCTTTCTTGACGATATCCCTATCACCTTTCCTACCGTCCAGACAGTTATAACCGACGGCAAGGCCGTAATCAACGGTTCGTTTGGCACTCAGGAGGCCAAATCCCTTTCAGCCCAACTCAATGCCGGTGCTCTACCTCTGCCAATCGAAATGATATCCCAAAACCAAATAGGTGCTACTTTAGGTAAAGATACAATTGACAAAGGTATCAAAGCCGGACTTGTTGGCCTAGCCACCATTCTGATTTTCATGATCGGTAATTATGGTCGTTTGGGTTTGTTTGCTAGTCTTGGGCTTATCACCTATGGTCTCTTCACTCTGACACTCTACCGGCTAATCCCGGTAACTTTAACATTCCCTGGTATTGTCGGTTTTATTCTTTCAGTTGGTATGGCCGTTGACAGCAACATTTTAGTTTTTGAAAGGATAAAAGAAGAAACTCGCAAAGGCAAACCTTGGAATGTCGCCGTTGACTTGGGTTTTGGTAAAACCTGGGAAGCTATCAAGGACACAAATATTAGTTCCTTGATAATTGCCCTGATTTTATTCAATCCTTTCAATTGGAGCTTCCTGAACACTTCCGGCATGGTCCGTGGTTTTGCTGTTACATTTCTTTTGGGTATAATAATCGGTCTTTTTACTAGCATTGTTGTCACCAAGAATTTTATAAAAGTGTTTACTTACAAACTGAATAATCAACAAATCAAGGAGGCGACCGTATGAACATCATGAAATTTAGGCCCATCTTTTTTCTGCTTTCCTTTTCTCTCATTGTCATATCGATTTATTCCATAGTAACTTGGGGATTTAGGACTTCCATAGACTTTGCCGGTGGTACCATCTGGGAAATTCAAACTCCCGTCGCCTCAGCAGATGACTTAAGGCAGATATTTGCCGACAGCGAGCTTGAAACCTCCATAAATGAATTGCCCGAAAGCCGCTATCTATTGAAATTCGAGAACATATCCCAGGAAAAAAGGCAGGAACTCGAAGGTAAAATCATGGAAAAGGATCCTGAATACCGGCAGCTCCGTTTCGAAACCCTCGGACCTAGTTTGGGTAGGGAACTTTTAAAGAAAACTGTTTATGCGATTATCCTATCTTCTATCACCCTCTTATTTTTCATTGGCAAGAAATTTAAAGAGTATTCCTTTGGCATGGCCGCAATATTGGCTATGTTCCACGATACCATTATCCTGATTGGTGTCTTCTCCCTCTTTGGTCATTTCTTCGGTGCCGAACTGGACACCCTTTTTGTCACCGCCGTTCTGACGACTTTATCATCATCAGTCCATGACACTGTAGTTATTTTCGACCGTATCCGTGAGTTAAAAAGAAACAGTTATCAATCAAGTTGGGTGGATCTGGCCAATCAGGCCATCACCGAAACCCTGACCCGGTCCATCAATAATTCCATGACAATTATTTTCATGCTTTTTGCCCTCGTTGTTTTAGGTGGTGAAATCACCAGGTGGTTTGCCCTCGCCCTTCTTGTCGGTACCGTCCTTGGTACATATTCATCGACCGGGGTTGCCATACCTTTGATATTAGTCTTTAAGAAAGACAAGAAGTAATCTTCCCTATTTCTGACGTATCGACACTGTTAACTCCGGGGTCTCCAATTCAACTGCATACCCGGCCCTACGAAGCAGTATATATTCACCCGAACCGGTCTCCTCGTTAAGCTCGATATTCAGTACCTCGTTGTCACCCGCCTTCACTCTCATTCTGAGGATGTCTGACTCTTCTCCTATCCTGACCATAGTTTGCCTTTTTCCGTCGATAACACTCAACCCTTTTGGCAAATCGGAATTGTCGGGAGATATCACTTGCGTATTGGAATTAATTTCCAAAATTCTAGACTCTATTTCACCCCGATGTCTTATGGAAATCTCTACAGGACTCATAATAAATATTATATCTTAAATAGAATATTTCACTTAATCGGTCAATTCTTCTTCAATAATTTTCAACCAACTGCTTATATTAATATTTTGGGGGCAAGCTCTTTCGCAGCTTTTACATTGTATGCAGTTGCTTGCTTTTTCATAGTCCTTTAAGTTTTGATATTCAGCCTTTGCTTTTTCCATTTCTTTATACATTTTCCCATTGTTGTAAATTTCAAAAATTCTGGGAACATTCACTCCCTTAAGACAGGGCATACAGTAACGGCATCTGGTACAGGGAATGGGGGATAGCTCTTTAAAAATTTTTGCGGCTTTTCCGATTATTGTCATATCTTCTTTGCTTAGCTTGTTTTCCGAAGCCTTGTTTGCAAATTCTATATTTTCTTTAACTTGTTCCAACGTACTCATCCCGCTTAATGTTGTGCTGATTCCTTCTTGAGTCCAGAGCCAGTCAAATGCCCACTCAACCGTTTGCCGCTCCTTGTCGCTTTCTTTCAAAACCTTTTCAACTACCCTGGGGGCTCTGGCCAGTTTACCTCCTCTTAGCGGCTCCATTATCACGGTAGCAATTTCTTTTTTAGCTGCCAAGTTCAAACCCTTCTTGCCTGCCTGAAAATCTGTATCCAGATAGTTATATTGGATCTGGCAAAAATCCCAGTTGTAAAAGTTTAAGATTTCTTTAAATACGGGATATTCGTCGTGAAACGAAAACCCGATATGGCCGATTATTCCTTCCTTAATTTTCTTTTCCGCCCACTCCAGAGCTCCTAAAGTTTTCATTTTTTCCCATTTTTGCTTGTTTAGTGCATGAAGTAAATAGAAATCAATCCTGTTTGTATTCAATTTAGTCAGTTGGGTGTTTAGAAATGAATCAAAATCATTATTATCATTTACTAGCCAGCTTGGTAATTTTGTTGCCAGATATGTTTTATCTCTGTATCCTGCCTCCAGTGCCTTACCTACTACAATTTCACTGTTTCCCTGATGGTAAGGCCAGGCGGTATCAACGTAATTAATTCCGTTGTCTATTGCATAGCGGATCATCTCTATCGCCCTGTTCTCATCAATTTCCTGGCTGCTTTCTATTAAGGGTAGCCTCATGGCCCCAAAGCCTAAAACCGATACCTTTTTCTTTGTTTTGCCAAATCTCTTAAATTCCATTTCCCATTTTAAGAAATCAAGGCTGTTTTATCAACATTGACCTACAAAGACAATAATTGCGCCGGATCTATCCTTCTTACCACAATTTCCGTATCTTCACTGACAAACTTTATCGATTGGCCTTCATTATCCATGACCACCAATCTCGTCTTCCCATTTTCTTCGTTATTGTATATGCAAACACCTTCATTCCTTCCGGAATTTATTACCATACTTTTGACTACAACATCGTCAAAGGCAACCCTGGTACAGTCCTGGACATCTTCTACCCTGACACCAACAGGGAGGCAAGTATTACTTGAATTCAAAAACCCGCCCATAGTTTTATAGACAGTAATCAAATCTTCTGGATTATTCTTTCTCCCCTTTGATCTTATTGCTATTTCTACCGGACACATAACCGATTTTACTTCATATTTTGTAATTTTTCCATCAAAATATCTCTTTGGTTTAGTTCCGGATTATCTTCGACCTCTCTAAACAATTCTTCCAGTACGTCACCCACTTTTGGGCCCGGGCTTATCCCCATTACTTCCATGACATCATTGCCGCTGACCTTTAAATCTTTTATGGTAAAGGGCTGTTTCTGGACCTCAACTATTCTTTTTTTGAACAGTTCCCACCTCCAACTGGTTTCCGCCGCACCGCTTCCAATCCGATCGGCTCTTCTTAACGTAATCATTTCGTCTATATATTCCGGTGTTACTCTTCTTATAAACCTTTTTACTGCCTTGTCGGTTTGTTTTTTTTCAGTAGTAAACATGTGCCAACGGACCAATCTGAACAGCATATCCAACTGCTTATTTGACAGTCTCAGTTTTTTTCCTATAGCTACTGCAATTCTGGAGCCGACCACTTCGTGATTGTGGAAAGTCCTTTCTTCACCACTACCGACAGCTGTTGCCGGTTTTCCCACATCATGTAGCAGGCAGGCTAATCTGGTTACCGGGTTGTTACTGACACAGTTATTCAGTGTCTCGATTCCGTGCTGCCAGACGTCATATATATGGTGGCCCTTTTGGGCCAAGTTCAAACCTGTCATTAACTCGGGCATAATATGGGCCAGAAGTCCGCTGTCTCTTAGCATTTCCACTCCTTTTCCCGGTAGCGGGCTCAAAAGCAGCTTAAACAATTCGTCCCGGATTCTTTCTCCGGCTACTTTATTGATAAGAGCCGCATTATTCTTTATCGATTCGAAAGTATTTTTCTCAATTTTAAACCCAATTTGACTGGCAATCCTGATAGCCCGCATCATTCTTAAGGCATCCTCTCCAAACCTGTCGTCTGCCCTGCCTACTGATTTGATTATGCCTTTATTTAGGTCTTTTAGCCCTCCGTACTTATCAATTATCTCTTTTACTTCTATTCCATCTCCGCTTTTTTTAAGGTCAATGGCGATAGCATTGACGGTAAAGTCCCTTCTTTGCAAATCTTCAGTTAAACTGCTTCCCCACTTGACTTCATCCGGATGTCGGGCATCTGAATAACCCCTCTCAGTCCTGAAAGTGGTTACTTCAAAAACCTCTCCCCCCCTAACTATACTGAAAGTCCCGAACTTATTTTCACAAAAACTATTTTTGGGAAACAACACTTTCATTTCTTCTGGAGTTAAGTTAGTGGTAAAGTCCCAGTCTGCCACTTCCCGTCCCAAAAGCAGGTCGCGGCTGGCTCCGCCAACCACATAAATTTCAGCTCCGGCATCCAAAAATTTACCGGCAATTTCTTTTACTTTTTTTGGTAATTTAATGTTTAAATCCATAGCCTATTTTAAACTAAAAAACCCCCCGAAATCGGAGGGTTTTTTTATATTTCTATTGTTTAAGCTTCTCTTTCAGGTCGAGGAAGAGCTTCTTTGACGGCGATATTCCTACCACCCTGCTCACTGCCGTCTAAAGCTTGCATAGCTTCAGCAGCGGATTCGTCAGCTTCGTACTCTACGAAACCGAATCCTTTACTCCTTTGAGAGTATTTATCTTTAACAATATTTGCTGACACGATTGCGCCATAAGGAGCGAAAACTCCAGACAGCTCTTCATCGGTCATGGCAAAGGGAAGATTCCCTACAAAAAGTCTTTTTGCCATTTTGTTTCTTTTAAAGAACTCCTTCTTGCCTTAATATTAACCTTAGTAAATAGACTGAACGCCAGGCAAGCTCATTTCAGTCTAATACGAAGTATAGCAAATGCGTCTAATAATTCAATAATTCTATAATAAATCATGACGACTCCAAAAATCATCTTACTTTCAGGCCAAATAATCGATAATAAAATTTCCGCCCAGAAGTTGCTCGAATTGGTAGCTGCCAATCGGGGGATCAAAGCATCCGCCCTTGATAAGTTTCTTTCTCCCGCTTCTCCATCGTCACTCGGGCCTTCTGAATTTAACGTATCGGCAACTCAGCTGGCCAAATCGATAAAGAGGATTAATAAGGCCATAGCCAACAAAGAAAAAATTCTTATTTATGGTGACTATGACGTTGACGGTATCACTTCTACGGCTATTCTTTGGCGCTCCCTGACTGGCTTGGGTGCCGATGTCACGCCCTATATTCCTCATCGGGAGGGTGACGGCTACGGTGTTCGCCACGATTCTGTAAAAAGATTTTCAAAAGAAAAACAAACCAATTATTCGCTTCTGATAACTGTTGACAACGGCATAGTGGCCCACAAGGAAATTGAAAAGATTAAAAAAGACGGTATTGATGTCATTATTGTCGACCACCACGTACCCGATAGCAGCCTGCCCCAAGCCCACTCTATCATTCACTCCACCGATACTTCCGGAGCCGGTTTGGCCTGGTTTTTAGCTCGTCAGTTTGATAAGGCCGCCGATTTAGGCTTAGCTGCCCTCGGAGTTGTCGCCGACTGCTTGCCTCTTTTTGGTGTCAATCGCTCCATTGTTGTCCATGGACTTCAATCTCTTCGCCTTAACCCCAATTACGGTATCAAAAAGTTAATCGATATTAGTGGTCAAAAGCAGGACAATTTAGGTTCTTACGAGCTGGCATTTATCTTGGGTCCCAGAATAAATGCCGTTGGCCGTCTGTCAAACCCCACTGATGCCCTCCGTCTTTTATGTTCTTCAAACAGTCTTCAGGCCACCCGCTATGCTAAGGTCCTCGATGGTTTTAATCAAGAACGCCAACAAATGCAAAAGTTAAGTATTAAAAATGCTCTCGAATCAGTTGATGGCAATAAAGACAGGATAATAATTACTGCTGACTCGTCCTATCATCCTGGAATAATCGGACTTGTCGCCGGCAAACTGTCAGAAAAGTATTATTTACCCTCGATTGCTATCAGTATGGACGATGAAATTTCCAAAGGTTCCTGCCGTTCCATAAAAGAGCTAAATATTATCGAAGCGCTCCGCCAAACTTCTGACTTGCTTCTTGAACTTGGTGGTCACGAGGCGGCTGCCGGTTTCAGTATTAGCACCAAAAACATCCCCAAGTTCAAGAAAGCTATTGCCAAAATTGTAAACGACAAGTTAAATGGATTGGAGCTTTCTCCTTCCGTCGAGGTCGATGCTGAAATGAAACTGTCTGCCGTTAATAACAAAAACATACTTACCCTAAATAAGCTGGAACCCTTTGGTACCGGCAATACCGAGCCTATTTTTCTTTTCCGCCATCTAACAGTCACCAGCAAAAGGTTGGTTGGCGCTAACGGTGATCATCTCAAATTAAAGCTTGACGATCCAACTACCAGAAACAACGAAAATGTTGGCACCGATGCTATTGCTTTTAGAAAAGGCGAGCTTGACAATGTTATCAAAACTGGTTCTCAAGTGGACCTTGTCGCCAAACTCGACATTAACACCTGGAATGGCCTGTCTTACCCCCAACTCATAGTTAAGGAAATATTTGCTATCTGATATACTAATTCATGGCACGGACACTGGCAATAAACTCTCTCCAAATTATAGGTAAAAAGGTCACACTACAGGGCTGGGTTGGCAACATTCGCGACCACGGCCAGTTGATATTTATTGACTTTCGGGATTGGAGTGGTATGGTCCAGTTGGTTGTCAATTCCGGTAAATCCAAAGACTTGTTTCAACTTGTCCAAACGATAGGTAAGGAGTGGGTAGTCGAAGTAAGCGGTACGGTTGTCGACCGTGATCCCAAAGCTGTCAATAAAGAATTGGCTACCGGAACCATCGAAATCGACGTTGACGATATAAAAATAATTAACAAATCACTCGTTCCTCCTTTTCCTCTGGATACCGACGGGGGAGACATTGACGAATCCTTGAGGCTTAAATATCGCTATATTGATATCCGCCGCCCCCGCCTCTCCAATATCATCAAAAAAAAGCACGAATACATTTTGGCCGTTAGGAACTGGATGGATAAGCACGGCTTTACCGAAGTCATTACCCCCCTTCTAACCAGCACTTCTCCGGAGGGAGCTCGCGACTACCTGGTTCCTTCGCGAATCCACAAAGGCAATTTTTTTGTCTTGCCCCAGTCTCCCCAACAGTTTAAGCAGTTGCTTATGGTTGGTGGTGTCGACCGCTACTTCCAAATCGCTCCGTGTGCCCGTGACGAAGATCCCCGGGCTGACCGTCATGCTGGTTTCTTTTATCAAATAGATGTCGAAATTAGTTTTCCCACCGTTGACACTATCTTTGAAACCGCCGAAAACTTAATGAAGGACACCTACAAAATAATTGCTCCAAAAAAGAAACTGGTTGCCTTTCCTTTTCCCCGTATTAGCTACCACGAAGCTATGGATCGTTACGGTTCCGACAAACCGGATATCCGTTTTGGTTTGGAGCTTCAGGATATTACTCAAGTGGTGAAGGATAAAAGTGATTTCAATGTTTTTAACCAGGCGGCTTATGTTAAAGCCATAGTCGCTCCTTCCTGCGCTTCTTTCTCCAAAAGCCAAATTGAAAAGCTAGAATCTTTAGCCAAAGACAAGGGTGCCAAGGGTTTGGCTTATACCAAAGTTGTTGATGGTAAACTCGATTCCGGTGTTGCTCGTTTTCTCGACGACAGCCTCCAAAAACAACTCATAAAAACCTTGTCAGCCCAAAATGAAGACTTAATATTATTCGCCGCCGGAGACCGTAATTTGGTCAATAAAGTTCTTGGCACCATCCGCCTGGCTCTTGGCGATTGGCTGAAATTAAGGGATCGGGATATCCTTTCTTTTGTCTGGGTTACCGGTTTTCCTTTTTATGAAATCAACGATGAGGGCAAGCTAGACTTTGGCCACAACCCCTTTTCCATGCCAAAAGGTGGGATCAAGTCCCTGGAAAGTCAGGAACCGCTTGAAATAGAATCCCATCAATATGACCTGACTTTAAACGGTTTCGAGCTGGCATCGGGGTCTATCAGAAATCATGAACCCGAAACTCTGGTCAAGGCCTTTGAAATTATCGGCTATGGTCGGGATGAGGTTATTCAAAAATTTGGCGGTCTCTACAATGCTTTTCACTACGGCGCCCCTCCACATGGCGGCTGGGCTATTGGCATAGACCGTCTTCTTATGGTTCTTCTTGACGAGCCGAATATTCGTGATGTTTATGCTTTTCCAAAGAATTCCAACGGTTTCGATCTAATGATGAATGCTCCTAGTCCCGTCTCCCAAAAGCAATTGGACGATGTTGGTTTAGCCCTAAAGCCCGATGCCCGGAAAAAAGACTAAGTTCACCATCGATATCCTCATCATGGCTTTTCTTATTGTCCTTAATTTCTTTTTTTTGCCCACCTTCGGCTTTTGGTCTGTTTATGACCGGTCCCCGAAATTAATTTACAGCCAGTCGACTCAAAACTTACTCTCCTACCAGCATCCTCCTCTTCCCCAGCTTACTTCAAAACGTACCCCTAACCTTCTGGCTCCTTATTATATTCTGATAGACAACGACACCAACACCGTTTTGCTCTCCCGCCAAGAGAATGAACGCATCTTTCCGGCTTCCATAACCAAGCTGGCTACCGCTCTGACTGCCCTAAACGTCTACCCCCTTGATGAAATAATTACCGTCAAGGAAGAATACGGGGAGGGTAAAATTATGGAACTTCAACTAGGGGAGAAGATATCCGTCCGCTCTCTTGTCACTTCAATCCTGGTTTATTCTGCCAATGATGCCGCCTTTACTCTGGCCAGTCATCACCCTAACGGCCTCCAGGGTTTCATCGACCAAATGAACCTCCTGGTCAAAAAATACAACCTCACCTCCACTCATTTCACCAATTTTGATGGCATACACGATGGCAATCATTACTCTACCGTTTATGAACTGGCCCAACTTGGCCGGATTTCCATAAAGAATCCCGTAGTCAGGGAAGTTGTCAAGACTAAAAGCGTTGTCGTCTCCGATGTTTCCCGAAATACGGAGCATAATTTAACATCAACCAATGAACTCTTGGATATCGTTCCCGAAATTGAAGGGCTGAAAACCGGATGGACTCCCGAAGCCGGGGGTTGTTTTATCGGCCTTCTAAATATTGACGGCCATCAACTTGTTAGTGTCGTCGCTCAAAGCGAAGACCGTTTTGGCGATACCCTTAAACTTGTCAATTGGGCCAAAGACAACCTTACCTGGACGACATACGGACAGTAAATTTCAAAAATCTAATCGGTTTGGATATATTTATCAACGATGGCTGGTACGTATGCCACAAAACCGCCGTCCCCTTCGAATACGAAAATCGGTTGCATATAATTTGTCAGCGTTATCGGTTCAAAATATGCCAGATACATTCTCCTGATTGTGGCGTTGTTGCTTTCGATATCTTTAACCGGCCAATAATTGCCTCGTTTTAGATCGTCGATTGCCTGGGCGGCAGTTTTAATTGGATAGGTTGAATATGACTCCCTGTCAATTGGTACGTATTTATAGTCGGCCTCGATTATCCTCTTTCCTGCTGTATCGGATCCGCTGACCAAAACTGAGACGCTGGCGCTGTTGTAGTTTGCCGTCAGGATGGGTTCTCCTCCCTCGAAACTTTTCCTATAAAAATCTACCTTTACGGCGTTGGCTTCGGAGATGGAGGATACCTCCTTCATGCTTCCCATCTCAATTTTGAAGAGTTTTGTTTGTTTGTTGCCTTCATCCAGGTCAGCGGTCAATTTCCCCCCTGACCGCAAAAAATTATTGGCTTCTCTGATGGCATCTTCTGTACTCAGGTATCTTTTGTTTGACAGTAGTAATTGGTCAGATAGATAAGGATATTCCATTTTAAAACTGCTCTCCAGTACGTTCATGGTCAAGGTTTTGTTTAAATTATCGTTGCGGAATCTATATATCCCCGGGCTTACTTCCGCTGGATTTCCGTCAAAGCCTAATGATCTGGCGGTTTGGGTGTCTATTTCCAACGCTAAAAATCTGGTTTCCGGTCGAAATACTACATAAACCCTGGCTTGGTCGCCAAAACCGGGAGCGCTGTCATTGGGAAATTCCATCACAAAACTTTTTTTATCGAATGTTTTTTCCGGAAATACAATCTTTGGCAGTACTCCATACCTGACAGTTGGCGGCTGGTAGGGTGGATGGGCTTTTTTGTAAGCTTTAATTCCCGCTATTACTCCAGACCACAGCACCGCAAATAACACGATACCTACCGATCCGTATTTAATAAGAAGACGGCTTGTGTAGGCAGTACGCGTCAATGACATAAGAGTATTGTACATAATTTTTGGAACTCCTTGGTGATAAAATATGCCATGACGGACCAAGTAATCAGGACCAGAATGGCCCCCAGCCCTACCGGTGAAATGCATATCGGTGGTCTTCGCACTCTTCTGTTTAGCTACGCCTTTGCCAAAAAACACGATGGCCAGTTTGTCCTCAGAATTGAGGATACCGACAAGAAGAGGGAAGTCCCCGGGGCAGTTGACCGTATTCTCCAGGTTATCCGCAAGTATGGTTTATCCTGGGATGAAGGACCTCAAACCGGCGGACCTTACGGACCCTACATCCAAAGCCAGCGCTTGGAAATATACAACAAGTACATCAAGGAACTGCTCGACAAAAAACTGGCATACTATTGCTTTTGCACTCCCGAAAGGTTAAGCGATATGCGTCAAAAACAACAAGCTGCCGGCCAAATTCCCAAATACGACCGTCATTGCCTGGACCTGTCTGACTCTGAAATCCAAAAAAATCTATCCGCCCGAAAACCCTGTGTTATCCGTCTTCGGGTTCCCGACAACGAAACCGTCTCTTTCAATGATGCCGTCAGGGGTGAAATCAAAATCAGCACCCGGGAAATTGACGATCAGGTATTGATTAAATCGGATGGTATCCCCACTTATCATTTTGCTGTCGTTGTGGATGACCATTTGATGAAAATTTCCCATGTCATCCGCGGTGATGAATGGATTTCCTCCGCCCCAAAGCAAATCCTTCTCTACAAATATTTTGGCTGGGAAATTCCCGTTTTTGCCCACCTGCCTGTTTTTCTTGATCCAGGTGGTCAGGGCAAGATGAGTAAGCGTCACGGCACTGTTTCTGCCCAAAGTTTCCTGGACGAAGGCTATCTGCCTCAGGCCATGCTCAACTTCCTCATGCTTCTGGGTTGGAATCCCGGCACCGATCAGGAGATATTTTCCCTCACTGAATTTATCAAAGAATTTTCTCTCGAAAGGCTCCACAAAAAACAGCCCGTCTTTGACAGGAAAAAACTTGATTACCTGAATGCCCACTATATCCGCGAGATGTCAGATAAAGAGCTTGTCAATCTCCTTACACCCTTTGTTCCCGACCTGGACAAAGCTACACTCTTACAGTTAGTGCCCTTGCTTCGGGAAAGGATTACCCGCCTTACCGATGCCTTTGGCTTAACCCGCTTTTTGGTTGACAGCCTTAATTATGAGAAAATTCTCTTGCTCCAAAGGGGTACCGACGAAACGGCGGCCGTAAGTATGCTTCTGAAAGTCAAAAATTTACTTAACCAAACTCAGGATTGGTCTCCTGGTAATTTGCAGCCTTTACTTATGAAGCTAATCGGGGATAATAATTGGAACACGGGCCAGTTCTTTATGGTCTTCCGCGTGGCCGTCTGCGGATCGCCCATAACGCTGCCAGTGGTGGAATGCTTGCCTATACTTGGCCGTGACAAGACCATCGCCCATATTGATTTAGCCATTAAAAAATTACAGGATAAATTATGAAAGAAGTAAATACTAACTTGTCTCCCTGCGCCTTTTGCGATAACCAGAGCGTTGAGTTAAAAAATTCATCACTTGGTGCCGTAGTCGTCAGAAAATGCCTGGGTACGGTTTTTGAACCCCTGGAGCCGGGCAGTGATTGTTCGTTCAGGATTCCTCGTCCCATGGTCAACGGAAAGCGGTCTGTTCCCATAGAGTGGAATCTCTAACCAGCAAAGGCATTCAATATTTTTGATAAACTGAATTGTGTTGATAGCAATATTGTTTTTGCTCATTTCTTTTAAACTTCCTGTCTGTGCCCAAGCCCCGGAAGCCACTCCCTCGGCCGCTGTAGAAAATATTTTTATTCACGAGTTTTCCGAAACCGAAGAATGGGTAGAAATTTTCAATGACAATGATATTGATTTCGATATTACTGATTGGTATTTCAAGGATCTGGCTGGTAACAAGGTTAAAGTCGGCAGCATTAATTTGTCCCCCAAGAGCCTGCTTGTGATTGAATTCGGAAAAGATTTTTTGAACAATAACGCCACTTCCGACAAGCCCGAAAAACTAACTTTCTATACTCGCCAGGAGCAGCTTGTCGATGACGTCCAGTATGATGAAACCAGACCTGGTTACAATTGGTCCTATGTCGAGGGCGAGTGGTGCTTAGCCTCTCCTACCAAAAATTCGCCCAATACCGCTCCTTGTTTTGTTCCCACCAATACACCCCAACCCACCAACCTTCCAACTCC
>JBMNON010000010.1:0-38817 GCA_050943115.1 Patescibacteria group bacterium
TGGAAGCCATCATGAAAGTTTCTTTCCCCACCTTTTCCCGACTTCAAGATCGGCCCGATATCCTAAAAAATTCTATTGAAAAAAGCGTTTATTTTATTGCCCTTTTTTCTTTTCCGACACTGGCCGGTATATCTCTTGTAGCACCTGATTTTATTAATATAATCCCCAAATATACCAAATGGTCTCCGGCTATTATTCCTCTATATTTTTATGCTGCCAACGCTGCCATAGCCGCAGTAACAACGCCTCTAACCAACGCCTTTAATGCTGTTGGCAAAATCACCTTGACTACCAGACTCATGTTAATGTGGACCGCTCTAACTTGGATATTTTACCCGTTACTAAGTTCCCGCTATGGTTATATCGGCACCGCTGTTGCTGCCTTAATTGTCGGATCAAGCTCATTTGTCGTCTGGCTTATAGTCCACAAGCTTTTCAAAGCAAATGTTCTCAAGGCAGTTTCCCGTCCACTTCTCGGAACGATAATCATGATCCTACTTCTATTACCCTTGTCCCAAACTACTTTTAGTCCTCTTCAAAAAATTATCACCAAAATTTTTCTTGGATCTACCAGCTACCTTCTTTTTATCATCATGTTTTCCAAAAACGACCTCTTCTGGTTTACTTCTCAGTTGAAACAACTAAGAGGCTACAGCCAAAGGTGATAAACTATAATCAACAATGAAAAACAAAGCCCTTGTTTCAGCTGTAATCAATGTCCGCAATGAAGCTGGTGTCCTTCCCAAATGTCTTCAATCACTAAAAAACTTTGCCGATGAAATAATTGTTGTCGATATGCACTCAAGTGACGCATCAGCGCAAATTGCCCAAAAGTATGGAGCCCAAGTCTATTCTTACCGTCCGATGAAAGTAGTTGAACCTGCACGTAATTTTGCTATATCTAAAGCTAAAGGTAAATGGATTATACTCCTCGATCCTGATGAGTACATCCACAAAACCCTAAAAAACGAACTCCTTAGAATTACCCAGAGATCCGATATCGATTTTGTTAAAATACCCCGTAAAAATATAATTTTTGGCAGATGGCTTCGCCATTCAAATTGTTGGCCCGACTATCTTATCCGCTTCTTCAAAAAAGGTCACGTCACCTGGAACAAAGAGATTCATAGCCAACCTGCTACCAAGGGAGAAGGGTTAACTCTGATGGATTCGGAAAAACTAGCAATTAGGCATCTTAACTACCGGTCTGTAACTTCTTTCGTTATCCGTGCCCTTCGTTATAGCGGAGTACAGGCCGATGAGCTAAAAGCCGCTGACTATAAATTGAAAACTAGTGACTTTATTCTCAAACCTATTCAGGAATTTAACAGTCGGTTTTTTGCCGCTGAAGGGTTCAAAGACGGCTGGCATGGCTTAATTTTTTCAGTCCTCCAATCGTTTGCAATATCTCTTGTTTATATCAGGCTCTGGGAAAAACAGGGATCCAAAGATAAACCTCTTTCGAAAGAATCTTTCGTTTCGGCCAGTCAGGAAACTGTTTTTGAGTACAGCTATTGGTTTTCAAAGTATTTTCGCGAAGAATATACCGGTAATTTTTTCAAAAATACTCTTATTAAAACACGCCACTTTTTGAATCGCTTTACCAAAAATTTTTAATAATGGATCAAATTGCAATCATAGTCCTTAATTGGAAACAACCCCAGCTTACAACCAACACTGTCGATTCCCTGCTCAAAATCACCAAAAAAAAATTTAGCTACCACATCTTCATTATTGACAATAAATCTCCGGATAACTCTTTCGTCCTGCTAGAAAAAGAATATAAAAAAAATTCCCATGTATCCGTCTTGCAAACTACCGAAAACCTGGGTTACGTTGGCGGCAACAATTTCGGTATAGAACATGCCCTAAAACAAGCATATGACTACATACTTCTCATCAACAATGATGTTTTAGTTGACAGAAATTTCCTTAGTGATCTTTATCACGCCTCGACAACAAAAAATTTTGCTATTACCGGTCCCAAAATTTATTTTGCCCCTGGCTTTGAGTTTCACAAAAACAGGTATAAGAAATCCGAACTCGGCAGTGTTATCTGGTCTGCCGGTGGCCACATGGATTGGAACAACATCATCGGCTCCAATATCGGCATCGACTCAGTCGACAACAACCAGTATGACTCCGTTCTCCTTAATCCCGACTTCCTTAGCGGCTGCTGTTTGCTTATCAATACAACCGTCTTTCGAAAGATCGGACTCCTTGATCCCTCCTATTTCATGTATCTTGAAGATGTCGACTTTTGCCAAAGAGCCAAAACCCATGGGTTTAGCATAGCCTATATACCAAAAGCACGAATTTGGCATATTAACGCCGGCTCTTCATCTTCAGGCAGTAGCCTTCATGACTATTTCCTAACCAGAAACCGCCTAATTTTTGCATCTCGATACGCCAATCTTCGCCCTAAAATAGCCGTTTTCAGAGAATCCCTTAAATATTTGCTATCAAACAATCGTAATAAACGAACTGCAGTTATTGATTACTTCACTCACAATTGGGGCAAAGGATCATGGCAATAAAACCCCAACTTTCTATTATCATTTTAGCCGGCAACGAAGAATCCATGATCGAAGACTGCTTAAAAAGCTGTCTTTTTGCCGATGAAATTATCCTGGTTGCTGCTAATTCCACAGACAATACTGTAAATATTGCCAAAAAAACAGCTTCAAAACTAAAAGTTTTCAAAACCTTTGATGAATACAATAAAAATTTTTCCAAATGGCGCAATATCGGCTACAAACACTCTCAAGGAAACTGGCTGCTCTATGTCGACTCGGACGAAAGAATCACCCCTGAATTAAAAAGCGAAATACTCGATACTATTAACAATCCGACTCCGCACTCATATTTTGTTATCCCCAGGGCCAATCATTATCTTGGTAAAAGAGTTAAATATGGAGGCTCATATCCTGATTATGTTAAGCGTCTTTATCAGAAAGCTCATTTTAAAGGATATAAGGGAGCCCTGCACGAAGAACCCATTGTCAAGGGTTCCTTTGGCTATCTAAAATCAGATCTTCTTCATTTCACTCATCGGGATCTTACATCTATGCTAAACAAGACTATAGTTTGGACCGATATGGAAGCCCAAGCTCTATATGCCAGCAACCATCCGCCTGTTGTTTGGTGGCGTTTTCTTAGAATGATGCTAACTAAATTTTACGAAAGGCTTATCCGCGAACAAATGTACAAAGACGGTACTATCGGCTGGATTTCTGTCATATTTGAAACTTTTAATACTTTTATTATTTATGCTAGGCTTTGGGAGATGCAGCAAAGCCATAACAAAAAAGCATATTATAATTAATCATGCAATTGAAAGCAGCCATATACGATCCCTATCTCGACACCCTTGGAGGAGGGGAGAGATATTGCCTGACAGTTGCAGAAATTCTTCTCAAAAATCATTATTCCGTCGATCTTTTTTGGTCTGGTGACCCTTCACTGATAAAAAAAGCAGAAAAACGTTTTTCCTTGAAACTAAAAGGTTTGAATACCGAACCTGACATCTTCCAAATCAAACCCCAAAGGATAGACTTTATCGAAGATAATCAAACTTTAATCAAGGTTCCCAAGACCCCTTCATCACATGAGAAATTCGTAAAAAAATTTGAAAATTTAATTAAGAAATACTTAATTACCAAAAATTATGACGTTTTCTTCTTTCTATCAGACGGTAGCGTTCCTCTGATTTTTTCCAAAAATAACCTTCTTCATGTCCAGGTACCCTTCAACTACGACCAGGAACCAGAACAGCATATTTTCAACACTCTCAAGCTCAAATTATTTAAAAATATAATTTGTAATTCCCAATTTACACAAAAATTTACTCAAAAACTTTACGGCAAACACCCTTCTGTAGTTCTTTATCCTCCGGTTGATATCGAAAAATTTTCACCAAAAAAAAATAAGGAAAATATTATATTATCTGTCGGACGTTTTGATAACATTCTCAATGCCAAAAAACAGGACATCTTAATCGATGCCTTTAAATCACTATTCCCCAAAATAAAATCACCCAAATGGAAATTGGTTCTAGCCGGAGGTTCCTTAAGTGACCCGGAAAACAATGCCTACCTAAAGCTTCTTCAAAATAAGGCTGACAATTATCCTATCGAGTTTTATATTAACCCTGATTTTGAAACTCTTTCCTCAATTTATTCTGCTTCCAAAATCTACTGGCACGCTGCTGGTTTTGGTGTTGATGAAAACAAAGAACCCCAATATACGGAACATTTTGGAATTACTATTGTTGAAGCGATGTCCTCCGGACTGGTGCCTGTTGTTGTCAAAAAAGGGGGCCTCATAGAAATTGTTAATGACGGTAAAAACGGATATTTGTGGGATACCAAAAAACAATTGGTAAACAAAACCTTAAAGCTGATAAATAACCCCAAAATGCTGAAATTAATGTTTGAAACTGGACTCAAAGACACCAAGCAATATTCAAAAGAAAGCTTTGAGAAAAAATTTTTATCACTTATAAATGAAAGATGATGATTTCAATAGTAGTTACCAACTGGAACGGCCTGAAATTACTAAAAAAAAATTTTGAAGCTATAGTTGAATCTTGTCCGGAAGCCCAAGAAGTAATTCTGGCTGACGACGCATCATCTGATTCTTCTATTGAGTTTGCAGCTTCACTCCAAACTAAATATCCGCAAATCAAAATAATTAAAAACAAAATTAACCTGGGATTTGGTCAAAATTCAAACAATGCCGTCAGAAAAAGCAAGGGAGATCTTGTAGTTCTTCTAAATAATGACATACTGCCCCGAAAAAATTTTTTAAAA
Organism: Patescibacteria group bacterium; assembly: GCA_050943115.1. Lineage (GTDB taxonomy): Bacteria > Patescibacteriota > Microgenomatia > UBA12405 > UBA12405 > CAZFAI01. Next base: position 4,812 of record JBMNON010000010.1, read on the forward strand.
CATTCCCTCAAGCATTTCTCAAAAAAAAATGTTTTCGGTGTTGGGTTTTCCGAAATTGGCCGGGAGAATTGGGCCAGAATATTTTGGAAAAATGGCTATCTTCAACATGAACCCGGACTTGACGTTACCAAAACTCACATTAGCGCCTGGCTTTCCGGTGGAAGTTCTGTCGTCCGCAGGGATTTATTTCTAAAACTAAACGGCTTCGATCCGGTATATTCACCTTTTTATTCCGAAGATCTTGATTTGGGTTATCGGGCTTGGAAGTCCGGTTATTCGCTCCTTTGGGAACCGGAATCTCGAGTCGAACACAGACACGAAGCCACTATATCCAAATTCCCCAAAACCCTTCTTGAATATGTCAAAGAAAGAAATCGGCTTCTGACGGTATGGAGGAATATTTCTGATCCTCAAATGCTAAGACAAAATAAACTTGCCATAATCGGCCGGTTAGTGCTTGGACCAAATTATATAAAAATTATCAGGGCAGCCAACAAACAAATAAAAAGTAATCCTCCGCCCACCGTCTTTCCCTCCCTGACAGACAAAGAAATATTCTCACTTTTTTCATGAAACCCCGACTTTCAATTATCATTCTAACCTGGAATACTGCTCAAATAACCAAAAAGTGCGTTCTTTCCATAATAAAATATCTAAATAATCTTGAGAAGGAAATTATTGTCGTTGACAATAATTCATCTGATAACACTGTTTCTCTTATCTCAAAAATCCCTAACGTTAAGGTAATTGTCAATAAAGATAATTTTGGTTTCTCCAAAGGCAATAATGTGGGTGCCAAATACGCCAAAGCTGATTATCTCCTTTTCCTCAATTCCGACATGGAAATTATAGACGATAGCTTAAGGGACTTATTAAATTACACCCGATCCAAGCCCAATGTTGGTGTCGTTGGACCCATGTTTCTGAATCCCGATTTGAGCCCGCAAGCCTCGGTATTTCCACCTCAAACCCCCAAAAACGCATTCCGTGAATTCTTTCTGAATCAACCATCATACTCCAAATATATCCCAAAACACCAAAACCCCATTCCGGTTTGGGCCATCTCCGGTGGTGCCCTCCTTATCAGCAAAAAGTTATTTATCAAAGTTGGGGGCTGGAATGAAAAATATTTTATGTACTTTGAAGACTTAGATTTGTGCCGGGCTGTCCGTTGCTTAGGCTACGAAGTTTACTATTTTCCAAAATCACAAGTCATCCACCGTCATGGTGCTAGCGGTACAAAATTAGCCGACAACCAAAACCAGTGGAAGCGCCTGGTCCCCGGAAGCAAACTTTATCATGGAGCACTTACTCACTACCTGATTAATATTATTATTTGGTTAGGACAAAAATGGCAAGTTTTAAAGCGCTAATTTCATTTACCCGCAAATATCCGGTTCCCCTTGCTCTCATAGTTCTCACCTTTCTATTTTTCTGGCCTGTTTTTTTAGAAAATAAAGTTCCTTTCCCCTCCGACTTGCTCACCGGAGCCTACTTCCCTTGGCTTGACAGTAAATGGGGATACCCGGTAGGCGTCCCTGTAAAGAATCCGCTTATATCGGATGTTTTTTCCCAGCTCTTTCCCTGGCGCCAACTTGCCGTATCTTCATATAAAAATTTTTCCTGGCCTTTATGGAATTTTTTTTCTTACTCCGGTCATCCTTTACTTGCTAATTTCCAGTCAGCTGTCTTTAACCCGCTCAATATTCTTTTAATAATATTTGGCAGTATTAATGGTTGGACTTATCTAGTTATCTCTCAAAGCATTCTTTCTATGGTTTTTATGTATCTTTTTCTTCGCCAACTCCAGCATGGCAAAACATCTTCACTTACCGCTGCCACTATTTATGCATTTTCTGCATTTTCTATAGTCTGGTTAGAATATGCCACTTTTGGTTTTGTTCTGGCTTGGTTACCCTTGGGCCTCTTTTTTATTGATAAATTTTTTCAAAAGCAAAACTTAAATTATCTTTTCCCTCTATCAGTTATTATTTTTCTTATTACAGTTTCTGGGCATCTCCAATCGTCTCTTTACGCGTTTCTGATAATCATAATTTATTTTTTATGGAAAGCCATATCTACCAGTAATCTCAAACTTTCAATTATTACTAATTTTATCCTCATAGGTCTTTTGGGTACTGGGTTGATAGCAGTCCAGGTCTTACCAACGCTTGAGTTAACTAATCTATCTGTCAGATTCTCCGAAAATTATATTCAGGAAATTAATTATGGTCTTATTCCTCCTAAACATCTTATTACCTTACTGGCTCCGGATTTTTTTGGTAATCCTACAACAGCCAACTATTTTGGTTTTTTTAATTACAACGAAACAGCAATCTACCAAAGCGTCCTGGGACTCTTGTCTTTGCTATTTTCTCTTCTGTCGATAAAAAAACTAAAATCCCACTTGATATTTTTGTTGCTAGCGGCATTATCACTCATCTTAGCCGTAGACAATCCCATCTCACTTTTAATTTATAAATTAAATATCGTGGGGCTTTCCACTAGTTCCGCTGGCCGTGCTGTGTTCATCCTTTCATTGGCCGTCCCTCCCTTAACTGCATATTTCCTTGACAATCTCAAAAACCTTAATCTCAAAAAATTTATTTTTCTTTTTTCACCATTTATCTTTTTAATCCCACTGATTGGCACGCTTTTATTTTTTGGCAAAAACAACCTGCCATTCTCTAGCCATATTATTAATTTTTTCTATAATCCGGCATCTGATACTCTGGCTCAAAATATTCAAACATCATTCAGAAACCTCTTCTATCCATCAGCTTTCCTTTCCACACTTTTTCTTGTTTTATTATTTTTTAGAAAAACAAAATATATTTTAGTTGTCATTTTTCTTATTACGATTTTTGATTTATACCGCCTTTCGAATAAATACCTTCCATTCACACCCAAACACTTATTTTTCCCCAGCACCGATATAACCACCTTCCTCCAAAAAGATTCCGATGTTTTTAGGATTGACAAAGAAACAGGACCCCTGCTTCCGCCAAACACCTGGACCAGCTATTCTCTTATGAGCCCTTCAGGTTATGACCCCCTTGCTGTCAAAGATTATGTAGACTTTTACAACCAATACATAAATAACCAGAACAGCTCAACCAAAGCCACCAGGTACTCAGAGTTAAAAAATTATGACCCGATTAAACTTGGTCAACTTTCTGTAAAATATCTTTTGTCATTAAAATATACCGACATCGCCCAAATACGTCCAGAAGGTGAGTTTATCAATCATTTGATAGGGGAGGCAGATTGGCAAAAAGTCTATGAAAATGGTAGTGTTGTAATTTTTAAAAATCCTTATTTTAAACCTTTAGTCAGGCCACTGGTCCAGCATCCGGTCACAATCAGCAATACTGTTCTTGGCCATAACTCCCTGTCTTTTGACTACAAATCTGATCAAGAAAGCCGCTTGCTTGTTGCCAATACTTGGATGCCGGGCTGGTATTACAACTTTAATGGTTCTGTTTCTCCGGTAGATTCAGCTACTCCTTTCCAATCGATTAAACTCCCTCCCGGAGAAGGAAAAGTTAATCTTTTTTACAAACCAAACTCTTTCATCTACGGTCGCAACATCTTTCTTCTGTCCTTATTTCTATACACATCTGTAATTATTCTCTACAATTATTCAATAAGACATGACAAAGACAATAAACATCATAAAAAATAATTGGCTGCTGCTCCCCCTTCTTGCTTTACAAATACCCTTAATCTTGCCATTTCTCCGCCCCGGTTTCTTTCCAACTCATGACGACGTTCAAGTAGTCCGTATCTTTGAGATGTTCCAGTCCATTAAGTTCGGTGATTTTCCACCCCGCTGGTCTAGTGGGCTACTTTATGGACATGGTTATCCTCTTTATGTTTTTTATTCTCCCCTGACTTACATTCTAGGCGCCCTCTTCGCTTTCATCGGGCTTAACTTTCTTTTATCCACCAAAGCCATATTTATCATTGGCTTTGTGCTTGGAGCTATTTCTTTCTATTTTTTAGCAAAAGAATTGTTTGGTAAACTACCTGCTTTTTTCTCGACAGTAATTTATTCTCTGGCTCCTTACAGGGCAGTTGATGTTTATGTTAGGGGAAATTTGGCAGAATTTTTTGCCCTCTCACTCTTTCCGATAGTATTTTTCTTGAATATAAAGCTCCTAAAAAATCCCAAAAATAAGGCTTATGTCTTACTTTTATCGATCTCAGCGACACTTTTGATTTTAACCCACAATGTTTCCACCTTTATTTTTGCTACTTTTCTTCTGATTTTTAACTTACTTTTCCTTTTAAAATACCGATTCAAAGCCAAACTTTTTTTGCCAATACTCCTTAGTTCTTCACTAATATCTCTAGGGCTCAGCTGCTTCTATTGGCTCCCTCTTCTAGTGGAAAGACAATTTGTCAAACTTGATAAATTTGCTTCTTTCCCTTATCAAAAATATTTCCTAAGCTTAAAACAAATTTGGGATTCTCCTTGGGGTTATGGAGGCTTCATTGAAACCAATCCCATGTCGCTAGAGTTGGGAAAAACAATAATTATCTCCTCCCTGCTGGCTCTATTGCTTAACATCTTTATCAAAACTAAAAAAAACAACCTAATAAACTTCTTAGCCCTGAGTCTTGTTTTGTTTACCTTCCTGGAAACCTATCATAGTCGCATTCTTTGGGATCGCCTTTCCGTAATACATTATATGCAGTTTCCTTGGCGCTACCATATTCTAACTTCTGTTATAGGCCCGCTTCTATTTGCCGCATTTTCTTTTCTTCTGAAAAAATCTATCAAGCTTAAGCTTTTAGTTCTGCCAATATTATTTATCTCTTCACTTCTAGCTTTTAAGGACAACTTTCCTTATTTTAAGCCACAAAGATACAGCAACGACCCTCCCGTCTCCGAAACTACAACTTGGGACGATGAGTATATGCCCGTATGGGTAAAAATTAAGCCCCAAAAATATGAAGGCGATAAAGTAAAAATTGTCAAAGGCAATGCTCTTATATCCAACCTTAGCTGGGGCTACCTAAGTAAAGCCTTCCGGATAAATTCCGAATCTGAATCCACAATCCAACTAGCTCATGTTTACTATCCGGGTTGGAATGCTTATGTTGATGGAAAGAAGGTAAATATTAACTATCAAAACGATCAGGGATTGATGCAAATCTCAATAAATCCTGGCAATCATTATGTTAATTTTTCATTTCAAAGGACATGGTGGCGCTTAATATCTGAGTTAGTGTCAATAATTACTCTTTTCATTATTCTAAAGCCATGGGTTTTTTTCCATAGGCAACATTCAAAATCTTTACTCAAAAATAATCCTCCTCAAAATTAATTTTAAATATGGTGTAAAAAGCCCAAATGAATAAATATATCAAAATATTTATTTTCTTTTTAATATCTACCACAATTTTCCTTTTACAAAAATCTTATTTTTATCAAAAGTGGTTGTCTTATGAGCTCATACCGGACCAATTTATTATGGACGAAAGGGATTATGCATTTGCCGGTTACACTTTTCGGCAAACCGGTGTTCCCACCGCATGGTCCATGTTGGATATCTATAAAATAATGGAGGATGAAAATCCGCCAATTAAAAAAAGTTTTAACGGTCTAAGTATTACCCAAAACGGTAAAGCCCCAAGTTTATTAAATAAAAACGAGTTCGTATATCCGGCAACAATAGTCACCACAGTTGATGCTGGTAAAGGGCTTGAAACGATAAGATTAGTCCAACCTTTTTTCGATCACCCTATAATAGGCAGCTTAATATATTCACTTGGTATTACCAATCAACCCCAATCTTTCGACCAGGTTAAATTTGCTGATTACCGCAAAGTTGCCATAATTACTTCTTACATTACCTCAGTATTGCTATTTGTTTTTACTTACCTGGTTTACATAAACATATTTATATCTTTTCTCGCATTTATAATTTATTCTACAATCCCGACTAGAAACGAAAAATCCTTTTTCAATGAAGTCTTTGAATGGCTGATTTAGTTGATATGACGCCACTTTCTTATCCTTGAGAACAAAGTTCGAGAAGATTTTTCTGATAATCTGATCTTTGCCTTCCATAGATGTCGTTTTTCTCAATATAACGGGCAAATCGTTAAAAAGTTCGATAAACTTCTGATATGTTAAAACTACCTTGCTTCCTTTCTCTTTTGCTTCCTTCACCTTCTCAATTTCTTCCAATATCTCTTTTAACTTTGCCTTTTTAGCCTTCAAGTCATTCTTATATTCCTCTTTGATCTCGCTGTCTGTCTCTTCATATAAAGAATCTTTTATTAGGGCTATGCGATCTTCAAGTTGTTTTGATATTTGCTGTAGTGATTTTCTTCTCGCTTCTAATTCCTTACGTTCCTTCTCTTGTATACCCTTCATTTCCTGTACATAGTGATCGTAGACATGTTTATCAGTAAATTTATGTTCCTCTAAGAATTGATATACATAGTCGAGAATAACGTTACCTCTCACGTTTTGATTTACTTTTTTCCCACTAGGCTTGGTAATCTTGCATCCTATTGTGTCGCATCTGAAGTTAAAATAATTCTTTTTTCCATTTGGTAAAAGTTTTACAGTGATACCAGTACTCATTGGCTCATTACAGTGCCCGCAATAAATAATTCCTCTCAAGAAATCTGCTTTAACTTCACTCCTAGAACTTCTTTGCTATGCCTTAATCGCTTTCCCCATATCACTAATTTTGTTAATTCTTAAAAAGTCATCAACCTCTACCATAGGAACAAAGTCATACACTTCGGTTAAATCCACAGCACCACTTGTACCATAATCCAAGACACCTGTATAAAACGTATCTTTGAAAATATCTGATAATACTTTATTCGTCATATTAAAAGTCTTGTGCGTAATGTTTCCTACACCTTCACTTCGCTTGTACCCTGCATCTACAAGATATTTGGCTATTACTTCTTGAGTTTTCCCTTGAAGTCTCATTTGCCACGCATTTTTCAGAAGTGTAAAGTTATCACCATCAGGACGTAACATCATGTTTCTATCTCGATAATAGCCATGCTTGGCTTTTCTGAGGTATTTTCCATCTTCAATGCTCCTTCTGATACCTCGTTTAACGTCATCTCGTAGCTTGTCTGAGTATTGTTTTGACAGCACAAATGACATACCAAGCAACATTTTTCCTGCTGTATCATTCTCAAAAGTGAAGCTAACAAACTGTAAATCTTTTATGATTTGTTTATCAAGCAAGTCTATGATTTCCCCTGCATCCTTCATATTTCTTGCTAATCTGTCAGGATGCCACGCAATAATTCCTTCGTACTTGCCTTGTTTTATATCATCTAACATCTTTCTAAATTTAGGCCGTATATCGGGTTCTTTGGCACTTTGTTTTTCTTCAATCGGGCTCATTGGTTTATCAAGTAGCTTTAATTTCCTACTAACTGCAATCTCGTTACACACTGCGACTTGATCTCCTAAAGATCGTGCTTGTCGTTCTTCTCCTTCAGTTGATTTTCTAGCGTAGATGACATAGCGGTACTTAGAAGTGTCTCTTTCTTCATTCTCTCCTTGGAGGTTCCGAATTGCAGATAATAAATCTTGTGTAGTAGCCATAATTGTCTAAATTCTCTAGATTTCCATCATTGATGATGGAACTTGTCAACGAAATACTTGCTATTGTCATTGACAATTGTTTATAATAATTTTTAACATTATTTAGCTATGAAAAGCAATTCTTTCTACACAGTCGAGCAAGTAGCAGATTTGTTACAAGTCCATTGGCAGACTGTTTTGAACTACATTAAAGGTGGTAAACTTGAAGCTATGAAACTAGGTAGAGGTTATCGTATTTCTAAAGAGTCCATAGATAAATTCACTAAAGAAAACACAATAATACAAACTAATAAAAAATGTAGAAAGGAGGTGGAAAAATGAGTGAAGATTTAAATAGGCCAATTCCTGATAAAACGATAAAATCACCTATACCTGAATCTAAAATATTGAAAAATAACCCTCTTGGAACTGAGCAAAGAGTTCCAAAGATAATTGATACAGGATTGCAATACAAAGCTGATGATGGTAGTTATCATCCAACTACAGAAGGTTTGCAACAAGCTAACGAAGCACATTTTCAGCAAATGAATAGGTATAAAAGTAGCGTGTTAGGTAGAGAATACCCTGCAACCGCTGAAGGTGCGGAACAAATGAGAAAGGATGAAGCGTCGTATTGGGAGAGTCAAAAGATAGATACAAAGAAACAGGGTTAATGTAATTGTCTTTTTTAACGCTGGACAGTGATGCATGCTGTCCAGACTAAAAAGGATAATCTGAAGTATGGGCATTATCACCTTTTCTTCTTTTAATCTCATTTTTAACCCGCTGAAGAAATTTATCTCGTTCTTTCTTAGGTAATTGATTCGCCTTTTGTGCTAGTTCAAAGATTTGTGTTTCTCTTGGTTTTTCTAGAGGTAATGGGAGTGAGTTGATGCCTTGTAGCTTCTCTAGCCGTTCAATGGCTATTAAAGCCGTCCTCAATGCTCCTACAGCCTCTAAATTGTTCTTTGCGGTAGTTCGTAGTATCCATGCTTCTTTAATAATTTCTTCAGTCTTTCTAATGAGTTCTTGCCTTTTGGCTTGTAATTCATCAACGCTTGAATACGTAGCCCATCTTTCTTTTATGAGGTTGACATACGCTTTTGCAGTATTGAAGCTAACATTGAGAGAATCGGATATATCAGTTGGCGAATCCACGCCTCGTAGCATCAAATTCTCACACTGAGAAAGAAGCCGATCCCGTTTTGAATTTGAGATTAAATTCTGTGCCATAAATAATCGTTAAGTATTTGATAGTTTTACTCATACTCTAAACTTGTCTTTGAAAGACTCTTACTTACACTTCTTAGCCTTAAAAACCTGATTTTGAAAAGAGCACCAAGTTTGAAATGCCTCTAATTCATTTTAACAGATATTCTATAGGTACAATCAGTACCCCCCTCCCACCATTTGCATCATTGATGATTAAAGTCGTCTAATAATCCCCATGTATTGATATAGTTCGAGAAGAGACAGGCTAATGAGATTTAGGAAGTTTTACGCTGAACTACAAGTATATATTGATTGCCATTTTTATCTACTCCACTAAGTATCTGTTTGATCTCTCCGCTTTTGCTTGCCTTTTGCAAAGCTAAATCTACTACTTCGCCATCAGGCGTTGTTACTTGATAATCATTCAATCCGCCTTGTGGTTGAGTGGCAGGATTTGCAGGACTAGCTTCTTGAGGTTTAGTAACATCACCTACCAAGTCCGTGAGATTGTCTTTTTTAACCTTTTGCATACGTTCTCATTATATCTAATTTCAAAGAGTAATGTGTATAGATTGACTCTTTTGATCTGCATCTTTGGCAGATATAGCTTCAATTTCTTCTTTGGTTATACTAAACCAATCGAGATTTTGTATAATATGATGGAAAAGTTCGAGTGAATTCTCCGCATCCCGACCTTCGTCATCAGCTCCCGCTTTGCCCTCCTAGAAAACCTCCTGATTCCTTTCTATCTGCTTACTATTTCTATTCTCTTGCTTTATATCAAATTCAAACAACATAAATATTCCTGGCTTATTCTTATTCTTTCAGGTGTCACAGCCGGGTTAGCTTTTCTCGTTAAAGTTGCGGGGGCCTTTATTATACCGGTCTGCCTTTATATTCTTTACAAAAACAAAGTATCCTTTAAAAAATACTTGCATTTCCTTCTTCCGTTTTCTTAGTTACACTTGCTTATTATTCCTACGCTTACTACTTAGCTCCTGACCTGATAACCAGGCTTCTTTTCAATCAAGCTAATCGAAATTTTTTTGGCCCTTTAAATATATTTTATTCATTAATCACTATTCGATTTCAAAATTTTCCTCTCGATACCTATTGGTTCTGGGGATTCATATCATTACTAATTATTTCCATAAGAAACTACTCAAAACACTACATTCTCACGATAAGCTTTGTATCCTTTTTAATGGTATATCTGCTTCTTGGCGGAGTAAATTACCCCTGGTATCCATTACCCTTCCTGCCTATTTTTATTTCTGCAGCTGCTTATGAAACTTATTCTCTATTAAAACATCCTTCTCTTGTATCTCTCTTTTCTTTTTTCATTCTTCCCTTTTCCAGCTCCTTTTATTGGGGTTATATGGTATATCGTCAGAACGAAAATAATATTTCAATTTATAGACTTTTTCTCCTGCTCTTCGTCTTCCTTGTTCTTCTTACTCAAAATAAAATACCCAAATTAAGAAAATATTCCTTTATTTGGGTTTTGGTATTTATATTGGTTCTCTACCAAATAAACAAATGGAATCTCCAGGCATATCAGTACATATTAGCCAACTGGAACGAACCTCCCGTGGAGTTAACAGTAAACTAATCAGCCTTTTCTAAAACCATGGTCTTTTTTCAGTCAACATTCCGTCTGATGGTTTAAGAATCAAAAATCTCCACAATAAAGGCATTTTGGTTTCTGATAATTTCGTCGATGGGCCGAAAGGACAGGAAATACTCTCACAACTAATTTCAAACACATTGTACAAATATTTGCTGTTAAGCCACAACCCTAACCCAATAAATACAACTAAAATCCCCGCTGACAATTTTTTTGCCCATTTCTTATGCCATACCATATATACTAAAGAAGGAACTATTGCCAATAGATAAGTGAAGCGGAAGACATTTGTTGGCGTTGTCGGTCGGTGAGCGTTGGACAAATAATACCTGGAACTCAGCAACAAACCCAAAGTAAAAGCCACATTAAAAAAACTAGGGTTTTTGATAACTTCCCTGATTCCCAAAGCTCCAAAAATTGCCATAATCGGGAACATCATATAACGGTACCACGGTAACAAATCCTGTTCTGTTCCTGAAAATACGGCTATCATTAACCAGTAAAAAAAGAACAAAACCAATAAGCCCACCTCATCACTCTTTCTTTTCTTTAACCCGAAATAAATTGAGAACAATAAGGCAAATATGTACCATCCATCGTACATTTGGAATATATCATAGGAAGGCGATGTGAACACATGCCCCAAACCACTCCACCCGGCAAACCTTTGGCCTTGGATACTGACAATTTCTTTAAACAATTCCCAATCATAGTAATAACCATAAGCAGCAAAGGCCGCTACTCCCAATAAAGTTAACCCAAAGATTATTCCCGCATGGTTCCATTTACCCTTTCTTGCAGCCAAAAACATTGTCAATGGTGCCAAAAAGAACCCCGTTGGCTTCATCAGTCCTAAGATAAAAGACAACACTCCGAATATCACTGCAATTGAAAACTTCGGCTTCTTCAAATAACTTTGCCCTAATAACAGGCAACCGGTAACCGCCATGGCAATAACATTTTCCGGAACTGACAATCTTGATCCCAGAACAAATATGGGCGTCAAACCGTATACTAACATTGACAATATCCCCATCTTAAAACTGAAAAATTTATAACCCACCCAAAAAACTAAAACCGATGTAATAATCGAAGCTATTACCGACGGAACTCTGGATCTTGATGTCGGTATAACTTCCCTGCGGTCATCACCATACAAATGCGCCACCCCTCCGGACATCAAACTATAAAGCGGCGGTTCGTCTAACCAGGGTTTGTATAATTTTGCCGGCAAAAATAAGTTGCTCGTATCACCCACAATCCCGTCATATATCAAGTTAGAATCTGGATAATTTAAAGTCGACCAGGATACGGGAACTCCTGTTTCTATTAAATGTATACCCGACCAACTATACAATAATTCTTCTGCGTGATTAGCCCCGGGAGTCCTGTCATAGTTGTGTACTTTTATCACGCTGATAAAGCCAAATACAAACAAAAAGATTGCAAACTTGCCCATGTTTCTAAAATTTATCATGTCAATAGTATATAATGTTTTCATTCACTAATGGCCAACACGAAAACCTTTCTCTTTCTTTTGTTTTTGTTTTCTTTTTTTCTCAGGTCAATATTTATCAACCAATTGCCGCCAAGTCTCAATTGGGACGAGGTCTCACATGGTTTCAACGCCTATTCGATCTTAAAAACCGGCAAAGACGAGTGGGGGAGTACCCTGCCGCTCATCTTTCGTGCCTACGGAGATTTTAAACTGCCTCTTTATATTTATCTGACTACTCCTTTAATATTAATATTCGGCCTGAATCCTTTTTCTGTCAGGCTTCTGTCAATGCTTGCCGGATCGCTCACTCCAATCATACTCTACCTCATTAGTAAAAAATATTTGTCAAGTAAAACAGCTCTTTTAGTTGCACTTATATCAGCTCTTTCTCCCTGGTCCATATTTCTATCCCGGATTGCTCTAGAGGCTAACGTCTTCACTTTTTTACTGCTTCTCTCCTTTTACTTTTTGCTTGAAAAGAAATATGTCCAAAGTACGATAGTTTACTCTCTTAGCCTTTTTACATACAATAGCAGTCGGGTTTATCTGCCCTTCTACCTGATTCTTCTTTTTGTTTCACTTGCCGTAAACAAAATTAATTTCAAAAAAGACATCTTCAAGTATACGTTTCTCATAATTTCGCTCATCCTGGTTCTATTTCAATCGCTTCAGACAGAAGGTCAGGCTCGTTATAAATGGGTATCAATCCTTGATTCCGGAGCAATAAATAGAATTAATGAGCTTCGATCGCAATATCCGCGTTTTGTAGTAAATAAAGTCACTTATTTCACCCTAAACGCAACTAAAAACTATATATCCCACTTTAATCCAGCTTATGTGTTCTTAAATGGCTCAAACAATAGTCAATTTAACATTCCCAACTTCTACCTAATCCACCCATTATTTTTTATTTTCTTGCTCTTCGGTCTCTTCTCCCTAATAAAAATTAAGTCCTTTGAGGGTAGGATACTACTGCTTTTCTTTTTTATTTCTCCCATACCTTCTGCTATTACCAGAGATGCCCCCCATTTACTCAGAAGCCTTGTTTTCTTGCCGCTTATCGCCATAATAATTGGTCTTGGCATCGACTTCGTTATCAGCAAGTTAAAAGCAGAGAAAACAATTATTGTTCTCATTCTTTTTCTCCTCACCCTTAGTCAATATTCCTTTTGGAATGTGTATAAAAACTATGCCATTACCAATTCTCAAAGCTGGCAATACGGCTACAAAGAAGTCATCGACTACGTTAAGCCTCTCTACGACGACTATGATCTAATCGTCTTTACCAAAAAGTATGGTGAACCCCATGAATTCATCCTGTTCCACTGGCCCTGGGCTCCTTCGTCTTATCAAAATCATCCTAAAGATTGGGACTACCATGCTGATTGGTATTGGGTCAATTCTTTTGATAAGTTCGTTTTCCTAAATGATTGGGAACTAATGGAACAGTTAAGAAACTTGTCTGGAAAAAAAATACTTCTGATTACATCTCCCCAAAACTATAATCCTCAAGAGTATAACTTGTTAAACACTATAAATTTCTTGGATAGTAGCCAGGCCTTTCAGATACTTGAAAAAATATGAAAAATAGCATCATGGCACTAGTTATAATTTTAGTAATCGGCAGCCTAGCTCGGGCAGCTCTCCTGCCTTCGATCAGTCCCTTAAATCTTTTCTTATACTTGACCACCACTTCCTTACTTTTTTTTACTTTCGATCACCAGCGACGCAGCCTTTACTCAACCATCACCGTAAGTCTTTTGTTTACCCTAAGTCCGCTTTCTCTCAGTTTGAGTCTGTCAACCCCCTTTTCAATCAGTCTTCTTTTAGCAACTATTGGTTTTTTCCTAATTTCCCTAACACTAAATAAAATTCATCTTAAAAATAAATATCTTTTTTTGCTCCTTATCCCCCTCTTCTTTCTACAATTTTTTTCCCCTAACCTTAGTCATCTTGATCCCGAGTACTTATTTTTTAGTGCCAACTGGCATCACTTCAATTTCTTGGCTCCATATTCCGGCTACCTTTTGTTGCCGTCTTTAGTTTTTCTCCCCCTCGGATTGATTTATGTTCTAAAACATCCAGCAAAAATAGATTTACTCCTGCTATTAATCCTTTTTATCGTTCCCGCTATCAACTCCCTTCTTCCCTTCATAGTAATACCTCTCTCCCATTTTATTTCACTTGGTATAATCCACTCCTCCGGATTCTTCAAACACCCCAATGTTAAATATTTTTATTATTCTGTAGTGGTGTTACTTTACCTTGTTTCTCTTGCCTATTTTTCTGATCTTTTGCTCTTTCACGCTCCCCAGCTTACACCTTATTATCTTCAAAATTCTCTATGAACAAAAAACTTCTATTAATTTTACTCCTTGCTTTATTTATAAGAGTAATCGGCATTGCTAATTTTCCATCTCTCAATCCCGACGAAGCCGCAATCGGCTACAACGATTACTCACTACTCCTGACAGGCCAGGATGAGCATGGTACCTCCTGGCCTCTTCACTTTAAATCTTTTGGAGATTACAAGCCAGGAGGCTACTTCTACCTGGCCTTGCCCTTTATCGCCCTTGGTGGTCTAAACACATTTTCTGTTCGCCTACCCAACATTATCCTTTCTGTAATCTCACTCTTTTTCCTTTATAGAATCGTCCTCATTCTTACCAAAAATAATAAATTATCTTTAATCACCCTCTTTATCGCTGCCGTCAATCCTTGGCTCATCCATTTTGGTAGGGGAGCCTGGGAATCATCAGCCGCTCTCTCCTTAATTATTATTGGCACTTATTTCTTTTTAAGGTCGCTAAAAACTAACATTTCGACTAATTTTCTTCTTTTTTCCGTCTTTTACGTCTCCTCCCTTTACACCTATCACTCTGCCAGAATTGTCGCCCCCCTCCTAGCCTTCGCCCTTGTTTTACCCAATGTCAAATACTATCTTTCCAACTTTAAAAAAGTTTTATTACCAACCATATTGGCGTTCTTTCTCTGCCTACCCGTAGCTGTTTCCTTCCTTAATAACGGTGGTACTACCCGATTTAGCGGTGTCGGCATCACCGCCGATCAGGGACCTTTCTGGCGGGCAAATGAACTTATTGGTCACCATCCTTTGGACTCTAAACTCCCCCTTTTTATCCATAACAGCAAAATTCAATATTCCCTGTCATGGTTGGATAAATACACCTCTCATTTCAATCCTTCCTTCCTTTTCTCACAGGGTGACGAAGTGCCTCGTTCTAAAGTACCCAATTTTGGACAATTTTATTTGCTCGAACTTATACCCTTACTAATCGGTATTCATCTTTTATTTTCCAAAAAATATTACCGACCTCTAAGAATAATATTGATACCTTGGCTTCTGATTGCTCCGCTGGCTTCTTCTTTGACCTTCCAGGCACCGTCTGCGCTCCGGTCACTTCCCTTATCCATACCAATAATAATTTTGGTTTCTATGGGGATTTATCACCTCACCAAGGATGTTAACATTATCGGTAAATTTTTCGTTTTTCTTCTATATACTATCTCTTTTTCCTATTTCCTTTTTTCCTATTTCTACGCCTATCCCAAAATCCACCCAACTGCCTGGAATTCGGGATTCAAAGAACTAAATTATCTTCTTGAAACTAAATACGAGGATTTCGACCATGTCTATATTACCAACAAATACGACCAGCCCTATATATACTTCCTATTCTTCAACCGCTATCCACCCATAAATCTTCATTCTGAAATACAACTTACCACACCTGATCAATATGGTTTCCAAACCGTTCCCTCATTTGGAAAATATATCTTTGGGCCCATAAATTGGGCTCAAATACCCCAACACTCACTCGTTGTTGCCGCCGACGAGTCTATTCCCCAAAACCCCCTTGATATTATATATTTTGATAACTTCAAGCCAGCGTTTAAAATATATTCTAAATGAACAAACTAAACCTTTCTGTTGCCATAGCTACTTATAACGAAGAAAATAACATCAAAAGATGCTTGGGATCTTTAGCAGGCCTTGCCGATGAAATTATTATCGTTGACGGCGAGTCCTCGGACAACACCGTTAATATCGCCAAGTCTTTCCCAAAAACTAAAATCATCCATACCGACAACAAACCCATGTTTCATATCAACAAACAAATGGCTATCGATGCTTGTAAAGGTAAATGGATACTCCAGCTTGACGCTGACGAAGTTGTCAGTTCCAAACTTAAAGATGAAATAATCACCATAATTACAAAAGATATCGATCAAGTTAAGCACAATGCTTATTGGATTAATCGGAAAAATTATTTTCTCACCGCTTTTCTCACCAAAGGCGGTGTCTATCCTGACCCAACCATCCGCCTTTACAAAAACGGTAAGGCCAAACTCCCTTGCCTTTCGGTTCATGAACAAGCCGTTGTTAAAGGCTCTGTCGGCCATCTTGCCAATGACCTGGAACATTATGCCGACCCTACTTTTAGCCGCTACCTGTCCCGCAATAACCGCTACACTACCCTCATGGCACAGGAAATGTTAGATCAAAAAGTATCAACAAATTTTGGAAATTTCCTTTCCTATTACCTTTTCAAACCTCTTTTTTGGTTCCTATCTACATATTTTAGACATAAAGGCTTTGTTGACGGTTTCCCCGGTTTTGTCTTCTCATATTTTTCTGCTCTCCGTTTCCCCATTGCCTACACCAAATACTGGGAACTGAAATATGGTCACGAAAAACTTAATATATTATCGGATTGGGACAAATGAAAAAATACAAAATTGCCATCGACGTTTCTCCCATATATGACGGTAATTCTCTTCGGGGGATCGGCCATTTTACTTCCAAGCTTATTGAGTCAATGAAAACCGAACTAAAAAACAATTCTGACTTTAACAATTTTCGAGTCGATTTTGTCACCAATAAAAGTTCTGGTAGATACGACCTGATTCATTATCCCTTCTTTGATCCTTTCAAACTGACCCTGCCGAATAAATCAGATATCCCTACGATTGTTACTGTCTACGATCTTATACCCCGTCAATTTAGGAAATTTTTCCCTGTAGGCCTAAGGGGTGAAATCAACTGGCAGCTCCAAAAAAATCGTCTGAAGAAAGCCGATTATATAATTACCTGCTCGCACTACTCCAAATATGTCATCAGCGACTTAACCGGATACCCGCAAGATCAAATTTATGTTACTTATGCTGCTGCCGATGATAGCTTTAAGCCTATTAACAACAAAATACTTTTAAAAAAAATAAAAGATAAATATAAGCTTCCGAATAAATTTATCCTTTACGTCGGTGATATAAACTGGAACAAAAACATCCCCTCCTTACTTAAAGCGTGCCGAAAACTAAATTATCCCCTGGTAATTGTCGGCTCCGCAGCAACACAAAAAAATGTCCCGGATCATCCTTGGACCAAGGATCTTCGCTATCTCCAATCCGAACACCAAAAACAAAGCAATCAAGGTTGTCTTGTACTTACCGGATTTGTACCTGATGAAGATCTTCCGGTAATTTACAACCTTGCCACCGTCTATTGCCAACCTTCCTACGCTGAGGGTTTCGGTATTCCCCTTGTTCAAGCAATGAAATCAGGCTGTCCTGTCGCTTACAGCCTTGAAACCAGTTTACCGGAAGTCATGGACTTCAATGGCGAATTTTTTAACCCTTATTCACAGCGGGAAATTCAAAGTGCCTTGTCAAAACTTTGGAACAATAAGAAACTTAGACAACAGTACACCAAAGATGGCCTAAAAAGGGCTCAGGTCTTTGATTGGCAATTAACCGCCCTTAGTACTTTATCAGTCTACCAGTTGGCCCTCCAATGAAAGTCTCCAAACACTTTCTTTCAGTGATTGTCCCTGTCTACAAACAGGAAAAGACAATAAAAAACGATCTGTTGTCCATTGTCTCAACCCTAGACAACATCAGGTACAATTATGAAATAATCGCCATCGTCGATGGCACCTCCGTTGATAAGTCTTTTGACATGATTGAATCCCTTCGTCATCCGAATATTAAAGTCTATGGCTATGGTAAAAACCGGGGAAAAGGCTATGCAATTCGTTATGGCATGGCCAAAACCATAGGTGACTATGTTGCCTTTATCGATGCCGGTATGGAAATCGATCCCAATGGCATATCTATGCTTATCGAACATCTTGAATGGTATAACGCCGATATCATTGTCGCCTCAAAGCGCCACCCGGCCTCTTTTGTGAATTACCCATGGCAACGTCGCATAATCAGCCTCGGTGCCCAAATCCTGGCCCGCTCCCTTCTAAGTATCAACGTAAAAGATACCCAGGCGGGCTTAAAAATCTTCAAAAGAAAAGTTCTTGTTAAAGTACTTCCCAGACTTTTAGTCAAAAATTATGCTTTTGACCTGGAAATTCTATCTGTAGCCAAGTACCTTGGCTTTAGAAGAATTTACGAAGCTCCGATCAAATTAAACTACGATTTCGATGGTCTTACCCATGCCGCCGGACTCTACACTATATTCAAGAGCCTCCAGGATACTCTGGCCATCTTCTACCGCCTCAAACTCATCAAGTACTACGACGACCAGAATAAAAGAAAATGGATTTATGATCCCGATCTTGATATGAGAATTAACACGGGAGAATTGGCATGAAATCCACTAAATTCTCAATTATCATTCCCGTTCGCAGGAAAACCGCTTACCTCAAAGAGACACTTCAAAAACTTAAAGAGCAATCTTTTAATAATTTTGAAGTTTTGGTAATTGACGACTCTATCTCTTCAAAATATTCGGAAAACAATCACCACACCGGACCGGCTTTCAAAAGAAATTTGGGAGCCAAACTATCCAAGGGTAAATACTTGGCCTTTATTGACGACGACTCATATCCAAGCAGAAATTGGCTTAAAAATGCCAAAATACTTTTAGACAAACCTGATATTTCCGCCGTCTGCGGTCCTTGCTTAACACCCAAAACCGATTCAGAAGCTCAAAAAGCTTCTGGCCTGGTCTGGTCTTCCTTTTTGGGAAGTGGGGGAGCCGGCTCTTATCGTAACTCGAAAAAAAAAGCCCGCTACGTTGACGACTACCCCACCGTCAACCTGATAATAAAAAAAGATATTTTTCAAAAAGCCGGCGGCTTCGACTACAAATACTGGCCAGGAGAAGACACCGTTCTTTGTTTAAATATCACTAAAAGATTAAGTAAGAATATTTTATACCATCCGTCCCTCGTCGTTTACCATCACCGTCGCGCTGCTCTATTACCCCACCTCCAACAATTGAAACGTTATTCCATCCAAAGAGGTCATTTTGTAAAAAAATTTCCTCAAACCAGTTTCCGACTGGGATATTTCCTGCCATCCTTTTTTGTCGTCTATCTTACCCTCTTACCCTTGCTTTATTTTCTTCTTGATAATTTATCTATAATCCCTCTAATACCATTATATTTATATATATCTATGTTAATTATAACTTTTACCACTTTTCTTACCAAAGGTAATTCTTTAATATCATCACTCCTCGCATTACTTACAATCCCTGCCACTCATATTTTTTACGGTGTTCTTTTTCTCTACGGCTTATCCAAAAAAAATAACAGCTTCAATCCCCATCAAATTAATATAGATACTGGTGAATATGTCGGCGGCTAAAACATTTTCCATCTCAATTTCTTATCCTCCCCTTAATTCAGACAAAGGCTCTCCCTTTCTTAGCCAAAATCGCCAATTTCAGTGGACCCACACCGGCAATGTAATTTACCCGGTTGTACCTGCATCAGCAGCTTCTCTTCTTCGCCATCACGCTTACAAAGTCTTTTGGGATGATGCCGTCGCTGAAAACCTGACTCATTCTCAATGGCTAAAAAGAATCACCAAAAGGCAGCCAAGTTTAATAGTGCTGGAAACCAAAACTCCGGTAATAAAAAAACATTGGCAATTAATAAATCAACTCAAATCCTTAAAAAAAACATGGAAACCGATTATTGTTTTAATGGGAGATCATGTAACCGCCCTACCTGAAGAATCCCTTCGGAGTTCAAATGTCGATTACGTAATAACCGGCGGCGATTACGATTATATGCTACTAAATCTTGCCAACCACATTTCCAAAAAAGAAAAATTAGAACCGGGCTTCTGGTACAAAAACCACCACAGGATTGTCAATTCAGGAAAATTTGCTCTCAGACACCATTGCCTTGATGATTTGCCCCTAATTGATAGAGAATTAACTAAATGGCATCTTTACGCCTACAATAATTCCAACTACAAGTACAAACCCGGTGCCTACATAATGTCCTCACGTGATTGTTGGTGGGGAAAATGTACTTTTTGTTCCTGGACAACCCTCTATCCTGGTTCCCAATATCGGGCTTTCTCCCCCGACTACGTCATCAAAGAAATCGAAAATCTTGTTGATAATTTTGGTGTTAAAGAAATTTTCGATGATGCCGGTACTTTCCCCGTAGGACCTTGGCTCGAAGAATTTTGCCACAAAATAATCGACAAGGGCTTGAACAAAAAAGTTACCATAAGCTGTAATATGCGCTTTGGTGCTTTAAATAAAAAGCATTACGAACTCCTGGCCAAAGCCAACTTTCGTTTTATCCTCTATGGCCTTGAATCTGCCAACCAAGAAACACTAAATCAAATTAATAAAAACCTAAAAAAGGAAAATATTGTCAAAAGCCTAAAAATTGCCAAGTCTGTTGGCCTCCAACCCCATGTGACGGTTATGATTGGCTACCCCTGGGAAACTCTAAAACAAGCTCAAAACACCTTAAATCTCGCCCGGACTCTTTTCAGGGAAGGTCTTGCTGATAGTCTTCAAGCAACTATAGTTATCCCATATCCCGGAACTCCACTTTTTGATTATTGCCAAAAAAATAACCTCCTTTTAACCCAAAACTGGGATGATTTTGATATGCAAAATCCTGTCATGAAATCACCAATTCCTCCTTCAATCCAAAAACAATTAGTCCGAGATATTTTCAAAGGTATCCTTTCACCTCAGTTCATTATAAGAAAAATCACCTCTATAAAATCTCTTGACGATATCCGTTTTCTCTCTACCTATGCCGTCAAGTATTTTAAAAAATTAAAGGATTTCAAAAGTTCATGAAGAAACCAAAAATTTCCTTTATTATCCCCACCCTGAACTCAGCCAAGGTCTTGGGAAAATGCCTCAGTTCAATCCGATCTCAAAAATATCCTTCAAGCAATATTGAAATAATTGTTGCCGATGGCGGTTCAATAGATAAAACCATCGTCATAGCTGCAAGATTTGGGGCAATAATTGTCAATAATCCTCTCAAGACTGCTGAAGCTGGTAAGGCCGTTGCTGTTAAAAAAGCAACTGGCCATTTTATTGCTCTCGTTGATTCGGACAATATTCTGCCGCACCCCAATTGGCTCAATCGCATGCTCCGTCCCCTTATCGAAAATAACAACATAATTGGCTCCGAACCGATTGAATTTACATATCGAAAAAGTGGGGGATTTATCGAACGCTATTCAGCTCTTATCGGAGCCAATGATCCTTATGCTTTTGTTACCGGAGTATACGACCGGAGAAATCGTATCAATTTCAAATGGACAAACCTTAATCTGGAAACACATGTTAAAAAAGGCTATACCTTACTTTCCCTCAAACCCAACCAGGCCATTCCCACAATCGGCGCTAATGGCACCATCTTTCGTGCTGACTTTCTAAAGACAAATCTGAGTTCCGACTATCTTTTTGATATCGATATCATATCTTCGGCACTAAATATGCAAAACAACCCTCTACTTTTTGCCAAAACCCATACCGGTATTATCCACACTTTCTGCGAGTCCTCTATTCTCAAATTTATTAGAAAACAACAACGTCGTCTTACCGATTACTATGCCTACAAAGATATTAGATCTTACAATTGGCAAAGCAAAGGCAGCTCCGGTCCCATAAAATTCAGCCTCTACACCATATCAATTGCTTTACCCCTACTAGACTCGCTAAGGGGATTTATGCACAAACCAGATTGGGCCTGGTTCTTTCATCTTCCGGCCTGCATCATATCCTTGGCCGCCTATGGACTAATAACTACTAAAAATAAATTTAGCAAAACCAAACAATTCAACAGATTAAATTGGCAACAATGAAAACACTGGCACTTCTAAACTCTTATAGTCAAGGTCTAAGCGGAGGAGATAAACTTTTTTTGGATTATGCTGTTAATTTAACCGGCAAAAATAACCATAAACTTACCATTATCACATCGAAGCTTGGCCGGAATCTATGTCAAAAACATCATATAAATGCCGACTACGTCATTACTAGCCTAGAAAACCAATTTTCCCACCCTGTTTATACTTACACAAAAAGAGTCGTTTCTTCTATTATTCAGTTAATCAACAAAAACTTTTCCTTCGTCCACTCGTCTTCAGACTTCCTCCCTGACGTACTACCCGCTTTCTTTCTAAAAGTTAAAGATCCGAAATGTTTTTGGGAACAAAAAATTTATCATCTTATTCCCAAAACCAGGCCACTTTCTTATATCAACCAAAGAATTAGTTTTTATTTAATAAAATTAAAAGCAGATAAAATTATTGTAGATAATCAAAGTTTGAAACAAGAACTGCAAGGCCACCACTCTTTTCCCCAAACAAAGGTATTCCTTCAAATCCCTCAAATTAACATTTCCCTAATAAACCAATCCTTGCCTTCAAAAAAGGTCTATACGGCTGTTTTCCTGGGACAACTAAGAAAATCCAAGGGCATCTTCGACCTTGTCGACATATGGCGCCAAGTCGTCAAAACCTACCCAAAGGCCGTTCTGGCCATTATTGGTCAGGATATCAACCGAAACAAAGAAAAATTGACAAAATTGATCAGTCAACATAACCTTGACAAGAATATTAAAATACTTGGTTTTTTGCCGCCACAAGAAGTCTTTGGAACAATCAAATCTTCCGGGTTACTTCTTTTACCAAGCTATGAGGAGGGCTATGGATTGGTCGTCGATGAAGCCATCGCTTGTCAAGCCCGCGTCGTCGCTTATGATCTGCCCGTATTTAGGGAGCGATTTACCCAAAACAAAATCCACACTGTTCCACAGGGCAATACAAAAATATTTTCGCAAAAAGTTATGGAATTAATAAACCGATGAAAAACAAGCCAAAAGTCAGCATTTGTATTCCCACCTATAATGCCCAAAATATCATTCTACCTACCCTAAAAAATATTCTTTCCCAGTCTTATCCTAACCTGGAAATTATTATTAGCGACGACTGTTCTACGGATAGAACCATCAAAACAATTCGGTCGCTAAAATCTCCCCTAATAAAAATTCACCAAAACAAGTCTAATGTCGGTTATGCCCGTAATCTCAATAATTTTATCACTCTGGCCTCCGGAGATATCATTTATCTGATGGGACAGGATGATTTTATTATTAATAATGGCCTACAAAAAACCATAGACCAATTTATTAAACAACCCAACTTGGGCGCTGTTACTCGGCCTTATTATTGGTACAGTGACGAAATTAATCGTCCCATCCGCCATATTCCACCTCCTTCCGAAACTGATAAATATATTAATATCCTCAAAAATCCGGAAATGCTAGTTCCCATTATCGAGTCTATCGGCCAATTATCAGGTTTAGCTTTCCAAAAAAAATATCTTGCCTCCTTTAACCCCCATACCTTTACTGCCCACGTTGAACCCTTTTTACAAATAATAAAAACCCACGGTGTTGTTTTTCTATCCGATTACACCATTGCTGTCCAAATAAAAACTAGTCAAACCCGCTTCGTCTCAAAAATATATGAAATATCTCCCACCAAAACCTGGATGGAAATGCTCTCTAAAGTATTTAAAGACAGGAAATATAAGCAGCAACTAATCTTATCCCAAAATCATATGGCCCAAAACTATATTGGCCTAATCCAGTTAAAAAATTATTCTACCTACCGCATTCTAATAAAAGAAATAATTTTTCTGCTTTTATACCGTCCCCTAAACTTTCTCTCCTGCAAATTTTACCTTTATTCCCTTCTAACCCTTATTGTTCCATCCCGCCTCTTAATTCGTCTAACTGACTATTTCAAAGAAAAAATTAATTCCAAAACCCTTCCGGAAATTACAATAAACATTAACTAGCAAGTTATTGCATTATCTTATACAATCAGACCATGATCATCCTTGGAATTACAGCTCCTCTATCCTGGAATTCCGCAGCAGCCATAATTAAAGACAAAAAGCTAGTTGCCGCAGTCGAAGAAGAACGTTTCAACGGACTCAAACATTCTCCCAGAATTATTCCAGTCAAATCCATTGAATATTGCCTCTCAGCCGCCCGAGTAAAAGCTAGTGATGTAGATGCTATCGCCATCGGTTATCGCCACCCCATATCCTACTACGGTCGTTCTTTATGCTGCAATATTATTGAAGGTAATTTTAATCGGGCCATTAGGGAATTTGGTGCCTTCTCCGAATACTATACTGGCCTTATTAGGCTTTACGATTGGCTCAAGCTTAAAGGTTTCAATTTTGAGGGCTCACGAAAATTGAAAATATCTTTCATTCCCCATCATCTTGCCCATGCTGCCTCTTCTTTCCGTTGCTCTGGATTTAGGGAAGCCAATATTATTACTATTGATGGTCAGGGTGAAGACGATTCGGGCTCTTTATGGATAGGCCGAAACTCCCGCCTTGAGCGTATCAACAAAATTGGTATTAACCAAAGTTTGGGTATGGTCTACGGCGAAGCTACTGACATTCTTGGTTTTAAGCCACACAGTCACGAAGGTAAAGTGATGGGCTTAGCAGGCTGGGGAAAGAAAAAAATTAACACCAAAGATTTGTGGCAAATTACTTCGCAAGGTTATGAACTACTACCCAAGTGGCAAAAGAATTTCTGGGACAAATATGGTCCTCGCCGTGAAAGGGCCGAAACCCTGACAGACAAACACCGCAACCTGGCGCTATCAGTACAAAATTTTACTGAAAAAGCTGGCCAATCCCTGGCAAAATCCTTACACTGACAGTCGTCTATAAATAATTTTTGTCTTGCTGGTGGTGTTGCCCTGAACTGCGACATGAATGCCAAAATAAAATCTCTTCCTTTCATTGACAACATCTATATTCAACCGGCAGCCAACGACGCTGGTACGGCCATTGGTTCGGCCCTTGAATTAGCTAATAAATTAGGGGATAATTCTGATTTTCATATGGACCACGCTTACTGGGGTCCGGAATTTTCAAACGATGAAATCGAAAAAGTACTCAAAGAAGCAAAAGTATCCTTTCATAAAGTAAAGAATATTGAATCGGTTGCTGCCCATCATCTTGCCAAAGGAAAAATTGTTGGCTGGTTTCAGGGCCGCTTAGAAATTGGCCCCAGGGCGCTTGGTAATCGCAGCATATTAGCTCATCCGGGACAAAAGGGCATGAAAGACAAAATAAACAATGAAGTAAAACACCGTGAAACATGGCGTCCTTTTGCTCCTTCAGTCCTTGATGAGGTTGGTACCCGATATTTCGAAAATTACTTCACTCACCCTTTCATGAACATCGCCTTTTTTGTTACCCAAAAAGGCCAAAAAGATCTCTCTCAAGCTATCCATGTTGACAATACAGCCCGTATCCAAAGCGTCACCAAAACTGCCAACCCCCGTTACCACCAACTTATTTCTGAATTTGCCAAAATATCCGGCATTCCTGCAGTTCTCAATACTTCATTCAACGATGCCGAACAACCATTAGTCTGCACTCCCAAAGAGGCCATAAAAACCTTCTTCGGCACCGGCCTTGATATCTTAGCAATTGGTGACTTTTTACTGGAAAAATAAAATTTCCTACTATAAATTCCTCAGTTTTTCCAATCCTTCAAGTGCTGGTTTAAAGTTGGGGGACAAGCCCAAAGCATTTCTAAATAACTTCCCTGCTTCTTCCTTGTCTCCCATTTCAGCATAAACTACTCCCATTACATAATATGACTGTGGATTATTGGGATCTTTCTGAATCAGCATTTTTCCATGTTCCATTGCCAAATCGTACTTTTGTTCTATAAGGTCAATTTGGGTCAAGCTCACAATTGTCTGGTACAAGCCCTGTGAATAATACATCGCAATTTCATAGCTCTCTCTGGCTAAGTCCAATCTACCTATCTTGTAAAAAATATTGGCTCTGTTGTGATAGGCATCGGCATAATTGTTTTTGACTACCGTGGATTGGGTAAACCCTTTAATGGCGTTTTCATAATCCTCTAATTTGTCATAATCATCACCGATATTATTCCAGGCATTATGGCTATTTGGCGATACCTGCACTGTATTTACCCATAGTTTGTGGTTAGTACTCCAATCGTTGTTTCTCATCAAAATCCTAATGCCATAAACCAAACACAAAAGTGCCAAAACAGTGTAGCTTAATTGCCTATATTTTTTCCTCAAGAAATCAAAAACCAAACCCATAAACAAACTAAATCCAAAAGACCCTAAAAATGCGTATCTTTCCGCCACCAACCAGCTCACTTTCAAAGGTGCCATAGATGGCGCTGTTGCCAGGAAAATAAAAACCAGGGCAAAGAACATGGTTTTATGCTTAACAAAGGTATAAGCAACTAGTCCCAAATATAAAACAAGCACTAGCCAATTTATCCATTCAGGAATCACATACATCGTGTGATATAAAGTCAAATCTGTCGGAGCAAACATTAATTGCAAATATTTTGTCACTGTCGTTGGGTACTGGAAAAAAGGATCATAGAAAATTCCGTCTGTTTTGTTGTATCCCGAATTAACGCTTGTCAACCGATCCATGATTTTAGGCCACATAATTACTCCCATTATTGTTCCGGCAGCCAGCAATCCCACCAGGATCTTTCCGACTTCAAATCTGACCTTAATCCGATTCTTGTATGCCACCATATAAACCAAAAATAGGGGAATCAGGGCAAATGACCTAACCCGATCCGAGAAAAATGCCAAAACAAAAAATACTCCAGCCCAAATCAAACTCTTTGTACTGCCGGTTTTTGAATAAATCGCTAAATATAGTAGCGACAGCAAGATAAAAAATGACACCAACAGATAGGGGACACCCGATATCCACGAAACCGATTCTACATGTATCGGCATTACCGCAAATATAATTGACGTAAGATAGGCAATGTTCTTATTTGTTAGTAAATAAGTATATACAAAAACCAATACGCTAATCATTAAAAATAAAATCAGACTGAACAAGTGGTAAGGCATCGGGCTTTCTATCCCAAAAATTACGGCAATCAAGTATTTTGACAAGCTGACCAAATTAAAGTCAGGAAACAAACTGGAAAACTCTTTAATCATTGGATTGTGGGGAATTGTTGCATAATCATCAGACACAAAATCACCGCCCAAGGCGTTCACAAACAAAAGAAAAATCCCTCCCAGCAATACTGACAAAAATTTCCAGTTTTGCTTGATTATCCCCAAAAAATCATTTTCCTTTCCACCAAAATTACTTACCTTTTCTGCCCTCTTTTCCTTTTCAAGCTTCCTTTGTTTTTTCGCTTTTTTCTGCGACATAGAACCATTATATCGATAAATCTAAAAAAAATTTTGATAACTTTTTGTCACTGTGTCTCAATCTTAAATTCTTCTTCTCAATTATGGCAATATCTTCAACCACCGTCTCTGCCTTACTAACCGGATCATATTTTATCGGAAAAGACCTCTCCATTTCATAATTTTTCAAACTTTCTTTTAATAATCTCTTTGGTATTCTTTCCAAGTTTGCCATTACTATCAAATCCAAACACTTATCAGCCATTAAATATTTTTCAAACACTTTCGCGTAATTATTTTGATCAAAACCATCGTTCTCATTTGAAACCGACATTATATTCGTCATTAAAATCTTTTTGGCTTTGCTCCCATTATATGCCTCTCGCACTCCACGGGGCAGCAAGTTCACAATAACGGATCCATACATACTTCCCGGGCAAATTATTATTACATCCGATTCTCTTATTGCCCTCAAGGCTTCTTCGTTAGCCTCAACCTCCGGCTCCAACCACACCCCCACCACCTTGTCCATTGACATTCTTAACTCATCCAACAAATGCTCCCCTATATAAATTTTCCCGGATATAGTTTCGAAACAAACATTCGCTGGTTTTGTAGCAACCGGAATTATTTCACCCACAACCTTTGCCTTTGTTAACTCAGAAAACAAACTATCGACATTTGCCAAATCCCCAGCCTTTTCCGACATAAACTGAAAAAATGTGTTACCAAAATTTCTCCCCCTGCCGTCACGAAACTTCAGCATATCCTCCCATCTTCTTTTCTGTTTACCGTCTTTCCAAAGTGAAATTAAAGCTCTCCAATAATCTGAAAAAGCCAAAATCTGTCCTCTTTCGTCGGTCCTCATTCTGCCCGTATCGCCGCCGCTATCAAATGTCGTTACTATTGATTTGATATTTTCGAACCCGGCCTTCACTAATGCCTTATTTATTACCGGCATTCCCGAGCCGCCCCCGATAGTGCATATTTTCGCACCCAACTTCATTCTCATAAATTATACATAACTTAATGCTTGCTATATAATCAACTCATCATGCTTCAACTAGTAGCCGAAACCAAGGCCGTTATCTCGCGAAGGGAACTCCTCTGGCAAATGGTCGGTAGGGAAGTCAAAGCCCGTTATAAACAATCAATATTGGGCTATTTTTGGGTCATATTAAACCCCCTTGCCCAAATGCTTGTCATGACTTTCGCCTTTTCCCTAATCTTACGCATCCCCACCAATGCTGCCGCTAATATTCCATACTCGGTATTCCTCTTTACAGCCCTTTTACCCTGGAACCTTTTTTCTAATTCTCTTAGCACGGCTGCCAATGCCCTTGTCAATTCATCCAGTCTTATAACCAAAGTTTACTTTCCCAGAACCATACTAATTATTGCCACTATCATTGCCAAAATAATCGATTTTCTTTTTGCTTCAACTATACTTATTGCTTTTATGATTTACTATCAAATCCCTGTCACTTTAAACGTTCTTTGGGTAATACCCATCTTCTTAATTCAACAAATTTTTACTATAGGCATTTCGCTCTTTGTCGCCGCCGCCAACTTGCTTTACCGGGATATACAATACCTTCTCGGTCTTTTATTGACACTTTGGTTTTATATTACACCCATTATTTATCCAGTCGACTTAGTCCCTGAAAAGTTAAGGTTTGTTTACCAGCTAAATCCCATGAGCGTCATCATAAACGCTTACCGTCAGGTTATCCTGGGTGGAGGAGGTCCTAATATAAATAGTATGGCGATTGCTATCTTTGTTTCTTTTCTTAGCCTAATTCTGGGTTTATTATATTTCAAACAAAGGGAAAAAATATTTGCCGACAATGTCTAGCACAAACAACCTACCTATTATTGAATTCAAATACGTTACCAAAGAATTTTCTTTGCAAAATCAAAAAACTTTTAAGGAGTTTCTTCCTGCCCTTTTCCGGGGTGAAAAAACCCATAATAAATTCAATGCACTTGAAAATATATCTTTCAATGTTAACAAGGGAGAAACGGTCGGCATTATCGGACCAAACGGCTCAGGAAAATCTACTATCCTCAAACTGATTGCTGGTGTCATGTCTCCTACTAAAGGTAAAGTTGTCGTCCGGGGTAAAGTATCTCCACTTATTGAGTTGGGAGCTGGCTTCCATCCTGAATTATCAGGAAGAGAGAACATTTACCTTAACGGAGCCATACTTGGTCTAAGAAAAACTGAAATAGACACTTATTTCAAGGATATCGTTGACTTCGCTGAACTATGGGACTTTATTGACCAGCCAGTTAAACACTACTCATCAGGCATGTACATGCGTCTTGGTTTTGCCGTCGCCGTCCATGTTAATCCAGAAATACTAATTGTTGACGAAATTCTAGCAGTCGGCGACAACCAATTCCAAGAAAAATGTTTTAAAAAAATGGAAGAATTTAAGGCCAAAGGTACAACAATAATTTTCGTTTCACATGTACTGGACCAAATTGTTTCATTTTGTGAACGATCAATATATCTTGTTAACTCAAAAATTATTTCAGATGGTAGCTCAAAAGACGTTTGTAGTTTTTATCAAAAAAATTCTTCAAGCAAATGAAAATATCCATAATACTTGGAACCAGACCTGAAATAATAAAACTCTCCCCAGTAATTAGAGAATGCCATAAGCAAAAAATCGATTTTTTCATAATACACACCAATCAACATTATTCAGACAACATGGATGCCATCTTCTTCAAGGAACTCGAACTACCACAACCAAAATATAATCTTGGTGTTGGATCAGGACTTCATGGAGAAATGACCGGTAAAATGCTTACGGGCATAGAAAAAATATTAATTGAAGAAAAACCTGACTGGGTTATTGTGCAGGGGGATACTAATACAGTTTTAGCCGGAGCGCTAGCTGCATCAAAACTTCAAATAAAAGTAGGTCATGTTGAGGCTGGTCTTCGAAGTTATGATCGTACCATGCCTGAAGAAATTAACAGAATCCTAACAGACCACGTTTCAGACGCATTGTTCTGTCCTACCAAAAAACAAGCGGTTATTGTAAAAGAAGAGGGAGTTGCTAAAGATAAGATCTTCACTACAGGCAATACCATTGTAGATGCCATTTATCAAAATCTTAACCTTTTGGATAAACATTCTGAACTCAATCATTACAAAAACGAAAAATATTTCCTGCTTACCACCCACCGGCCTTCAAATGTAGACAATAAAGAAACACTTGAAAATATAATCCAGGCAGTTGAAGAAATGTCTCAAAAATATAACGTTTTTACCTACTTCCCTATACACCCCCGTACAAAGAAACAACTGGAAATATTTGGAATTAAAGCAAACCCTAAATTTATAAAAATTATAAATCCTGTAGGCTATCTAGAAATGCTAGCTCTAGAATCAAATGCAAAATTAATCTTGACAGACTCTGGTGGTATTCAAGAAGAAGCCTGTATACTAAAAATTCCTTCCGTTACTCTCCGCAACAATACTGAACGTGCTGAAACAATAGAGGTTGGAGCATCGATTCTTACAGGTCCAAATAAACAAAAAATTCTCACAGCTACAAAAAAAATGATTGACAAAAAAAGAGACTGGAAAAACCCATTCGGAACCAGCATATCTGCTAAAAATATAATCAATAATTTAATTTAGTCATTAAGAATTGTGATTTTTCAACAACAATTGTTTTATAACAGATCAGCTTAATTTGCAAAAACATCAAATCTTAAAGTAATTACTTACTATTAAGATGATAATGTTTTAAAAGGAAACTAGCGATAAACTTACCCTGTTTCTGTGACACTGTTTTTTTAAAATGTACATGGTCAGTATAGATATTTTTGCCACACTTAAGAGTGAAAGAGTAAAGATTAATAATTGGTATGTCGAATTTTTGCATCAGGTTTTTAGCAACGTTATTGTACGCAAGAACATCTTTATTAAAACGAAAAAAATCTTTACATCTTGTATTATGTATTTCGTCATTAACTGGCGTAGAGTTTACCCACACAACATGATCTGCAAACCTATTAACATTACGAAGTATAAGAAGAAGATTTATCCAGTATTTTATTAAAGATATCTGTTTTTTCTTTGACGCGGGATTTACTTTTATATCATGTAAACCGCAATTTAATAACAAATAATCTACTTTCGAAATTTCTTTGTGACAATAGTTACTACAAAGATACTTCAATACAAGAGAAGAATCCCCCCCATTCGCGCCCATTGCTACACCATGGTTCCAGGCAACCTCATTTGTACCTTGTTTTCTAGAATACTGAAAAGTTTCTCTCAAATATCTACAAAGATATGTCCCATAGTCAACTGACACGCTGTCACCAATTACAAAAAGAGACGGCTTACTCATAAAGATTGTCTTAACAAATTATAAATATGTATGATAACAAATCACTCCTTTTCCATACCTCTCTTTCTTACATAATTTCTCAATTTATCAATTAAGGTGAACTTTTTATTATAATTTTCAAGTCTATGACTCAAGAACTCTTTCATTTCTGGCCTTAACCACTCACTTCCGTCTATTTCATTTTTTCTATTTCTTATGTTTGCATATACACCTTTAATTTCTGGAATATTACCCAGGGTTAAAAATGCATGCGAGTTATAACAATGAGGCATTTTGCAACCTTTCCCTATCGCAACAAATTTGATTGGCTTGCTTAGATCCCTAAAAATATTTTGGGTGATTTTACTACAATAACACGCTGTCAAAACCCCATTGCCTATATTTAACAGCCCCGACCAAACCCCGGCATAACAATACTCACGTCTCTTAACCCCCCACGTAGTTAATTTAAAACGTAACATTTCCGAATCAAACCCTTCCCACTTTTTCATAAATTTGTCCATCGAGTGCTTAGATAGTAAAATTATTTCCGAAACTTTCATATCTCTAGGAATAGTTAGGTGAGGTAAAGCTCCAACCCTCTTCCTGCATATTCCCTTAATCTCTTTAATATAAGGTTCTAGTTCATCTGATGGAGTTATTTCCACTGAAAATGACATTCCAGCCTTCTTCACTAAATCTATATTGTCAAAAAACTTATCAAGCATTCCTCGTTTTACTAATTCTAAGTAATGAAAAGAAAACTTAAAACCCAACCTATGTTTTAATTCCACTGGAAACTTGGTGAATTGATGAAAACGTTCAGTGAGAGTTCCGTTGGTTACTATCATCACAAAATGACCTTCCTTCAATATTTCTCTAGTAATATCCACAATTATTTCGGGAATCAACGTTTCTCCCAAACCACATACATTAAAATGACAAACTCCACCCAAACGCCTCTTCGACAACGCTTTTCTAATATGTTTAGGTTCATACTCAAAAACCGACGCATTACCTTGTTTTGTCTCTTGTGGAACATAACAGTAATGACAACAAAGATTACACGCAGAGGATGGAACCAGAATATCAATAAAACGTTTCATTTTTTTTAGCCACTTCGAAAATCTTATAACTCATAATTTTCCCTCAATAACAAACATGCAATCTAATTAAAATTTAATTAGATATGAACATTCAATAGAATGCATATTCTCAGAACAATTAAGTATAATTAATTAGCATAAAGATATCCAGACTTAACCAATGAAAGTATTACTTTTCGCCAACATCGGTTCGGCTCCCAATAAATTTTATCACGTTGGTGATGAGGCTATGTTTTTGGAAACTCACCGCTGGTACAAAAAACACCATCCCAAAACAAAGATTTCAATATTAACAAGCAAACCTAATCATGCCCACCTAAAAATTAACGAAATAATTAGCCCAATTGAGTTCCAATATGTAAATAAAATATTTTTGTTTCGGTTTATTGTTTACTATCTTCTATATAAGATCACAAAAATTAACCGATTAAGTAAGCAGGAAAACGAACTAATTTATGTAATAAAGAAACAAGATAGGATACATCTCTGCGGCGGAGGAAACCTTACATCTGTATACCCAGATTGGCTGTATTATTCTTTTCTAGTACTTATAACAGCCATTCTTCTTTCAAAAGAAATAATAATTACCAGCCAAACAATCGGTCCTTTTAATAAAGTTGACAAATTACTCTCATTTTTCATCCTAAATAAAGCAAAGATTATTGCAGTGCGAGGCCATGCAGATACAATAAAAAACCTCGGGATTTATAAGAGAAATATTTATAATATGCTTGACGCCGCCTACCTACTACCAAGTGCCAAGATAGAAAGCAAAAAAGATCCAGGTGAAATTATTATTGGATTGAGTTTGCATGACTGGAGTAAGTCAGAATTCTTTTACTCATCTCTAGTTAAGGCCATTTCTTCCGTTGCTAAGTCATACAAAATTAAACTATTGTTGATACCACATGTGATAGTAGACAACGAAGATCAGTGGGACATGGGATTCATGAAGAACCTTTTTTTTAGTAAAAACTCCGGAATTTCTGTTATAAAACCAGAAATTAGTGAAATATTGGGTCATAAACCTGAACCTGCATACTATATAAAAGGATTAACAAAATCAGTCAATTTTATTATAAGTACTAGATATCATGGTCTTATTTTTGCACTATCAGAAAACATTCCGGC
>JBMNON010000021.1:0-8799 GCA_050943115.1 Patescibacteria group bacterium
CGCCGATCTTCCTGACAATAATTACATCTAACAGTAAATCAAGGTAGCGGGCAACTTCGTAGCCCACAGGAACACCACCGCGTGGTAAGGCCAAGATAACAACATTACCTTCCGCAAAACCTTGCAAACGGTATCCTAGTTGAATACCAGCTTGACGCCTGTCTTTGAAAATCATAGTTGTAGGTAGAATATAAGAAACAGGAATGGGAAGCTAATGAGAACAATGTAAGAATTGGGAAAATATTGAATCCAATAGTGAACTTATCGGATAAGATTGTATAAATTAGGATCAGGGTTGATAGTTACCCAAATTGATGCTTTTTCCGGATGAGTTGAGATAGACCCATTGGGCCGGAAGGCCGGTAGCATATTGGTAAGAAAAGTCATATTGCTGAGATTGCCTCGGGGTAAGTTCCAATAAGGGAACAGCCGGTCGAGGCGCTGAGCCGCTGGCAGAGCTTATCATTCTCAATCTAAGAGGTGATACTTTCACATTAGAAGCGGAAGTGTTGGTAAAAGTTACTCTTACAATCATCTCGCTACCTGAAACATTGGCACTTTCAATGTGAGCAGTGGCGCCAGTCTCAATTAGCTGAGGACCAGAACTAATAAAACCGGACGACAAAGAGGGCAAGAAAGGAGATACTTGGTTACCGTTGTCCAGGTATGAAGAACCAGAAGATGAGAAGGAGGATAGGGCCGGAGAAACAGTAAAGAGTTCTTCTAAAAATTCTTCGAGAGTAAATGATTCACTTGGTGTATCGATAGGCAGCTCTTCCCCGAAGTTGGAAAATTTTAGAACAAGAGACATTCTTATGGGTGACTCGAAACT
Source organism: Patescibacteria group bacterium (assembly GCA_050943115.1). Classification (GTDB taxonomy): domain Bacteria; phylum Patescibacteriota; class Microgenomatia; order UBA12405; family UBA12405; genus CAZFAI01. The sequence continues at coordinate 833 of JBMNON010000021.1, forward strand.
GTTTTCCAGGGGTAGCAAAGAACGGCTTTGTGCCAGAGAATTAGGATCAAAAACCGTAGAGATTTGAATTTTTCTTATATAGTAATCTTTATGATCTATCAAGATTGAAACATTGATGTTGTGAAACATTTCTGAAGCTTTTGGAGTATCTTCCTTTGCATACAACATCGATTTAGACGTATTTCCCGAGCTACTTCCAAGTTCAAAAAACTTATCAATTTGATCATTGGTTGGATCAAGTGAAAGCTTATAGACAGGATATCCGTCAAATTCGTCCTTTGATTGGATAAAATTTGGTAGAATCTCTTCCGCTAGAAAGCTGTCGATATCCTGGGCTACTTGAGTGTCAGCTTGAATGGGAGTTTCCATGGTTATCTCGTCCAGGCTTTTTCGGGCTTCAGTTTCCAAACGAGAGGTATCAAATACAATCCAATTTTCGAGGAGCTTATCCATGTCACTGGGACGAATTCCAAAGACTGCGGTAAGTGAAAGAGGCAGCTTACCAAATTTTACATAAAGATTGTGATCATTTTTGCGAAGATCAACATTAAACTCTTTGTTTATTGCTCCGGTGAGGGAGAATTTCGGATTGGCGACATCGGAATAATCAGTATGTCCACGCAGTGCCAGGTCAAGCTGATTAGAACCAAGGGTACTATTTAGGTCGTCGGAAGCAGAGGCAAAAGAAAAATCAAGACTACTACGGGATACATTTTCATGAGCTATAGCGGCTAACTTAAAAATCACCCCGGGGTTCTTAGGGACAATTGGTAATTTCAAAACAAAATTGTCAATTTTTTCTTTAAATTCGTTGTTTCCGATATCAATTTTATCGGTAGCAATTAAGTAGGCAGCTGTAGAAGTAGCGATTAATACCAGGAACAAAAATATAAGGATGGCCAGAAAAGGAAAGGAGAGGCCAGAACCACCTCTTTGACCGCTTTTAGGAGTTGTATTGTAAATTTCAGGAGCATTTTGTTTGTACCATTCCCGACAAGCTTCCAAAAATGAAAGGCTCCACCCTTGTTCATCCATTTTTTTGGCAACCTCATCAAAGGTCAAACCCCAAGCTTTACACTGTTTTAAAAATTCCACTAACGAAGGAGGCAGCATTTATATTCAGTATAAGAGAAAAAAATGGAGATGTAAATAAACTTCTATTCTTTCGCAATTCTTACGGCTCTCTATTTCGACTTTTAAGCAACCTGGGTAAATTATAGTTGTTAATTATTGAAGGAGGAGAAAGCAAATGAGTAAGGTCAACTTACTGGCTTTAATTACCGCCTTCGTAGTCTCGCTGGGACTATTTGGAGGCTTGGCGGTGGCTCAGGATACTGATGATGACACGCCGACACCAACTCCAACGGAGGAACCTGAACAACCTCCGGAAGCAGGTTTCGGTGGAAGCCAGCGGTAACAAAAAGTGAACAACTAGGCACCTATTTTAAGGTGCCTAGTTTTCTTTTTATTTATGAAAGGATGGAAAATTTTCGCCTTGATAGGGTTAGTTTTGGGAGGGTTAGCATCTAACTTTTTGCCCATAGGAACCGAACTTATGGAAAATTTGACTCTGGCTCCAGTTTCCCTGGAAAGCCCTACACCAATAATTTTGGAGCCGGAAAGGTTGATTATTGAGAAAATCGGTATCAATGCCATTGTTGAGAAAGTCGGGTTGACTGAAAATAAGGCCATGGATGTACCCAAAGAGAAGATGAATGTAGCCTGGTATGAGCTAGGAAATAAGCCGGGAGAAACTGGAAGTGCTGTGATCGCCGGACATTACGATTGGTATGACGGGGCGGCTGTCTTTTTTAAACTAAATAGCTTAGAAAAGGGAGATGTTATAGAAACAGTAGATACAAATGGGCAGCGAGAGAAATTTTCGGTCACAGACAAAGCACTGTATAAAAATGAGGAATTTCCGATTAGTTTGGTATTCTCAAGGCGTGATAAAAAAAGATTGAATCTGATTACATGCGATGGGATTTTTAACAGACAGTCTGATGCCTATAATGAGAAATTAGTCATATTTTCTGAAGCAATAGAATAAAAAAAATTACCGGATTGGATATATAGACAAGCGTGTGATAGAGTGGTGCTTGCGCTAGGAGGCAAGCACTATATTGATAGCTAAACTAACAGGAATATTAATTTTAGGACTGATAAATATTACCGGACTGCGATCTAAAGAGGTCAAAGTTATCAGGGCTCCCGATAAAGGGATCGAAGCCAAGGTCATAGGTAGCAATAAGGTTATGGCGCAGGAAGAAAGTTTTGAACCGCACTGGCTTGAGATTGAGAAAATTGATTTGAGCGTCGAAGTAATAGGAGTGGGTTTAAATGAAAAAAAAGCAATGATAGTACCTGAAGAAAACAACCTGGTTTCCTGGTATAAAAACGGGACGGTTCCGGGAGAGGTGGGAAGTGCTGTATTGTCGGGACATTATGAATGGAGAGAGGCGGGTGTTTTCAAAAGACTGGGAGAGGTTGAAGTCGGCGATATTATAAAATTGAAAGACAATAATGGTACAGAAAAATTGTTTCGGGTCAGTAAGAGGGCAATATATGATAAAAATAACTTTCCAATGAAAGAAGTCTTTTCCAGTAAGGATAAGAAGAGGCTCAACTTAATAACCTGCTACGGGCGGTTTAATAGGGCAACGAAGTTGTACGAAGACAGGTTGGTGGTGTTTGCCGAACTGGAGGAGTAAAAGAAGGACTCGACGAATAAAATCCTTAAAAAATAATTGACAACTTGCAGTATTCATGTAGATTAGATTAATGACTGAAAGGCAAGTCGAAAGAATAAGACCCAACAGAGAAGCTTGTTGCTACCTTGATGAGTGTTTGGCGTTGGGAAAGGGCTTGAGGGAGACACCAAAAATTGCTTTGGCACTAAAATCCCGGGGGATAGTAAAAGGAGAGGTTGATTTGCAGGATATTGCCGTATCAGCCGCAAGAGAGTGTTATTTTCGTGATCCAGCGCAGATTAGACAAAGAAGGAGTGAAAGAGACTATAGTCTGGCCGATAATACTTTAGAGCAGGGACATCTTACTACCCGGGGACATGCCTATTTAACTTTCAAAATCGAGGGAGTCAGCCGGAATGTTGTCCATGAAGTACTGCACCGCTATCCTTTCTACAATACTTCACAAAAGAGCCAGAGATACGCCGAAATAAAAGTGGGGAGCGTGGTGATGCCAGCTAGTTTAAGTGAAGAGCAATCATCACTCTATACTGAGGCAGTCGACCATGCCGGTAGAGCGTATCGGGAACTAGTGGAGTCAGATAATTTGGTAAGAGCGGTAGAAGATGGACTAACAAAAAGTTACGGCAGCGAAGGCTGGAGGAAACTAAGCGGGATAAATGTCGGCAAATTGTGTCAAGAATCGGTCAGATATGTTTTGCCAATTGGCCAGATGGCCAGCATGGACCATACGATCAACCAATTGACCTTGATAAGATTGTTCCGCGATAGTCAGCTTCCTAATTTTAATGACGAGGCCAGATTTGTAATCGCTTCGATGGTAAAAGAGGTGGCCAAAAACGACCCGACAATACAAAATGATCTAAGGGTGCTAAATCTGAATAATGTTGAAAGAGTTTCATATGATGAAGATGAGATAAGAAAATGGAATAAAGATTTTGATGGGAGACTAGCGGGAGAACCGACTGTTTTAGTAGCAGGAGATAATGATAGAAAAATGCTGGCTGATGCTATCCGAGGAATCAGGGGGGTACCAGAAAGTGTGCTGACAGATGAAGAGGCGTTAAGACTGGCCTTAAACCCAGAGGAAAACAATCTTTTGGCAGATGTTTTTGAAGCCGGAATAGATGATCCGCTAACATCCAGCTTAGAACAAGGAAGACTGGGTTTCATAACCAAGCTATCTCATACAGCCGACTCCCAAAGACAGAGGCAAAGGATGACTCCGGGAGCTACTCCCCCAATTGAGGCGACTTATTGCGGAGAGGCTGACTATATTGTGCCCGGAGTAGTGGAGAGGAATGAGCAACTAAGGCAAAGATTTGTGGAAATAATGGAAACGCAATATGATTATGTGAGAAGACTGGTGACCCTTGGCACTCCAAAAGAATGGGCATTATATTTACTGCCAAATGCCCATGCCCTAAGAATAACTGAAACCGGCGGTTTAATGAGCTGGAACCATAGGTTTAAGGACAGAATCTGCAACATGGCCCAAGAGGAAATAAGAGCTATTTCAGTTAGACAGGCTGCCATGGCTGAAGAAGTATATCCGGAGGCAGTTTTTGGCCCGAAATGTGTGGTGCGAGAGGTGGCGGGGATCAAGCCCCGGTGTCCGGAGAAAGCCAGGTCTTGTGTAATTGGACCAAGGCAGTGGTTGGTTTAGAATCATAGTATTTATTGCAGAAAAGAGGACAGGGTTAAGGTAAAGCAAACTGAGTATTGATATAATTAGGACTGATTTGAATTTTCATACAACTGCTTTAGGGCAGAAGGTTACCGGATTTGTGTTTAGGCTCATGCCAGGCTTGATAGTGCTTCTGGCACTGATACTAACAAGCGTGCACAGTTTTCTGCTTTTTCATATATCCGTAGAAGTTTTTTCCTTGATTATTGCCGCAAGCTTATTTTTGTTCGCCTGGAACACAAAGGAAATGACAAAAAATGGATATTTTCTATTTATCGGTATAGCCTTTTTGTTTTCGAGTATCATCGGATTTTTGCATATGATGACTTATAAGGGGATGGATATCCTGATAGGCAATGACGCTAATGTGCCAACTCAGTTATGGCTAGCTCAAAGATATTTAATATCAATTGCCTTACTAGTGGCGCCGGTATTCTTGAAAAGGAAATTCAACACAAAATTTTCAATCACCATATTTGGTGTTGTAACATCATTACTTTTAGCGGCAATATTTGTTTTCAAAATTTTTCCAGTAAGTTATATTGAAGGCGTGGGGTTGACCGGGTTTAAAAAGATTAGTGAGGCAATAATTTCGCTAATATTTTTGGCAGGAGTATCATTATTGAATAAAAATAAGCATCATTTTGATGAAAGAGTCTTCAGGTTCTTGATGATTTCTTTTGCCCTAAATGTTTGGGCGGAAGTGTTGTTTGCATCCTATTCGAATGTTTACGATGCTTTGAATATTACCGGTCATATAGCAGTTACCGGAGCTTACTTTTTTATTTACAAGGCAGTATTGGAAACCGGCTTGAAAAAACCATACCAATTATTATTTCTTGAATTGGATAAATCAAACAAGAGAAAGGATGAGTTTTTGAATATCGCTTCTCATGAACTAAAGACGCCGATAACCAGTATCAAGGCCTATTCCCAAGCCTTGGCTATGCACTTGGAAAAAAGTAAAGACAAAAATACTTCTGTGGCCAACAAAATTGATTATCAAGCCGATAGAATTGTCAGTTTAATTAACGATCTTTTGGATGTGAGCCGGATAGAAACGGGAAAGTTTAGATTTGACAAGAAACAGTTTAACTTTAATGCCATGCTGCGTCGAACAGTAAATGATTTAAAAAGAATTTCGGAAAAGCATTTGCTTATTATTGAATCGAGTATGAAGAGAAAAGTGGCGGGAGATGAAATAAGACTAAGCCAAGCAATAACGAATTTAATTACTAATGCCATAAAATATTCCCCAAAGGGTGGGAGGATAATTATTAGGGCGAAAGAAAATAAGGATAATATTTTGGTTAGCGTTCAGGATTTTGGGATCGGGATACCAACGTCGAAGAAAAAATCAATTTTTAAGAAATATTACAGAACTAGTGATGGAGAGAAAAAGGCGGACGGATTGGGTTTGGGTTTGTACATAACCAAGGAAATAGCAGAAGGACATGGCGGTGAAATTTGGGTAGAAAGCCAGAAAGGCAAAGGTTCGACCTTTTTCTTTACTCTTCCACTAACAAATTAAACTTTAGCTCCGCACTCAGCGCAGAATTTTGCTTTTGGTTCGAGCTTGGCTTGACATTTAGGGCAGACAGTTTTGGATTTAAGGTTATAGCCGCATTCAGGACAGAATTTTGTATTGGAAGCCAAAGGAGCTTCGCATTGAGGACAAGAAGCTTTGACACCTTCCCGCCAGTATTCTTTGCCCAATTTTTTGTCCTCCTGTGCCATCGCGGCATGGGCCCATACTTCTTCCACCGATTTACTGGCTTGGGCGGCAGCCATCTCCACCCCCAAATCAGGAGCGCACTCTTTACATAGTCCGGCCTTGACGTTCCAGCAGGATTTACGACAAACCCAGGATTGACAACGGGGACATTGAATAAAATCCGGCTTGACTTCCTCAACGGCTTTTTCAAAAGCCTCATCGTGAGCCTTTTCCCAAGCAGCAGAATGAACCTGTTCACCGATATCGGCAGCAGTACCCAAGATGCCGCCAAAAATTCCAGAAGCAGCATTGAGTAGATTGGAAGCGGTGCCAATTGCAAAAGATTTGAACTTAGAACGGTAGCCCTTCTGGCAGCGGCTGCAAATAAATTCAAACTGAAAACCGGTATCAGAACTAAGGTCGTTGTGGCTTAGCGATAGTTCAATTTCTTCTGCCATAGCCTATTGTACTAGCAATTTATTATACTTTAAACATATGAAAACAAAGAAATTCACAATCCTTCATTCAAATGACATGCATGGAGATTTTTTGGCTGAAGTTTGCGGTAATAAAGGCAAATTAATCGGAGGATTGGCCCTACTGTCCGGATATATAAATAAGGTCAGAAGTGAGGAGAAAAATGTATTATACGTAGTGTCGGGCGATATGGTTCAGGGTTCGTTAATCGATTCGGAATATAAAGGGATTTCGACGATGGAAATAATGAACTATCTGGCACCGGATATGGTAGCTTTGGGGAATCATGAATTTGACTACGGGCTGCCGCACTTGCTGTTTTTGGAGAAGATGGCTAATTTCCCTATTGTTAATGCTAATTTATATATAAAAAAGTACAACAAAAGGTTAATGAATCCGTATAAAGTTATTAGGAAGGATGGTTTTGATATTTTATTTACCGGAATTATTACAGAAAAAGTAATGGATGCTTTAAAACAGGATAAACTGGTGGGCAGCTTTGTAACATTGGAAGAAGCTAGTGTTGAGGTTGGGAAAATATGCAATGCCTACAAAAACGACGACATAGATTTGACGATATTATTAACGCATATAGGTTACGAATCTGATATCGAATTGGCAAAATTACTTAAACCGGAATGGGGAGTGGATATGATTATCGGAGGACATTCCCATACTGTACTGGAACAACCAGCGAAAGTTAACAAGATATTGATTTCCCAAGCCGGAGTGGGATCGGACCAAGTAGGAAGATATGATATTTGGGTAGACGACGAGACCAACAGTGTTGTGGATTATAAATGGCAGTTAATACCAATTGACGAGAATTTAGCAGAACCGGATCGAGATCTGGAAAAGTTTATTGGATTATTTAGAAATGAGGTGGACAGGAAGTACAGCACTCTAGTATGTAAATTAGCAACTAAATTGACGCATCCAAAAAGAGAAGAGGAAACTTCTCTTGGTAACTTAATTGCCGATGCCATGGCTGATATAGCTGAGTGCGATGTGATGTTGGTAGGCAGCGGATCCATAAGAACTAAGCAATTGGGCCCACTGGTAACCCTTAAAGATTTTATGGCTTGTTTCCCTTATGACGACTCAATTACAAAGTATAGAGTAAAAGGCAGCCAATTAAGAAAAATTTTTAGTCATATTATGAGAGCAAAAAACCGTGACGGAGAAGGTGAGTGTTATCAAGTGAATAGAAAAGTCCGGGCTTGTTTTAATGACAAAGAGGAGAAGCTGGAAGGCCTTAAGATAAACGGAAAGGAAGTAGAAGATAAAAAGATTTATTCACTAGCACTTCAGGGTTATCATGCCAATAATTGTTTGTCATACTTAAATATTAGTCCAGAGTCTCTTCTGGAAAACGGCAGCT
>JBMNON010000022.1:0-8447 GCA_050943115.1 Patescibacteria group bacterium
TGTTATTTAACAATCTGGCCTCATGTTTATTCTCATATAACGACAGTTTCGTATTGACATAATGCTCTTCAAGGGCGTTCCTTGGAATTATTGATAAGTTCTTGTACGTTCCAAAATTCAGCAAAAATATTACTCCGCAAAATAACATTATGGCTGAATTTAAAACCACGATTCTTTTCTCTAAAACTGACTTTATTAATACGGCCAGTATCGGTACCAAAGCATACCGTATATCCACCAAAGGCATCGCCGCCAATGGCAATAATTCGTATTTTCCATCAAAATTTTTACTTAAGTAGTAGCTTGTCGCTACTGTTGCAACCACAGCAACAATAGCCCAACTAATTCCACCAAAACCATTGGCTTTATAAAAAGATAGCGGCCAACAGATTCCGGCTGCCAATAAAATAAGATAATATATTATTTTCATAACATCACTAAATCGTGATTTATAATCTTTATTATTACACAGAGCAATTATGAAAACTAAAGCCAAAGTTATTAACAAATTATTTTCGGTTTTACCGATATTTCTAATTTGGCTTTTTGGATTTTTTCTGCGCTCCTATCGACAGTCAGACCTCCTGACTTTCCATTACGATCAAGGCAGGGATGCCCAAATTGCTTCCGATATTCTCGCTTTTCGTAATTTTCCTACCATAGGGCCTACCACCGGGATAGAAGGGCTCTTCCTTGGTCCCTTCTGGTTTTATCTAATTACCCCTGGCTACTTCCTATCCTCAGGCCATCCGGCCGGTGCCAGTATCTTCATTTCTTTCCTTGAAAGTCTAACTATACCGTTAATATTTCTTATCATTAAAAAATATTTTTCCTCCACAAAAGCAGCCTACCTTGGAGCCATTCTCTGGGCTTTCAGCAATTTCTTGATCAGATCCAGCCGTTGGTTTTCCAATCCTTCCCCTTTGCCTTTTTTTGTACTCTTGATACTCTTTTGTTTATTAAAGGTTTTTCAGGACAAAGACGCCCGTTTTTTTCCTCCAATCTTTTTATTACTTGGACTAACCCTTCAGCTTGAAGCTGCTTCTGCTGTCTTTTTCATTCCCACAGTCTTGTTATTTTTCCTATTAAACCGAAAATCAATCGTTCTCAAAGTATCATCTTATTTTAAAGGTATTGTTCTTTTCCTAATTCTTCTCCTACCACAGCTTGCTTTTGAATTAAAGAATAATTTTTTTATTACCAGAAGCTTCTTAAACTTTATTTTTGGCAAATCCAATACCAATACCGGCAGTTCTTGGGCAATTCCTACTTTAAGTTTTGCCCAAAACCGACTGGTAAACTTTTATAATGCCTTCTTTTCCAAGCTTGACACTAACCTTACCCAATTTTCTGTGGTGTTATTCATAATATTTATTTTTAGCCTTTTCTTTTTGTTAAAAACCCATAGGAAAAATCTTTTGGTCCAACTTAGCTTTCTTTGGACTTTTGTACCACTGGCTTTTCTTATGTTCTTTGTTGGCAACTACGGCAATCTTTACGACTACTATCTGACAGGCTTTTTCCCCTCATTCATAATTTTATTCTCCCTGTCTTTATTTTCTTTTAAAGAAAGATACCTCTCTTTACTTCTAGCAGCAATTACTTTATTTATATTTTTCCAAGGCAATTTTATCTACGTACGAGATTATCTTTCCGCCGGTGTTGACGGTCCCGAACACATTACTCTGGGAAACCAAATCCAGTCGATAGAAAAAATCTGCGAACTGTCAAAAGACGCAAATTACAATTTAACAATTTACGTTCCGCCAATAATCCCTAATTCCTACAATTATCTTTTGACCTGGTACCAAAATAACGGTAAGTGCTCTCCGCCTTCTCCCCAAAACGAACCTTATTTACTGACTTTATATGAAGTTGACCCGCCCCATCCCGAGCGTCTCAAAAACTGGATCGATCAAATTTCCTCATACTCCTTACTAACCAACCGCTACCAATACGGTGGCATTTTTGTGGAAGAGAGACAACAAATTAGTCAGTAAAACCCAAAAGGGGATCCGGGTCCATTTCTTTGCTATGACAATCCAAGTCAAAAGCATATTCCCTCTCTTCCGGTAAAATAACACCAAAATCACCGTAAACGACATCCACTTCATCTCCGGACTTGGCCCAAGGTACAACAATGTTATAAGCTGGAACACCGGGAAAAGCCTTTACAAGCTGAATCCCCTTATACCAGAATAAATACCTGAATCCCACCCCTGATCCGAAATCGGCTATATAGTTAACACTGGCACAAGGATAGTTTTTCTTAGTATAGTCTTCCTTTATATAATCCATCAATTTATTTCTGTAGTAATAAGATCCACCCCAATCTGTTCTTGTTAATGACCAATTCAGATTGATAACAAAATATGCCGTAACCAAAATTAAACCAACAATTTTCTTGGTCGCAATCACCCTAGTCAACACCATTGCCAAGAAAATAACGAATAGTGGAGTCAGGTTGGCAAAATAATATTCACTGATCCCCCTCTTTGACATAAACTGGGCTATCAAAACCAAAAATACCCACAATGTAATTAATCCTGCTTCCTTCTTCTTTATATTCCCCTTAATTGTTAAATAAGCAACCGTCACAGCCGATATTATCCATACTAATCTGTAATCAATTCTCCCCAAACCTCCCATGATCATGCACAGTATTTCTTTTGCAGACAGATCCATTGTCTTTTCTAATCTATAGAAACCGCTAGCTTCTCCTATGTTTCTTTGAGAAGCAGCCAGTACGCTTTTTATCTGGCTGAAATCAGTTTTTATCTCAAATAACCAAAAAGGCAACGTAGTTAATAACAATGATGCTATAAACCAAAACAACACCTTCCTGTCAATCCTTTTTACAGAGTTCTTACCCCAAATCCAAGCTATTGGAGGAAGTATCAATATCGGTGCTAAAGCTATATGTATATGCCATGTAAGTCCTATCAGTAATCCATATAGTGGAATTATTTTTTTGTCACCTTTTAGCGACATTAAAACAACATAGAAAAACCATATCGACCACAATATTGTCGGTTGAGTTGGCACTGACCACCTATCAAAATTCGCAGCCCCATATGATACGGCATAAATAAAAGCGGCTGTTAGAGCCACTTTTTTTCCGTAGAACTCTTTTAGAACCCAGTAAAAGCTAAATACGGTAACAATCCCAATGCCAACTGTCGGGATAATAGCACTCAACGGATTCATCCTGAATAACAAATAAAATAGCGCCATTAAATAGTAATAAAATGGTCCGATAAATACTCCGTCAACGCTGGTAATTTGTCCCACTAACCGCAATGGATCTCTGTTTATGATATCTTTAGCAATCCATGAGTACAGATCCTGATCATGAGCAAAAGCAAAATATTTCTCAATATTATAGAGCCGAAAAAACAAAGCTAATCCCGTAATCACAATAAAATATTTGTATTTTTTTATTTTTTTAGTCATTTTAATTACACGCAGCGGTTACTAATTTTATTATATTTCTGTGTATAATTCTTTTATGAAAAAGATCTCAATCGTTATTCCCTGTTACAATGAAGAAAACAATCTCAAAAGAGGCGTATTAAAAGAAGTCTACGACTTTCTATCAAAACAAAAATATATCTGGGAAGTCATTATTTGCAATGACGAATCAACCGATAATAGCCTGAAAATTGCCCAGGAATTTGCTTCAAAACATAAAAATTTTCGCGTACTTGACTTACCGCATGGAGGCAAGCCCTCTGCAGTTTGGGGAGGCATCAAAGAAGCCCGTTATCCTCTGGTTCTATTTACCGATATGGACCAGTCAACTCCTCTGAAAGAACTTAACAAGCTTCTAATTTTTTTTGATAAAGATTTCGATATTGTTATAGGGTCACGCGGAACACAAAGGGAAGGTAATTCTCTTACAAGAAAATTAATGTCCAGGGCTTTCCTTACCTTCCGAAAAACAGTACTCCTAGGCAACATTACGGATACCCAGTGCGGCTTTAAAGCCTTCAAAACCGATATTGCCAGGAAACTTTTTCCAAAACTGCAATTTTTCCAGGACAAAGAAAACAAATCCGGATGGCGGGTCTCAGCTTTTGACGTTGAACTCTTGTTTATGGCTCAAAAATGGGGTTATAAAATAAAAGAGGTTGAGGTGGACTGGAAAAATGAAGACGTCAGCACCACAAAAGGCGATAACGCTGCCCGTTTTAAAAAAGAATCAAAGCAAATGATTCAGGAAATTATTCGAGTTAAGACAAACGACTTTAAAGGTATCTATGATAAATCCCGCTAAGAAAATATATTTTGGTTTATTTATCTTCTCTCTGGCATTTTTTGCTACACGCTTGATAAACTTAACCCGTTTGCCCGTATTCTGTGATGAGGCAATATATCTTCGGTGGTCGCAAATCATCGCCTCTTCAGACGCTTTTAGATTTGTCCCTTTAAGTGACGGCAAGCAGCCTTTATTTATGTGGTTGGTAGTTCCGTTTTTCAAAATAATTTCCGATCCCTTATATGCAGGTAGGTTTCTTTCTGTTATCTCCGGTTTTTTTTCTATGTTTACACTTATTTTGATTTTTTCTCTTTTATCGAATTACAAATCAAAAAACCCGGATCCCATCCCCTTTATCTTCGAATCCCTAAAGAAATCCTTCCCTTTTAACCTATTGCCCGCGCTGTTTTATCTTACCCTTCCTTTCTCCTTTTTCTTTGACCGGATGTCGCTTCCGGACAACCTTCTCGCTTGTTTATCTTCAATATCTTTCTTCCTATCACTGCTCCTCGCAAAATATTTGCGTTTTGATATATCAATACTACTTGGAATATCCTTGGGTCTTTCTTGGTTGACAAAATCCCCGGCAATTTATTTCATTGTCCTATCGCTCCTGACCGTGTTTCTTCTCACCATCCCCAAACTTAACCTAAAAACAATCTCATATCCCGTATTTTCTTCTCTCCTTGCCTTCTTTATCTATAATATTCTTCGACTTGGACCACAGTTTCACCTTATAGCCCAAAGAAACAAAGATTATATTCGCCCTCTTTCTGAAATACTCAAAAATCCCACCAATCCTCTCTTTTCCCACACCCTCTCCACCCTCAATCTTTTCAAAACCTACGTATCAACCCCGCTTCTGATCCTTCTGGCATTTGCCCTGTTACTGTCAGTCTTACAGAAAAAATTTAATCGCCAATACTTTGTTTGCTTCCTCTGGTTTTTCCTACCTCTTTTATCAAATAACATCTTCGCTCAGGTTTTTACGGCAAGATACATTCTCTACACCATACCACCTCTTATTTTATTAATTTCATTGGCTTTTAATTATGTTTTTCAATCGTCCTACCGCAACGTCTCTACTCTTCTTGTTATTCTGTCCCTAATTCTTAACCTGTCCTTCAATTACCGCCTCAGTTCTGACCCCAAAAACACAACCCTGCCCAAAAGCGAACAAGGTTATTTGAGCGACTGGACATCAGGGTGGGGGATTAAGGAAACTTACAGTCTTTTAAATGACAATCAAAAAAATCATCAAATTGTGGTTGGAACCGAAGGTTATTTCGGCACATTGCCAGACGGACTCCAAATATATACCGCTTCGAACGCTAATCTTAAGGTTTTCGGCGTCGGCCTTATGTTTACCGACATTCCCGAATCTCTTTTAGAAACGAAACAAAATGGAAATGAAACTTATTTGCTAATTAATAAATCAAGAAACAACCTCAATCCTCAGTCATTAAACAAACTTGAACTGGTTAAATCGTTCCCCAAGCCAGGCAATGACAGCCTTGATTTATATAAAATTTTATAAACCTGTATAATTTCTAAGTGGCCAAGCTTCAAAAACTATTCCAAAATAAACTATTCTGCCTTATTCTTCTTCTGCTTTTAATCTTGCCGTCGTTTTCTTTCTTCCTAAAACCAGGAATTTACTACAACATGCATGATGATATGCAAATGATCAGACAGCTACAATTGGAGAAATGTCTTCAGGATGGCCAGATACCCTGTCGCTGGGTTCCCGATCTTGGTAATGGTTACGGCTATCCACTTTTTAATTTTTATCCGCCCTTACCTTACATCGTCGGCCAATCTTTTCGAACTCTCGGTTTTTCCTTTGCTGACTCTGTCAAGCTGGCTACGGCTACACAATTTGTATTAGCTTCATCCTTTATGTTTCTTCTTGCTGCCTCTATCTTTGGCAACTATGCCGGTCTCATTGCCGCCCTCTTTTTTAATTATGCCCCTTACCACGCCCTCAACGTCTATGTCAGGGGCGCCATGAACGAGGCTTGGGCAGCGGCTTTTTTCCCTCTAATTTTCTACTTCAGTCGTAAGCTAATTCTTGAAAAGAAAACTTTTGATCTTGTTGGATTGGCCCTATCTTTTTGCTTCCTTCTGCTCTCCCACAATCCGATGGCTCTCACCTTTTTCCCCTTTCTTATTATCTGGTGTCTCTTTTGGATTCTTAGCAAATCAAAAAATATTACACATATTTATGACTCTTTCTTAAAACTAGCGATCTCAGGTTTCTTAACTCTAGGCCTTTCAGCCTTCTTCACTCTCCCGGTTCTGCTTGAATCAAAACTTGTTCAAATCGACACGATGTTCTCCAATTATTATCATTTTTCTGTTCATTTTACGAGTCTTTATCAGCTTTTTATAAGCAATTTCTGGGGTGAAGGTCCTTCACTCTGGGGACCTGATGATGGCATGTCATTCATGATAGGCTATCTCCATTGGATAATTCCGCTATTGTTATTCTTGCTCTCACTCATAATGTTAATAAAAACAAGAAAAATCACTCAAAACCTAATCCTTTTTGTCATTGTTTTTTCCTCGGCTTTCTTCACTGCTTTTCTGACCCATGAGAGGTCAAATTTCCTTTGGCAAATCCTGACACCCATTCAAAAAATTCAATTCCCTTGGCGCTTTCTCAATCTAACAGCCTTCTTTTTCTCTCTTTCTGCAGCATTCATCGTCGTTTTTCTAAAAAATAAACTGCCTCAAAAAATATTTTTCTCTATCCTTTCTCTGACCATCGTCCTACTCTTGATTATAAATACCGGTTATTTCAAGCCGCTGACCTTTGGTCCTATTTCTGATGATGAAAAATTTTCCGGTCAAAACTGGACTCGTCAGGTCACTGCCAGTATTTATGACTATCTGCCCACCACCGCTCCAAAAGCTGCCCTCGACAATCCCCCCCAAAGATTTGTGGCTGATTTCAACAATCCCGATAATTCTCTAAATATTTCTGGCCTGAAAAAAGGTACTGACTGGTTCCTGTTCAATGTTAATCTTTCCCAAGAATCTGATCTTGTTTTATCTCAATTATCTTTCCCGAATTTTATAATAGAGGATAACGGTCAACCAATTGGACACAATACAGATCCGGAATTCGGTAGAATGATAATAAATTTGTCTCCTGGTCAGCACTTAATATACGGCAAACTTCACGACACCCCCATAAGAACAATTTCTAATTATTTATCCCTGGCTGCTTGGGTATTTATACTGTCTTATTACTCAAAACCATTATGGAAGAAGCTGATATTCAAAAAATAAAAGAAAAAACCCGGACCGGCGTATTTTTCTTAACCCTCCGTAATTTTGGTATACAGGGTATCTCCACCATTGGCTTTTTCATTCTTTCAATACTTCTTGGCACGGGAGAGGTCGGCCTTTTTGCTATTGTTGCCGAATCGGTAGGCATCCTGGGTTATTTTTCAGATGTCGGCCTTGCCTCAGCCCTAATCCAAAAAAAAGGTAAAGTTAGCAAAGAGGATCTGCGGACGACTTTTTTTATCCAACAGCTGCTGGTTATTACATCCCTCATAGTCGTTTCCGTCGTCTTTTCCAGACTTAGTCAAGCCAAGGGTTACGGTTCAAAAGAGTTATGGATTTTAATCTCCCTATGCTACTCGTTTTTTGTCGCTTCTCTAAAAACCATTCCTTCCATCCTTCTTGAAAGAAATTTAAATTATAAACTTATTTCCACTGTCGATATCGCCGAAAATCTTACTTTTTATATAGTTGCTGTTGTTTTTGCTTTTATGGGTTTTGGTGCCTACTCTTATGCAATTGCCACTTTTCTAAGAAGTACTTTGGGCTTAATTCTTATTTATCGGATTAGTCCTTGGCCTCTTGGTATCTCTTTCTCAAAATCTTCAGCTATTAGCCTATTTAAATTTGGCATCCCATTTCAACTAAATACTTTTATTGCTCTTGCCAAAGATCGTCTTTCCAACCTTCTAGTCGCCGGAATTATCGGTCGTGAATCTTTCGGTATTCTCTCCTGGGCTCAAAAAGGCCCCCGTATACCCTTAAGCTTTATGGAAGCCATCATGAAAGTTTCTTTCCCCACCTTTTCCCGACTTCAAGATCGGCCCGATATCCTAAAAAATTCTATTGAAAAAAGCGTTTATTTTATTGCCCTTTTTTCTTTTCCGACACTGGCCGG
>JBMNON010000023.1:0-7587 GCA_050943115.1 Patescibacteria group bacterium
TAACCGAACACAGATTTAGAGTTATTATTTTTATATTCTCGATACTTTTATTTACCTTTATCCGTATCTTTAACATCAAAAATTCCCTCTTTTTCTTTAATGATAACGGTCGGGATTTTTATGCTTTACAAACCTGGTTAGAGAAGGGGACACCGCCGCTTCTCGGTCCTCAAACCAGCGCCCTGCCCATAAACCAAAGCGCTTTCTACTTTTACCTGCTACTTCCACTATTTTACTTAACGAATCAATCTCCAATATCCCCAATAATTACGGGAATAATTTTTTATATCTCATCGTTTATAACTAGTTTGCTAATTTCAAAAAAACATCCTCAAATACAAAAAACTATCCTGGTCGTTTTCTTTCTTTTTACCGTACACCCCCAAGTAATCTCCCAAACTCGTTACATCTGGAATCCTTCTTTCGCTCCACCGCTCTTATTGCTTTCTCTAACATCATTTCTTCTATTAATTAAAGAATATAAAACATTGTACATGTGGGTGCTTTCAGCTTCCATTGCTCTTGCGGTCTCCTTCACATATTCGATAGCTCCCTTCATTTTTGTTATTCTTCTGTTTTCCTTTCTTTTCATACGAAAATACTTTTTAAAAATATTATTAACATTTTTAATATCCTTAATATTCTTCAATCTACCAACCATCGTCTTTGACTTGCGTCACCACTTTCTCCTTACCACCAGCTTACTAACAAAAAACCATCCGGTTCAAAATCAACTTGATCCCATTTCCAAAGTGAATAATGCTTCTCAATATCTTTTGGCCACAAACAACCAATCCCTTAATGTTGCCTTATTAGCTATTGCTATCGCTATCGCCTTATTTCTTCTAATTAAGTTAAAAGGTAAACAAAAGATTCTTCCACTCCTTTTCTTGTCCACCTTGCTTGCTACCCTAATATCACCATTTACTTTTCAGGCCCACTATATTTTTGCAGTCCTGACACTACTTTTTGCCACACTATCCCTACTGCCAAACCCCATTTTAATTATTGTTCTCATAATATTTTCTTTTTTCTACGCAACTCCAAAACAACTTTCATCATATTTTAAACCTGCGCCTAGAACTTACAATCAAATGCTGTCTTGTTTTCAGCAAGTCTGCTCAGAAATAAAAGATCCGGTTTTTGTCTCCGTACAATCTGACACGCACCCGTACCACAATGGCCCGGAACATCGCTACTTACTAAAGAAAACCGGCTGCAAAGTCAAAGAAATCGAAAATGAACCACAGTCAGCCGTAAAGATGCTGGTTATAGAAGACAGTGGTACTTTTAACCCCAAAAGCACCAATTACTACGAACTCACCCTCTTTGGCAACTACCAGTTCACTAGAAAATGGGCTTGCCAGGACAACTTCCAAGTTAATCTTCTTGACCGGGCTAGTATTCCCAACCCGTCGGATGTTCCCGATACCACTTTACTAGAGACTCCACACTCTCCCTAATACCTCTTTTCGGCTGCCATCCAAGTTTTTCTATTGCCTTCTTGTTATTTGCATAAATCTCAGAATACTCACCCTTCCTAGCTTCGCCCTGATTCAGGGGAAAATCAGCTCCGGTAATCTCTTTTACCTGATTGACAATTTCCAAAACTGAATTACCCTTACCCGTACCCAAATTAAAGATATCGCTTTCTCCTCCTTTTTGGAGATAATCAATCGCCATCGCATGGGCTTCAACCAAATCCTCCACATTGATATAGTCCCTGACCGGAGTCCCATCTTCTGTTTCAACCTTAGGACAAGTCAGTTTAAATTCTTCAATTCCGAGAGCCCCTCTAACAGCATTCTGGGTTAGTAATTGCGACGGCTTCTTGCTATCGCCGATCAACCCCTCTGTAGATGCCCCGGCTACATTAAAATACCGAAAAATTACATAATTCAGATTATGAATTCTGCCAAACCACTTAATCATCTGCTCGACCATTAATTTCGATTCACCATAAGGATTACTGGGGGATAGGGGATGCTTTTCATCAACCGGCAAATACTGGCTTTCACCATACACTGCACAGGTGGAAGAAAAGACAAGATTGTTAACTCCATTATTGACCATGGCTTTTAACAAGTTGTAGCTGCCAATCACATTGTTCTCAAAATAATCTTCGGGTTTTTCCATTGATTCATTCACAAGACACAAAGCCGCAAAATGCATCACCCCTTCCGGTTTTATTTCCTTCAAAAGCCTGTCCATCTCTTTTTCGTCTTTTAAATCCGCCTGAAAAAACTTTAAGTTGTCTTCGCCATATTTCTTCTGCAGCGTTTCGATAACCTGCATATAACCACGAAAAAGATTATCAATAACAGCAACTTTCTTTCCCTGATCCAACAGTAGCTTTACTGCATGTGAACCGATATATCCTGCGCCGCCTACAACTAAAATCATATTTCTAATAAACTAGTAATAGTTTATTATAAACTAATGAAAACCAGGACTTTAGCCTTGACTTTTACTTATATTTTCTTGTTTCTCTACCTATCCCTTGATATTGTTATTTACCCTTTTTTCACCGCGGCCAAATTAATCGACGCCAATTTCCTGGTCCTAATCTTTATGACCCTGGCAATACCCCTCCGTCTTTTTTCAAAAAAGCCCCTCTTCCACCCCTTTTTGCCAAAAATTAACCAAACCATTTTCCCCCTTATCCTCACCCTCAACGTTCTTCTTATGGTAATTAATAAGTTAACTCATGACACATTCATCCTAACCCATCTCCATGTTCACCCTGACAATATCATTTTCCTCTCAGGCCTTAGTGGTTTTCTTTATCTTCTATATCCGCATTCAAAATCTACCACCCGAAACCAGCTGATAATTCGTCTCCTTGGTCCCGCTCTGCTCTTGTTCACCACCTATTTTTATCTCTTCTCCCGACCGCTCTTTGAATTAATAACCCAGGAGGACGGACTTTATGAAACCATACAATTTTTGCTTTATATAGCAGCAAGCTACAATTTTTTCAAAGCTTTTCAGAGTATTGATAAATCTAAATATCACATTCTCGCAAAATTTTCACTTTTTGTTTTCTCCATAGCAGTACTCTTTGTTGCCCTTGAGGAAATTTCCTGGGGCCAAAGACTAATAGGTTTTGCCACCCCGGAAAAAATGATGGAAAAAAATACCCAAAAAGAATTCACTGTCCATAACCTTAGCGCATTCCAGATTTACCTACACCAAGCCTACATGATTCTTGGTTTAGCTGGAACCTTTGGCTACATCACCATCAAGAAAATTTCCAAAAAAATCCTTAAAAAAATCAAACCTCTTCTACCGCCGCCCAATCTGGTCTTCTATTTCTTTTCAGTTACCGTTTACTACGTTTCCCATGACCACGTCCGTAGATTTTATGACTTCTTTACCGGTAATTTGGTTTTCTATAATCCTTGGCAGGAGGTCGCCGAACTCTTCCTCTCCTTTGGTATATTTTTCTTTTCCCTTAAATCAAGAGAAGTAGTCCGCCCAAAAGTGAACTAAGTACCCCCATAATCCCCCCAAAAGTTGATACCAATAATATTCTTTCTGAAGCCAGCCCCAGCTGCCCGAAAAACAATAAATATAGTTGTTCTCTGGCCCCAAAACCTGCAACCGAAATCGGTAAAGTTAGAATCAGGTTTACAACCGGTACAAAAACAAAAATTGAGGCCAAGCTCATTCCCGCCCCCACAATGTTACTGATAAACCAGGTGCTGGCAATCCAATGCGGTTGTCCCAGAAGGGAAATTCCCAAACCCAATACCAATCTCTTTTTATTGCCGTTCTTTAAAACATCAACTACCTGTAAAAATCTTTTTGAAAACGGTATTTTTGATAATAATTCTTCAAAATTTACTGTAAATACTAATATATAAAATATTACTAAACCCGCAAACAAAGCTGTAAAAAACCAAAACAAATAATCCGGAAAAACAACCCCAACAAGCCTCCCTACAAATACTGCAATAAACGCCACCACCGCCAAACCACTCACCCCCAATATCCGGTCAATTAACACCGTTGATGCAATCCTGGCTTTCGATAAATGCGGATACTTTTTTATTAAGGGCAACCACTTTACTACATCACCCCCCACGGAAGAAGACAAAAACAAACTGTAAAATCCACCGATATAGTTTGCCTTTATCAATGTTCCGAAGTCTCCTAAGTTTGGCTTATCAAGTAATAAATATGCCCATCTTACCGCGCCAATCATCACTCCCACAAAACTGTAGACTACCATAAACACAACAAACCACCCCGGCACACTCAACAACCCCTCCCTCAACTCTCCCAGGTTAATTTTCTTAAACGCCAAATATATCAAAACAACCGAAAACAATAGCCTGAACAACTTTGATGATAAGATTTGTTTAATCCTATTCATGAACTATCTATATACTATCATTTATGAAGTTGCTTCTAGTCACCCACATATTTCCTCCGGCAATTGATGGTGGCTCCAAGATTCTCTGGAATCTTTCACAATATTTATCAAAAAATAACGACATCCTTGTAATTACCAGCAATTGCCATAGCACTGATGATTTCGTCAACCCGCGCTCAACAATTCCAAAATATAAAGACAACAATACCCAAAATTATCAAATTATCCGCTTACCTGTTTACAAAAATATCACCCGCCCTCTTAAACTACTCAACCTTTTATTTCACTCAAGCTCCCTAAATATATTGACAAAAGGACCGGTTTTTAAATTTATACCTTTTCTTGCCACCCTTATAATAATCAAAAAATACCAGCCTGACCTTATTATTACCGGGCCATTCCCAACCGCCTGCAATCTTTATTCCCAAGTCTTTAAAAAACTCTTCTCTGCCAAAATGCTATCGGCTCCATGCTTCCACGCCAACGACAACTTCTTCCACGCAAAACCCCTGATAAACACTCTTCATTCAGCCGATTATATATGGGCTCTTTCCCGTTTTGAAAAAAATTATCTTAACAACAATTTTAATGTGCATCCCAATAAAATATTGGCTCTTGGGGCTGGAATCGAAAATGATCTTCTGATAAAACCTACCAACATCAATTTTCCCGAAACCCCGCACCTTCTATTCATCGGCAGTTTAGCCGCCCATAAAAATATCATTGATTTAATTAGTGCCTTTCGACTCCTTTATAAAAAATTCCCCCAAGCCAAGTTGACTATTGCCGGCAAAAAGACGCTTTACTATCCAATAATCGAAAAATATATCAAAAAATTACCCCAAAATATTCAAAGACAAATAATCTTTGCTTTTAATTTTAAAAACGATAATCTAAAAAAACTAATTGATAAATCCAGCGTCCTTGTTTTGCCCTCAAGAGAAGAAAGTTTTGGTTTGGTTTTAATTGAATCTTGGGCTAGGGGTAAGCCGGTAATAACCAGCGATATTCCTACTCTAAAAGAATTAGTCAAAAAAACTCGTGGCGGAATAACCTTTGAACTTGGTTCCGCAGACTGTCTGGCAAAAGCCATAGACTCCTTGTTTACCAACCCCAAACTCTCTCGTAGTCTGGGGCTAAACGGATTTATATATGTCAAAAATAATCTGACTTGGGATAGAATAACTAAAAGCCTATGGTCAAAAGTATCCCGATAATTTTAACTGTTTTTGTTCTTCTTTTCGCCGCCTACTTTTTTTTCTTCAAAAAAACTTCTCCACCTGGTACGGTCAACCTTGAAATCAAAAATAAATCTTACTCTCTTGAAATAGCCAAGACCCTGACTCAAAAGTCGCAAGGCCTTTCTAATCGTGACAGTCTCTGCAACAATTGCGGCATGATTTTTGTCTACGACAAAGAATCCATCTATCCGTTTTGGATGAAAGACACTCTAATTCCCTTGGACATGATTTGGGTAGATAGGCAGGGTAGGGTAGTCACTATTCACACAGCCAAACCTCAAACCAACACCCCTATAACCCAGCTTAAGGTTTATAAAAATGAAATTCCGGCCCAATACATAATTGAACTTAATGCCAATGAAGCCCAAAAAATCGGATTGGAGATCGGTGATACCATAAATATTGATCTATGAACCAAAGCATTAATTTTTCCCTGATAATCCCAAACTTTAATGGTGAAAAATATTTAATAAACTGCCTCGATTCTCTGATAAAATCCATCTCAATAGTTAACAATTCCAAATTTGAATTAATCCTAGTAGATAATGCCTCAAAAGACAGCAGCGTTAATATATTTTGTCGTAATATTCCTAAAAAATACTATTCTAAGGTAATACTAAACAACAAAAATCTCGGCTTTGCCGCGGCTGTCAATCAGGGCATAAAAACCGCCTCCTATTCCTACGTCGTCTTGATCAATAACGATTTAACTTTAGACCATAATTGGTTTAAAAAAGTTAGAAAAGAAATAATAGATAATCCAAATAATAATATTGCAGCTTACTGTGGAACCGTCCTCAATACTGACGGAACCCTTATAGAGTCTCAAGGATTCAAATACCACACAAAAGGAAAGTGCCACAATATCTCAAATGGGAAAAAGTTTAATAAATCAATCTTACAGGAAAAACCAAAAATTATCTGGGGAGCCCCGGCTGCCTTGATTGTCTACAAAAAAAACATAATCGAAAAAATCGGATTATTTGATGAAGATTTCTTTGCCTACGAAGAAGATGTCGATCTGGCTCTCAGGTTAAACATGTTTGGATACAAAACCCGCTACATCCCAAGCGCCGTCTCATATCATTTGGGAGGAGGTACTTCAAACCTTCTCTTTAATCTTAGAAGTAGAATGACATACAGAAATTGGTATTTTATTATTATTAAAAATTATGAACTCAAAAAAATAATCATTAACCTGCCTCAAATCATTTTAGAAAGATTCAGAAACCTCTCTTACTTGACAAGACAAACTATAAAAATCTGTCCTAAGCCAAAAATTATCCACATTTTAAAAACTACCGCAACCGTCTCTCTTGAAATAATCTTGCTGGCACCCAAAATGTTAAACAAACGATTCCATTATCAAAAACTACTAAAGAAAGGTTAAAATACTTCTAAATGATTATCGGCATTGACATCTCATCGGTAGCTTACGGAACCGGGGTCAGCAACTATACTCTTAATCTGGTTAGAAACTTGGTAAAAATTGACAAAAAAAACATTTATAAACTCTTCTTCTCCTCGCTTCGCCAACCCCTCCCTCCAGAGATAAAAATTATTGCCAAATCAAGCAACGTTGAGCTTTACCGTCACCGTTTGCCGCCAACCCTATTGCAAATTCTTTGGAACAAACTACACATTCTCCCCATTGAATTATTTATCGGCAAATGCGACCTCTTCCATACCTCCGACTGGACTCACCCGCCCACATTAAAAGCCAAAACTATTACTACCGTTCACGATATGACTCCTTTTTTGTACCCGCAATGGCTTCACCCAAAAATTGTCACTGCCCACCACAACAAATTCCGCCAAGCCCTTAGGCACTGCCACTTTTACATATGCGTTTCTCAAAGCACCAAAAACGATCTCCTAAAAGTATTTCCCCAAATTAATCCTCATCAAACTTCCGTCATATACGAAGCCGCCGAAAACAAATACGATAAGTTCTTAAAGCTAAAAACC
>JBMNON010000011.1:0-32672 GCA_050943115.1 Patescibacteria group bacterium
TAAGAGAAATGGATGCAAGGATTTCTTTGATAGACTGCTATGTTTGGATGAAAAGAGCCAATGGATGGATTGAACAACCGCCAGGTGGAGGGACAACAATAGGACAAGCAGCTGGGGTGGCAACTGAAAGAAACCATGACTTGGACAGAGAAAAAATTAATTTTTTCCTAAATGGGAGTGCTAACGGCCTACATGTGGCAAGAGCTTGGGATTTATTACAAGATGCCAATTACTTTTACCTGGATAGAAGGCAAGGAAATGGCGGGGGTGTTTTGCAAGAGGGGTTGGTGAGTAAAGTATACCGTAAATACCGTAGCGAGATTAGAGACAGAGAGGGTTTTTTAAGGAGAGATTTGGAAGTCAGGCTTGATGATGATCCGTCACTCGGCAATGTAGAAACAAATTATTATTCTGACCCTAACTATGAGAGAAGAGAATATGTAAGAAGATATTTAGTCGAAGAAATGGGTGGTACGCCGGAGGCTAGGAAGGCTTTACAGTTAGCTGAAAGATTAGTGGTTGCAACAGCTGAAAGTTCTGTCTTCAATAGATCATCTATGACTGGTAATGACCAATTGTCTGAGATGATAGGTTTAAGAGGTTATAGAAAGGGAAGGGAAAGGCCGGGTAGAAATAGAGGTCCGCAAATACATTTGGATGAGATCTCTGGCTTTGGTAACTCTTGGTTAAGATCTCAGTCAGCTGAGAGGGGTAAGGGAAGGGTGAGTCAGCCGTTTTATGCTAGAGATATTGATTTTAGTAAAATTGGAGAGGGAAATTATTTATACTATTATTCAGTTTTAGTTTCAGCAAAGTGGCACCCCTTGAGAGAATTGTTGTTAGACAGAGAACCAGATCCAAAGAAAATTGCAAACCTAAATTTTTTACAGAGAGCTGTTGATTACTTTAACAAAGCTGATCCGGGTGGAAGGTTAGAACTGAGAAAATGGTGGGTGGCTGGTGTTTTAGATCTGGCTGCGACTCAGGCTAATTTATCGTGGACATTGAGAGACATGGCGCAGTTTAAAAAGATGGTGGCGGAAACTCGTTTGTCTAGTGATGCTGGATCATTTTTGAGTAGTAAGGTGTGGCAAGAGATGGACAGGAAATATCATTTTGAATCAAGAGTAAGTAGTATGGTAAGGCAAAAAGGCCGCGCTGAATTTTGGAGTTCGGTTTTTAACATGGGAAGATAAATCTAGTCTGGAGTTGGTTTTAGGTTGTACCACCAGATCCAGTTTCTTCTTTGTTGTCGACTGTTGTTAAACCAAGTCTAGTGGCAACTCTGCCAGCCTGGTGAAGAATGGCATTTTGGGCACCTTTTTCGGCAGCACCACCAACGATTTTACCAACTGGAGCAACAAGTGGAAGATTAGAAAGATTTTTCTCTGCTGCAGCACCAAAGGGCGAAGGTTTGATTTGAAAAATAGCTTGTGGAATCAAGGTGGGTAATTGAGATACGATTAAAACGGTAACTATTCCTATTCCTACGGTTAATGTGTTTGACCCTACCAAAGCACCGCTAGTAGCAAAACCTTGAAGACTGGGCCCGGATATTATCGGAGGAGCCCAAAGAAGACCAATGCTATCATTGCTGGACTTTAGGGTCGCGTCAATGATGAGATTGGCAATAACAAGAAAAATGATAGTAACCGGGAATATAGCAATGTTGGCAATTAAACTCCAAATCCAGCTACTAAAACCAATTTTTGACTGAGGAAAGGCTCCTAAGGCAATTTCAAGTGGTCCTATGATGATTTTGAATATTATCGTAACATAAGCTTTTAGTGCACCAAAAAAGAATTTAAACATCCAAACGAGTAAAATGATTCCTATAACGAGAGGAATGAGGAGTCCTGCTAAAGCACCAATTCCAGCAGCTGGTATTGTAAATAGACCCCCTAAGATTACAACGACAAGCGACCACCAGAGAACAGCTAACCAAGGAATAGCTCTGGATGTAAGTTGGGCAACTGTGTTCATATTGGCTGTAGCAAGATCCTGGAAATTTAATTCAGTGTGAATAGGAATGGGGTAAGGAGCAAATAACGATTCGCTTAGGTTTATACTCCCTTTAGCACGATAGAGTAAAGCAATAGTAAAACTTTGAATAAATTGAGAAAGATCAATGATGAGTCCAGCAATAGCATAAGAAAAAGTAACTAGAATCAGAGTAATAATAAGTTTGGGAATAGCGTTTTGGATAGTAACGACTGTTTGGGGCCCGACCTTTACCCGAAGAATAATCATTGCTCCAATAATTATGAATATTAAGGCTGAAAGAATATAAACTACATCCCTAAATGTTTTCCAAATGGGCATAATCGGAGCTAGTTTGTTAAAACCGACACCTTGGGCATAAGCTGTTTTGCCGAGGAAGTTGTCTTTGATATTGGCAATATATTGAACTCCTGAGACTGGTGGTTTGGTTAGGGAATCGGCGTAGTTGGCAGTCATGCCAATAACACCGGATGGTGGGTATTGGCCATGTAGTGTTTTATCATAAAGACCACCAAGATTGTTATCTTTAATAAGTTGTATGGCATCACTTGGAATTTCGCCAAAGATACCAGCGATAAGATTCATAATATTATTTACTATGGCTTCAAAAAGCCATTGTTCCAAGTTGGTGCCGATGTTAATAGCATTTTGAAATTTTTCAATAGTTTCGATAGCACTCCAGGCATAAGCCTTTTTGGGTGCTAAAGAAAAAAAGCTTACCGTAAACAAGGAAAAAATGAGAGTGATGGTAATTAGCTTGGGGCCAAAGGAACTGAGATTTCGCAGGAACTTTAGCATGAATAATTTTAGCATAAAAATAGCAATAGATTGATCATATTAATTGTTGCAAGTATCCGGATTATTGGATTGGATGCCAAGGACCATTCCGGTATAGGTTGAATGGCCGGCAGGTCCATAATGATAAATACCGCCCTCGATACTACCCCAGTAGCGGATAAGACGGGCCAGAAGAGCAGTACCGTATTGAATGTTAAATTCAGGATCAAGCAGTTGGGCAGTAGTGGGACGGTCGGCAAAGCAAGGGCCGTTGGGACACATAAAATTGTAACCTTTAGGATTATCTCGAGGCATAACCTGCATAAGACCAACAGCGCCTTGGTAGGAGATAGCACTGGGGTTGCCTCCACTTTCAATAGTGATGATGGCAGCAATAAGAGATGGCTCCAAGCCATTTTCCCGGGCGTATTTGTTGATAAGTTCGCACCATTGATAAACTCCTTCTCCCACTTCTCCCGGAATGTGGGGGAAAGCACCTTCATAACCAGGCCGTTGAAAAGAATCAACTGTTCCTAGTTTGTCATGCCATGATTGAGGATAGAGAAAAGAGGTAAAGGTGTCACGGAGTTGCTCGTTGCGGTAGCCAAGGTGGACCGTGTCGTCACTTTCCGGAGCGCTAGAGAAGCTAGTTGATTTTATTTGTTGACCATCGTTTTGAGGAATAAAGTAGGCAAGCCCGGTATCATCGACTTTGACGCCTTCAACATATTCATTTGGAAAATATATTTCTTTGGTAACATCCCCTTGTACAGTGACGTTAATTATTTTCCCTAACGTTTCTTCGGTAATTATTTCAACTACCTCCTTGGCATTTCCACCCAACTTCTTTAGTATGTTAAAGAAACTTAAGGAGTTTGGTTTGTCTTTAGGTTGTTCTTCGCCAAGAGAGTTAACGGTTGTTTGGCAAACATCACCTTCGACAGACTCTTTTTGATAAGGAATTAATTTTTGGGCTTCCTTGTTTGTATAAACTGCGGCCATGGGAATAGCCTGATAACGGGTTTTGTCATCTTTTGTTTCGCTGTCATCGACAATAACCTGTTTTGTGTTAAAAGATCCGTTGTCAGTTAGGTCCAACAATTGAAATATTTTTTCATAACAATCAGAGGAAAGGGGAGTGAAGGCAACGCCATTGTTGATTGAAGGAGTATAGCTTCCCAATGTTCCAGAGCGGGCAGCATGGATTTCAGTAAGAGTCACAGGACGACATGAAAGGCCTTCGGGTTTTTCACAATTGATGCTGTAGCAATCAGTCCCACAGCCCCAAGCGACTTGTTCATCAATAGTTGTACCACTGTAGGCGGTGTTGTTGTTTATATACTCGACAGCGTTCGTTAGGCGAGATTCCTTTTCTGAGGTCTGTTTTTGATAGGAAGTAGATCTAAAGGCTGAACCAATACCGTCCGAATCAAAAGATTTAAATGATCTGTCCTTTATTTCTTTGGGGGCGTTGATTTCTACGGGAAACTCCTTACTCCAGTGGAGTTGTGCTTTTCTGGTAGAAAGATTAGTCATATTTTCATCATCTTCGATAACTTCGGTGCTTACGCGGTCAAAAATTCTTCTGAAAGTGTCTAGGATTTGGCCAAAAATGGTAAGGCTATGATGTTCGGTAATGGTAATGTTTTTGTAGCATATTTGAGAATTGCCATCATCGATTTTATTGGGAACATTATTAGGATGTTTGTTCTCAAGGTTAATGGCAGTATTGGTGGGCGGAGTGTAGTTAACAGATTCAACAATAACGGGGGGGAAGTTGTGAATAGAAGTAAGGTTGCAGGTACTTAAGTAGTCAACGTAGGAAGTCAGGCTAGCTTCGCCGATATAAAAAGGTTTACCAAGAGCTTGGGATTGAGAGAGGGCTGAAAAATTGTTGGATTTTTCCGATTGGTTATAATAATGCCCGGAGGTGATATTGATGGAAGAAGATTGGTTGCTTTTGGAGAAATCGGATGGGGTGCCGTTACCCGGACTGTCACCGAAAGTGGTGTCTTGGCTAGCCATTTGGCCAATGCCGACACGAACAGATGAGTTGATAGATTTAATGGTGGCGGCAACATCATTTGCCCACTGGTTATAAACTGAAGGACAGGCAGAAATTCCATTACAATGAGGTTCGTTGGCTAGTTCGTAGGCATAGAGAGCCGGATGGTTGCCGATAGTGCCAACCATTGAGGTAACATGAGATAAATACCCGGATTTGTAATCATTACTATACCAACTAGTCGGATTGGAGTGAATACTGGACGGGAGTATGCCAGAGGTGCCGTTGGAGTAGTCGGCCAGGACTAAAATAAGTTTAATATTATTTTGGTTGGCGATGTCGAGAACGGTTTTAAAGCGGGAAGGGGTACCTCGGTCCGGAGAACCCCAAATACGAATTACATTAGTACCACATTGTGATGAAAGATAATTTAGATGGTCATAAATGACAGAATCATTGTATTGGGCCAGGCTGTGGATATTTACACCAAGAAACTTGTCCGGGTATTGACTTTTGAGTTGTTTTAGCTGGGCACAAATAGGATCGCCACGAAAAAAGGAATAGCGGTCGTTGTGAAAGGGAGATAGTTTATCACCCGAATACTGCCAAAGAAGGAAACCGGAGGCACCAGAATCAAAAAATTGAGTAATATCGTTTATCGAAGCATTGCTGCTTTGGGCTAGGGTTACTTTGGGTAAGAGAGTTATGAGAATTAATAATAACAAAAAAAATGCTTTTAGATTGGAATATGGAAAAGAATATTTTTTGAATCCTGCCACAAGTTATTATAACAAGTGCAAAGCAATCGGACGTTAGTTTAGATGAAAACCATTGTTGAATCCCGGAATCGTAAATTCAAGAACATTAACACCAGTAAAACGACTAATAATTCTTAGTATTAGCCAGGAAGCAATAATGCCAGCTACACCAAGAATGGCCATGGTGATGGTTGAGGTGGCTTGGGCAGTTTTTTTGGGATCATTACCGGAAAATAGATATTGGAAACCGCTAACTAGCAGAATTATAAAAAAGACAATGCCGACAAGGGAAACGATGGACTGGAGAACATTTAAAAAAAGACACTCAAGACCTTGTATGGTTGCCGTGCCCCTGACGACACAGCGGCTACCCCATTCTTCTTGAGCCAAGACGGTTGAGGGTTTGAGAAGGCGGAGGAGGACAGTAAAACCAAAGGCCTTTTTGAACATAAGTGGATTATACAATAAATTAAAGCAAAACCCCGACTAAAGTCGGGGTTGTCAATTTAAAAACGATTATGTCTTTAGGGTTGAACACTGGGGACAGCCAGGTCGAGGATATTAATACCGAAAATGACATTAATCAACCAGAGGATAGCCCAGGCGGCGAAGACTATGGCGAGACCGACTAGGGCATTGGTGATTTGAGCACGAGCAGTGGCCACTTTCTTTTCATCGCCTTCAGAGGTGACCCATTTGATACCACCCCAGAGTAGCATAAAGAAGAAAACAAGGGCAGCAATAAGCATAACCAAGCTAATGAGACCGGATACTAAGCTGGGAGCAGTAATACCAGTGAGATTAGTCCAGGTAGTGCCCTCTTTAGGCTTAAGGGGAATACTTTCTTGGGCGAGGACCGGAGCGACTAGGGATAAATATTTTGTTTTTTCAACAATTTGTTTTAGCATATTTTTGGAATAAATAGATAATTTGTAAATTATTTAATGTATTTTAGCAAGTAGGTTTTTAAAATGAAAGGATTGGTTGTTTTTTAAAGTGTGGGCCAGGGGATGGATAAGTCACTAAGGCCTTGAATTCCAAAAATAGCACCTACTAATTTAAGGATGGCGAAAATCGAGAAGACAAGAAGAAGCCCGACAAAGGCGTAGGTGAGAGAATCCCGGCCAGATTCGACTCTTTTGGCGTCACCCTGAGAAGTAATCAGGCGAAAAGCGCCAAGGAAAAAGAAAGTAACAAAGAGCAAAACGGCACCGATAAAGAGAAGGTTAATAAGTGTCTGGATTAAATTGTTGACGTAAGTTTGAGGATTGAAAACTTGATCAGCGTTGACGCAGTCAGGGTCGATGGCTTTGTTGCAAATAGCGGCGTAGGCTTTGGGAATAATTTTCATTCTTGTTCTGATAAAGTTTTAAAAATATTCTGTAGATTAAAGACGTTGCCTAGCCCAAGCAGGCTGGCGACTAGAGATGCGATACCCACGGAGACGATAACCAGGACGAGACCAAGGACGCTGTAGGTTAGACTTTTGCGGGCAGCGTCAATTTTGTTTTTGTCACCTTCTGAGGAGATAAAAGTGTAGCCGGCAATTATTATTTGAAAAACAAAATAAATAACAGCGGCAACAGTGAGAAGGCTGATTACGGTGCTGATAATAGATTCAAGCTTGAACACCGGCTCCAAAGTCGGATCAACTCCCGGAGGTTTTAGGGTTGCGGCAAAAACAGTTTTAATGATCATATTTAGTTTGGTCCAAGAAATGATGGATTTAATATATCAATACCGAGTAACTTGCCGACGACAGCAGCAATAACACCGGCGAACGCAACAATGGCAAGACCGATAATGCTTTGCAAAAGCCTAGAGGTAGCTTGTTCGGCTTTCTTGGGATCGCCGCTTGCAGAAAGCAAGGCAAATCCAGAAGCAATAATTTGGAAAACGAAAAAGATGCCGGCAACGGCAGCTACCAGAGTGAAAATTTTGTTGATAAGTGTAAAGATACCTGACCCTTGGGCGGATACGATTTTGGTAGGGTTTTCAATTTCTCCAACTAGGTCGTCCATTTATGTAGAGTTATTTAAAATGCTAACACCAGTAACGGCTTCAATAATTTGAATTATAAAGAAGGCAGCAAAGACAACGAGAAGCCCGATGACAGCATTGGTAATAGCTTGCTTGCCAGTGTCTGTTTTTTTGGCGTCGTTACTACCTGCGCCAATTATAAGCTGAAGACCGCCAAAAATCAAAAGACCAAGGAAAATAGTTCCAACGATGATAAAAACGTTTTGAAGTAAAGAATTAACAAGAGTGGCAAGGGTGGGGAAGGTAGATTCAAGGGTATTGCCGCCACCAAGCGGCATTTCACCGATGTTGACTTTGGCAAGTAATTGATTCATTCTCAAGGAGATTATACTATGTATATTAGGAATTTGAAGGAGGGCTTGGTAGATTAACAAAGAAGTATGGTTATTTGGCTAATGATTCCACAAAAATGATGTTATAATACGCCACTTTTACTGGATTACAATTTATCAAAAAAATTTCCCAAAAACCAAAATGAAAATCTTAAAATATTTCGTTGCTATTTTAATGTTCTTAGTTTTAGGTTTGGTTGTATCTGGAAAAATACGGGCTGTAAGCCCTACTATTGAAGCCAGTTTGAGCGCAACTCCGACAGAAGCCAGTTTGAGTGCAACTCCACTACCCACTGAAATAAAACCAAAAGAAAACATTACGGAACCAAGCAGCCCTGAGGTGAAATACAGATTGGAGTCGGTTTTAGATAGGCAACAAATAGATGGTTGGAACGGAGTGAACAGCATGAGAAAGGTGGTGAGGGTGGCAATAAACCGAGGGGTATCAGCTAATACAATAGTACTATTATTACTATTACCACTGGTAGCAACTTTGGTGTCGGTACTGCACTATGTTTTTGGTTTAACCGGATATGGGATTTTTATGCCAACAATGCTGGCGGTGACATTTTTGGCAACAGGAATATTCGGAGGATTATTGCTGTTTGCTATGATTTTGGCTATTTCTTTGGCTGGAAGCATGATGCTGAGGAAGCTAAAATTACACTTCTGGCCGTCAAGATCAATTAATTTAACTTTTATTGCTTTTGGAACTTTTGGGTTAATGTTTGTGTCGTCTTTCATACCTTTTGTGGATATAAGTAATATATCCATTTTCCCGATATTGTTCATGATTCTTCTGGCTGAAGAATTTGTGAGAACCCAGTTGGTGAAAAGCCGGGATGAGGCAATGAAGTTAACACTTGGGACATTAATTGTGGCAATAGGCGGAGCGGTGACAATGAATTTCCGATGGATACAAGAAATGGTGCTTCTTTATCCGGAAATAACCTTGTTGACGGTGATTGTTATCAATATTATTGTTGGGAACTACACCGGTATCAGGCTGTTGGAAATAAAAAGATTTAGGAAGGCCGTTAGGGAATAATAAAATTTTTTGAGAATAATGATTAAACTGAAAGAATACAGACGGTTTCTGACGAAGAATGAGAGAAATAAGGTGTATTTGAGAAAGAACGGAACTAAGGGGAGGGTGATAGCTGACAGTAAATATCGGACTAAAAGAGCATTGGCCAAGGCTGGGGTGATGGTACCAAAACTAATAGCCAGATTTGAGAATGAAGAGGAGTTGAGTAGTTTCAGATGGGAAGATTTGGAGGGAAATTTTGTGGTTAAGCCAGTTTCCGGATACGGCGGAGAGGGGATAATCATTGTCAGAAGAAGAGGAAAATGGGCCGGAGAGTGGCAAAAAATGAGTGGTGAGAGAATAAGTACCCAGGAGATAAACCTTCATTGTCGGGAGATTCTATCAGGAAGATATAGCTTACATGGAATGCCGGACAATGTGTTGGTAGAGGAAAGGATTAAGATTCATCCGAAGTTTTTATCTTTAACCAAGGCGGGGACACCAGATATAAGAGTGATTGTTTATAACAAGGTGCCGGTTATGGCGATGTTTAGAATTCCAACAGAAAAGAGTGGTGGGAAGGCGAATTTACAACAAGGAGCGATTGGTTTGGGGATTGATTTAGCTACCGGCATTACAACTTACGGAGTAGAGGGAAAGGGAGATTTGCTAACCAAAATATATGATTATAAAAAGAAGAAAAAGATAAAAGTGAACGGAATAAAGATTCCTTTTTGGAAGGAGATTTTGGAAACAGCGGTAAATTGCCAGAGGGCAATTCCGAGCTTGGGGTTTTTGGGAGTGGATATTGTTCTTGATAAGGAAAAGGGACCGGTGGTATTGGAAGTGAATGCCCGGCCGGGGTTGTCGATACAAATATGCAATAAAGCCGGACTTAAGGCAAGGATTGATAAAGTGGAGGGATTGGAGGTAAGAAGTGTGAACCACGCAATCACACTGGCCAAATACCTATTCGGAGAGAGCTTTTTTGAAAAAGTGGAGGAAAAGGAAAAAAACAAAGAAAAGATGGTGAAACCCCTGGAAACAGCCAAGATAAAATTGGGTAAAGGAAAGAAAAATGTGGTGGAGGTGTTGGCAAAAATTGACACAGGGGCTTTTAGGAGTTCGATTGACAAGAGTTTTGCCAAGAAAAATGGACTACTCCAGGAGGATAAAATTTTGTATTATCGCCATTATCGCAATAGTATGGGTTCGGGGGTGAGAAGACCGGTGATAGAAGTCACATTTTGGTTGCAAGGAAAAAAGATTACGTCGGCAATTAACGTGGCCGATAGAAAGAAACTGAGAACAAAGTTTTTGATTGGAAGAAGAGATTTAAGAGATTTTGTAGTAAAAACCTAATATGAAAAAAATAGCCGTATTCTATGGTGGTAAATTAAATAGCAAAGTGAAAGCTTTGAAAATTGCAGCAGACAGAGAAGCTGTCGGGCTGGATTTAATAAACTATAGGGAAGTTGGTTTTAGGGCTAGTAACAAAAAGGTGGGGGTGTTTTTGGGAGAAGGGCGGAATTTGGAAGATTACGGAGTGGTGTTTTTCCGGTCAGCCAAGAATCATTGGGAAGAAGTGTCAATAATAGTTGATACCGTGGACGAGAGGGTAGCGGTGGTTGATCCAGTGATAAAAAGAGGGAGACCCAGTGATATCTGTAAGATCTATCAAATGAGATGCTTGACAAAGTCTGGACTACGAACACCAAAGACGGTAATGGGTGATTTGCGGTGGCTTCGGGAAAATTCTTCTAATTTGTTCAAATATCCGATGATATTAAAAGGAAGCCGGGGAGACAGGCGATCTCAGGTGTTCAAATTCTACAGGGAGGTTGATTGGGATGAAAGGTGGGAAGCTTGCCTTTGCAAGGAAAAACAGGAAGGTCAGAGGTATATGCTTCAGGAATATATTGAGAACAATGAAGATTACCGGGTAATGGTGGTGGGAGATAAGGTCTTGGGTGTAATGAAGCGGGCTGTAGGTGAAAATGAAAGATTAAAAAATGTTTTTAGTCAAGTGGAGTTGCCAAAGAAAGCAACAGATCTGGCGGCAAAAGCAGCAAGGGTGTGCGGGGTGGCGATTGCCGGAGTCGATTTGGTATACAAACAAGGGGAAGAAGAACCTTTGTTTTGGGAGGTAAACAAGACGCCTAATTATTCCCGTTTTATGGAAGTCACAGGAATTGACGTAGCAGGGGAAATCGTTAAATATTTAGCATCTTTGGTGCGAAAGTGAAGGATAGGATTTTTAGGCTGATCTTGTTATAATAGTGTCTGTTTTAGTAGGGCAATTAGCTCAGTTGGTTAGAGCACCGTCCTGATAAGACGGGGGTCGGAGATTCGAGTTCTCCATTGCCCACACCAGGACTTTAAATTAGAATTATTCCAAGACAATGAAAAAATGGAACTTTTTTAGAGCAATCGGTTTGATGGCAGCAGTGGTTTTGGTGTTATTTGGCAGCATTGATAATGGGTGGCGCACCATAAAACTAGCTTTAAAAGGTTTAAAAAACCTGTAGGTTGAAGTGAAAAGATTTATATTGGTTTTATTGGTTGCAGCAGGGGCATTATTAGCTTTTAGCTGGAGAGACGGAGAATTGTTAAGCCCGTTAGTACTGGGGGATAAGAGGGTGGCAAAAGACAGGGATTATAAGACGGTGGGGTTTTTGCCGACATGGATGATAGGTAAAACAATGGAATATTGCGAGGAAATTGACGAATTAATCTTTTTGGGGGTAGAGGTAGATGAAGAGGGGGATTTGGTGTGGGACGTACAGGGGAAAAAGTTGAAAGGAGAAATATATCTAAAACAGAAAAAAAGAATAAAGGAGTGTGGGGGGAGGAATGTTTTAGGAATTAAGCAGTTTGATGATGAAAAATTAAAAAAGATTATTAGCAATAAAGAGGTTAGA
Organism: Patescibacteria group bacterium; assembly: GCA_050943115.1. Classification (GTDB taxonomy): domain Bacteria; phylum Patescibacteriota; class Microgenomatia; order UBA12405; family UBA12405; genus CAZFAI01. Next base: position 11,862 of record JBMNON010000011.1, read on the forward strand.
GAAAATTTAATAAAACAAGTCAAGTCAGAAGTGGATAGTGGCGGATTTGACGGAGTAAATGTAGATTTCGAATACCAAAGAAATCCCTTTGCGGTTTTAGAAAAGGATTTTGTCAGTTTCCTAAAAGATCTGAGAGAGGCGGGGGTGGGCGAGGTAAGTTTGGATGTGTTTGCCAATACGGTGATTAAGGGGGACGGTGAAGCATTGAAGGAATTGGTGGGTAATTTGGATAGTTTAATTGTAATGGCGTATGATTTTCATAGGCCGTCTTCTTTGAATGCTGGACCGGTGGCGCCAATCGGGTCAGAACCGGGGAAAAGAAACATTTTGGAGATAACACAAAAGGTAGTCGAAAGCCAGCTTGACAAGGAAAAAGTGGTGTTGGCTTACCCTCTATATGGATATGAATGGAAAACAGAGACCGACGAGTATGGTGCGAAGACACGGAAATGGAGTGCTATGGCAAGTTATAAAAGAGTAAAAGAGCTATTGGGTGGGAACGAGGAAATAATTGCTAATTTGGATGAAGTGTCGATGACGCCATGGCTGACTTATGAAAAAGGAAAGGACATTTTTCAGATTTACTATGAAGATTTGAGAAGTTTGAAGGTGAAAATAGATTTGGCCAAACAAACACAACTTGGGGGGGTGGGTTTTTGGGCATTGGGATATGAGGGAGAAGATGGGGAATTATGGGCAGAATTGTTGTAATTCCGGGTGGTATTTGCTGATTGACTCAGACTAAAGTTTTGGGTAAAATAGGACACTTGCGAATGCTAGAGGCTAAAAACAGAAAAGACTATCAAAAAGTTAGAAAAAAGGAATAACTGAAACGGAAAGGTTTGGAGCCGAAAGCAATCGCTTTCGGTTTTTTTGTTTTTTGGGCCTGTGGCTCAGTTGGTTAGAGCACCTCGTTTGCAACGAGGGGGCCGGGAGTTCGAATCTCCCCAGGTCCACCAGAGCTGAAAGCCTAACGAAGAAAGGACTTTGAAATATAGAAGTAGGTACATATTGAGTAAATATGTACCTTGACTATATATCATAAGGAGACGTAAAATCTGCTCTGCAGATAATGCGTTTTGCTCTTTAACAATTTGTCTTTTTAACTGAAGTAATCTTGGCAACTAAATAGAGTTGCCAATTTATTGAAAAATTTCACTGAAGCAAATGGTGAATGCCTAGGTCGCTAAAGCCGAAGAAGGACGCGGAAGACGGCGATATGCGTCGGGGAGCTGTCAACAAGCTTTGATCCGACGGTGTCCGAATAGGGTAACCTCGGGCTGAGAAATCAGCCTGGAGCCTGCCGTAAGGCTGGCTGGGTAAGCCGGGGAACTGAAACATCTAAGTACCCGGAGGAAAGAAAAACAATAGAGACTCCGTTAGTAGCGGTGAGCGAAAACGGAAAAGCCCAAACCCCGCAAGGGGGGTTGTAGGGTCTGGCGCAATCAACTTGAAAGATAAGAGAATAATCTGGAATGGTTAGCCAAAGAGGGTGAAAGCCCCGTATTCTAAATTAAGTAAGGTTGAGGCCGGATACCTGAGTACCACGGGTCACGCGAAATGCCGTGGGAAGCTGGGGAGACCAATCTCCAAGGCTAAGTACTTTAGCGGACCGATAGTGAACTAGTACCGTGAGGGAAAGGTGAAAAACACCCTGAGTAAGGGAGTGAAATAGATCTGAAACCATTTGCTAACAAACAGACAAAGGGGAGCTTGCTCCCTGATGTCGTGCCTATTGAAGAATGAGCCTGCGAGTATTTTCAATTACCAAGTTTAATCGGCCCAAGGCCGAGAAGGCGTAGCGAAAGCGAGTCTGAATAAGGCGATTAGGTAGTTGGAGATGACCCGAAACCGGTTGAGCTAACCATGAGCAGGGTGAACGTCAACGAAAGTTGGCGGAAGGCCCGCACCGTTTACTGCTGCAAAAGTATCGGATGACTTGTGGTTAGAGGTAATATGCCAATCGAAACCGGAAATAGCTGGCTCTCTCCGAAATATATATAGGTATAGCGTCAAGTGTTTCTTTACGGGGGTAGAGCTACTGGATGAATGTTTCTGGCGCAAGCCAGGGCATTTAACCAAACTCCGAATACCGTAAAGTAAAGCTTGGCAGTCAGTCCGACCGGGCTAAGCTGGCCGGGCGAGAGGGAAAGACCCCAGACTCTCATCTAAGGTCTCTAAGTTTATGTTAAGTGGGAAAGGTAGTGGATCGCCTAAGACAGGCAGGAGGTTGGCTTAGAAGCAGCCATCCTTTAAAGAAAGCGTAATAGCTCACTGTTCGACCCCGTAAGGGGCCGGCGATCTGCGCCGAAAATGTAACGAGGCTAAAACATAACACCGAAGGTGGAGATCCGTCGCAAGACGGATAGTAGGAGAGCGTTCTGATTGCGGTGAAGGTTAAGGCGTAAGCCAGACTGGAGCGGTCAGAAGTGAGAATGCAGGCATGAGTAACGAAATGAAGGTGAGAATCCTTCACACCGAAATATCCAAGGTTTCCTCAGCTACGTTGTTCGACTGAGGGTTAGGCGATCCTAACATGAGGCCAGTGTAGTGCTGGCGTAGTGGATGGACTACCGGTTAATATTCCGGTCCTTTCTTGTGTTCGTTTTAAGTTGGGGCGTGACGATGTGTGGAAGGCCTAGCGGTCATCTGATACGGCCGTTTAAGCGTCTAGCTAGAAGGGGTAGGCAAATCCGCCTTTTCGTTTTAAGGCGAAGCGCGAATAAGAGTCCGCGTGAGCGGGCAATTGGGCTGCCTCCATGTATCCAAGAAAAGCGTCGCAACTAGAGCACAGGAAATCCGTACCAAAACCGACACTGGTGGATAGGTCGAGTAGACTAAGGTGATTGGAAGAAGGATGATTAAGGAACTTGGCAAATTAGCTGGGCGTAAGCTTTGCGAGATGCCCTGCCTTCCGTAACAAGAAGGCTACAACAAAAGAATGCACGGCGACTGTTTACCACAAACACAGGTCTCTGCTAACCCGTAAGGGGATGTATAGGGGCCGAAACCTGACCGGTGCTAGAAGGTTAAATGAGCGAGTGATTTCGATTTATCGGATGAGCTTGTGATTGAAGCCCTAGTGAACGTCAGCAGTAACTCTAACTGTTCTAAGGTAGCGAAGTCCTTTGTCGGGTAAGTTCCGACGCGTATGAAAGGTTTAACGACTGTGCAACTGTCTTGATCATCCATCCAGTGAAATTGAAAGAGCGGTGAAGATGCCGTTTAATTACTGTAGGACAAAAAGACCCCATGAAGCTTTACTGGATCTTTACATTGACAAGAATTTGGTGATTGTCGAGCGTAGGAGGGAGAGGCTTGCCTCGCCAATGGAACACCTCCCTTTGCCATTTTTGAGTCTAACTTGCCACAATGCAACTTGTGGAAGAACAGTGTATGGTTGCTAGTTTGCCTGGGGCAGGCACCTGCAAAAAAGTAACGCGGGTACACAAAGGTCAACTTGGTCCGGCAAGAAATCGGACTGTAAGTGCAAAAGTAAAAGTTGGCTTGACTGCGAGACTCACTAGTCGAGCTCCCGTAAGGGAGGTCCAGAACAATTTGATATCTGGATCAGGGTCGAAAGACGGTTTTAGTGATCCTCGTGACCCATTTGGTATGGGCACGGGCTTACTGGATAAAAGCTACTCTGGGGATAACAGGCTAGTCGCATCCGATAGTTCATATTGACGATGCGGTTCGGCACCTCGATGTCGACTTGGCGCATCCTGGCCCTGAAGAAGGGGCCAAGGGTTGGTCTGTTCGCCCATTAAAGCGCTGCGTTAGTTGGGTTCAGAGCGTCGCGAGACAGCTCGGTCTCTATCCACAGTAATCGTTTGATTCTTGAAGGGATTCATCTACAGTACGAGAGGACCTAGATGAGGGAACCTCTAGTGTGCCAGTTGTCCCGTCCGGGGCATCGCTGGGTAGCTACGTTCTTATAAGATAACTGCTGAAAGCATCTCAAGCAGGAAACTGACCCTAAGATAAGGAATCATAGTTCCGCAAGGAACGAGAGATCGCCGGGAGACTACCGGTTAACACTTTATACGTGTAAGACCCGAAAGGGTTTAAGCTAAGCAAAGGATGGATCGAAGAAATTTTTCAATAATTACGGCTCTTTGGTAACAGCACTTTGTTGCTAGAGATCCGTGAAGGCAACTCTATTTAGAGGCCAAGACCTTTAGTTTTTCAATTCCGGTCATCGGAGCGAGATGGAACCACCTCTTCCCATTCCGAACAGAGAAGTGAAACGTTTCAGCACTGACAATAGTAGCGGCGCGAGCTGTTATGAAAATAGGTCATGGCCGGAATTGAGGAACTAAAAGCAGTGAAGACAAATTGTAAACATTTTAATTATTAATTTATTTGGGGTAACCAATCCCTCGTGTGAATATCCGCCGAGGGGCGGATTTTTTTGGAGAAAAAATTAACATATGGCGAAAAAAACTAAAGTAAAAAAAGAAGAAAAGATACTATCAATGGAGGAATTGTTAGCTTCGGAAGGTGTAGAGCTTTTTGGATTTAAAAAGGGACAGGAAGTAAAAGGGAAGATTACGGCAATAAAAAATAAAGCAATTTACATTGATATTGGCGGCAAGACCGATGCCATTGTGGCCAGTAAAGAGTATGAGTTTGTGAAAGATTATGTGGCCGATCTGAAAGTGGGTGATGAAATTGAAGTACAAATTAAGTCACCGGAAAATGATAAGGGACAAATTTTAGTGTCAATCAGGGGAGCCGCTTCAGGTTATGGCTGGAATTTCTTTAAAGAAAAAGAAGACAATGGTACTGAAGTAACGGTATTTGCCAAGGAATTAAATCGAGGCGGAGCGGTGGTGATTGCCCCGTTTGGGTTTTTTGGTTTTATTCCAGGTTCGCAGATTGGTGCTAAATATGATGGTGATCCCGAAAAAATGCTGGGGAAAAAGGTAAAGGCAAAAGTATTGGAAGTGGACCAATCAAAAAATAGATTAGTATTTTCTGAAAGGCTGGTGTCTGAGCCGACAAAAGTCGGAGAGGAAGTTAGTGCCATTGAAAGTTTGAAAATCGGTGAAGAGTTTGAAGCTGAAGTAGTGAGAGTGGAGCCTTTTGGAATATTCGTAAAGATTGAGCTGGAGGGGGACGGACAAAATCTGACATTGGAAGGCCTGGTTCATATTTCTGAAATTTCCTGGGAAAAAGTGGAGAATGTAACTTCAATGTTTAAGGCCAAAGAAAAGATTAAAGTTAAACTTATTAATAAGGAAGATGGCAGATTGCAATTTTCCATTAAGAGATTAAGTAATGATCCATGGGAAAACATTGAGGATAAATATCCCAAGGACAGAGAGGTTGAAGGTATTGTGGTTAGAATTGCCAACTTTGGTGCTTTGGTGAAACTGGAAACCGGGGTAGAGGGTTTGGTTCATGTATCAAAACTGATGGGTGGGGTAAACCTGAAAGAAGGTGAAAAAGTACAAGTTTATATCGAAAGCATTGACACAAAGAAGAGAAAAATCTCTTTGGGACTGGTAGTCACCGATAAAAAGCAAGTCATTTATAAGTAAAGATTAAAGCAGTAATAAAAAGGCCCCGCAATAGCGGGGCTTTTTGGTTTAATTTCACATTTATTCCTTCTTTGCTTGCCCAAAGAAGGAAACAAGGTAAGAATACTTTGAAATTACCTAAGTTATCGTCTATATTTTAGACGACTTTATTAGAGGCGCTAGAATGAACGTAAATCAGGTCAGTAGTAGCTGAAGTCTTTTGAAAATGAATGGAATATTTGCTTTCACACGAAGAAAAGGCGAAGAGTTATAATTTGTAATGGCAAAAACAAAACAGGGTATAGTGTTTGTGTGCAGCAACTGTGGCAATGAATATTCCCGATGGCAGGGACAGTGTAGTGCTTGTGGGGAATGGAACGCTTTAAAAGAAGCTCCGTTGGGAGTTAATCAAAAAAGAACTGGCGGGGCGGTGCCGGGGAGGAGTTACCAAAGAACAGAGGTGGTAAATTTGGGAAAAGTAAGAAGTGAGAGGAAGGATGTTAAGAGTATAATAACGACTAAAATTTCGGAATTTGATAGGGTTTTGGGTAAAGGTATTGTTCAAGGATCAGTAGTGCTGTTTTCAGGAGAACCGGGTATAGGGAAGAGTACATTGCTGACGCAATTAGTTGGAAATATAGGGGGTTTGTATGTTGCCGGGGAAGAATCAGCGGAGCAAATTGGATTGAGGGTAAGTAGGCTGAAGCTAGATCCAAAGAACTTCGATATATTAGGCACAAATTCAGTGGAAGAAATTGTTGAATTTTTAGAAAGAACAAAAAATGTGTACAATATTGTGGTTGTTGACTCGATTCAAGTGATGAGCACCGAGAACGGGAGTGGAGGAGCGGGGTCACCATCGCAAATTAGAGAGTCAACATTTCGATTGATCGAGGTGGCCAAAAGAATAGGAGTGCCAATGTTTATTGTCGGACATGTAACGAAAGAAGGAGATATTGCCGGTCCGAAGTTGTTAGAGCATATGGTTGATAGTGTGTTGTATTTTGAAGGAGAAAGGAACAGTGATCTACGGATTTTGAGAGCCAACAAAAACCGATTTGGGCCAACAGATGAAGTCGGGGTTTTTAAAATGGAAGAATCAGGGTTGAGGGAGATAAAAAGCGATGAGATTAGTTTGGTTGAAGGAACAGAGAGTAAGGTGGGGGCGGCAGTAACGGTAGTAATGGAGGGAACCAGACCGATGATGCTGGAAATACAGGCGCTGGTAACAGAGAGTTTTGCGCAGATGCCAAAAAGAGTTTTTTCAGGAATTGATTTTAACAGGGGACAATTGCTGGTGGCAGTGGCCCAAAAAGTTTTAGGGATACCGCTTTATAATCAGGATGTATATGTGTCAGTAACGGGTGGAGTAAGAGTGGAGGACACGGCGGCAGACTTGGCAGTAGTAGCGGCAATGTGGAGTTCTTTTAGGAATTTACCGCTACCCAAAACTCACGTTTTTGTGGGAGAAGTAAGTTTGTTGGGAGAGGTGAAGAGAGTGCGGGGAATGGAGAAAAGAAACAGGGAAGCGGAAAGTTTGGGAAGAAAGTTAGTGATGATAAAAAGCATAAGAGAACTTAAGATTAAGTAGTAATTTAGGAGATCGTTTGTTTAAGGGCTTCTGGTGAGGCCCTTTTTTATTGGTGGCGAGTTTTAGTTATTAAAAGGTTATCCACATGATGTTAAAAAGTAGTAAGTAACAATAAAAATAAAGCTAAAATAATGTGTATATTATTATATAGGATATCGTTATTTTGAGAAGTAAAATAATATAGGATATAGACAAAACGAGCAAGCGATGTTATAAATTGGTAATGCTAAAGACAATTTGGAAAAAAGTGGCAGTCAGCAAGAAAGCAAAGGGTAAGAAAGGATATGATGGGGAAGGTCAGATAAGGCAGATGGCAAAATTGCGGGGCAAGTTGATCTTAATGTAGCAGATTGAAAATCAGGCAAAAAAAAAGAAACAACGTTATCGATATTCTCAAAGCAGGTGGAACACGTATAGCGTTGTTTCTTCACTTTTAAAAATAATAGATTGGTTGTTAAAAGTCAAGTTATCCTTGACGGCAGTGTTGAGAGTAGCAGAGGGGGCAGGTCTGCTACTTTCAACAGTACCTAAAAGAGAATTTGACAAAGAGTAATTTAGGTTATAGAATATTTATAGATTTGCAGAAAATTCCCTTTTTTTGGTTCTTCCAAGCATTTTTTAAAGTGATTTAAAAGACAGGCTGGGAGACAATTTCCATAAATAAATATTTATAATTTTTTGGAACATGCAAAAGAAAACCCAGGAAACAGTAGAAAAAAAAGATATTAATGTTGAAAAGAACGAGGAAATAAAAGTGGCTGACAGAAATACCCGAAGGAATGAAAGAAACCGAGTCGAAGCAATTAACAAACCCAATCCAGTCAAACCCGAAAGTCCCAAGGGACAATCCGGGGTTGACGTGGTAGTTGAACCAATAAATGGTGTGCTGGATATAATGCCGGACGGACAGGGCTTTGTCAGGCCAAGATTCACGCCAACGAACAAAGATGCGTATTTGGCAGCAATGCAGATAAGGAAGTACAGCTTGAGAGCCGGGGATATGATAACCGGTTATGCCAAGGCACCGAAGCCGGGAGAAAAGTATTGGGGAATGGTCCGGATTGATAAAGTGAATGCAATGGATCTAGCCAGCGCTGTCAGAAGAGCCGAGTTTAAGGATTTGGTACCGGTTTATCCTCAGAAACAAGTTAAACTGGAAACGGAAAAGGATATCCTTTCCACCAGAATAATGGATCTTTTTTGCCCGATTGGCTTTGGGCAAAGAGGCATGGTAGTGTCACCGCCAAAGGCAGGAAAAACTACTTTGTTAAAGGAAATTGCTGCAGGTGTTTCACAAAATTATCCTCAAGCCCATTTGATTGCCGTTTTGGTGGGTGAAAGACCAGAAGAGGTGACCGATATGCAGAGGTTTATCAAAGGGGATGTAATTGCTTCCAGTTTTGACCAGAAACCCGAAGAACAAACCCGGGCAGCGGAAATTGCCATGGAGAGAGCAAAAAGACTGGTGGAGTTGGGCAGGGATGTATTTGTAGTGTTTGATTCAATTACCAGATTGGCCCGGGCTTATAATTTGGCAATCCCAACTTCAGGAAGAACATTGTCGGGGGGTTTTGATCCGGCAGCATTGTACCCTTCCAAAAGGTTTTTTGGGGCTGCCAGAAACATTGAAAACGGCGGGTCACTAACGATAATCGGGACGGCCTTGGTGGACACTGGTTCTAAGATGGATGACCTGATTTTTGAAGAATTCAAAGGGACGGGTAATATGGAATTGAGGCTGGACAGGGATTTGTCGGAAAGAAGAATTTTTCCGGCTTTTGATGTGCTGAGATCAGGAACGAGAAAAGAAGAATTGCTGCTGGATGAAGGAGTGTTGTCGAAGATAATTGCCATCAGAAGAATGTTTGATGCAGTGGGTGATAAGAATCAGGCAACGGAAATGATTATCGAGCAAATGAGCAAGACTAAGAGCAACGAAGAGTTTCTGACAAAGGTTGGCAAGGGACGGTAAGCTGATAAAATAGAAGTAGCCGCCTTATGGCAATTAAGAAGAATATTACAAACGAGATAGCCCTAATAAGGGAGTTTGCTACCCGACAGTTTTTGTACTGGGTGAACTTCGGGAGAATGTTTTTGGGCTGGATGGGAGTCGTAAAGGGCGGAACGACAAAATTGATGTACAGGCAAAGAGGCCGGTTTTCCCAGAGTTTTGTCAATTTAAGTATGGCAATAATGTCCTTTTTGGCTATTGTATTTTCGGGAAAAATCGAGGAAATGATAAATAATCCCGGAAATGATAAAGGAGGGAGTAATTACCTGATTATGGCAGCAGACGGGATTGGTGGCGCCGATACCCAAATCTCAATGTTGCCAAAAGGAGAGGTAACCGAGTATAGGGTGCAGGAAGGGGATACGGTATCGTCGATTGCACGGAAATTTAACGTATCTATCGATACAATTGTGTGGGAAAACAACTTAAAATCAGTGGATGCCATTAAAGTTAATCAAATTTTGAAGATATTGCCGGAGACGGGAATCCAGCATCAAGTCAAGAGAGGGGAAACGGTTTACAGTGTGGCAAAAAAATACCAAGTGGACCCACAGGCGATTATCGATTACCCTTTTAATACTTTTGTTGATGATGAAACTTTTACTTTGGCTTCGGGACAAGAATTGTTTATTCCGGAGGGAATTAAACCCAAAGAGGTGGTTATCGATACCCAAAGATATGTTGCAGCCAGGAGTGTGGCACCTATTGCAGGGGTGGTGGGTGAAGGTAACTTTATGTGGCCGACAGCGGGAAAAATTTCCCAGAGGTACTACTGGTACCACCAGGCTGTTGATATTGCCAGCGGGGGAGGGCCGGCGATATTGGCATCACAGGGAGGAACAGTGACAACGGCTGGGTGGAGCAATGGGGGATACGGTTACTACGCTATTATTGACCACGGTAACGGATATCGGACTTTGTATGCCCATATGGCAACAGGATCAATCGTGGTAAAGGCAGGAGACAGGATAAGCCAGGGACAGAAAATCGGAACTATGGGTTCGACAGGAAGATCAACAGGGCCGCATTTGCATTTTGAAATAATCGGTCCAAGCGGTAAAGTAGATCCGCTGACGGTATTGAAATAAGCAAGTAGCAAGAAAATGGTTTTGAAGCCCCAGGGAAACTGCCGATAATGAGAGGAAATTGAGGTGAGGCAGGAAAATGTGCGGTAATAATCGATTGGTCGTTGTTGTCAAAGAAATTGTAAATTGTTATCCTGATTTCATGAATAAAGTACTGAAAATCTATGCCAGGGTGTTTGTGTTTTTGTTTCCGCTTGTATTGTTGCCGACAGCCGTAGATACCTTTGGCTTTGGGAAGGTGTGGGTACTGGTGGCCGGAGGAATGATCGGGCTTTTGTTATGGGTAGCGAGTATGTTGGTTGGCAAGAATAATGTGGTAAAAACCAATAAATTGTTTGGATTACTGACTCTTTTGCTAATATGGGCGGCAATCGGCTGGTTTAGAATGCCAATGGGGGTTCGGATGAGATCGTTGACGGAACCGACCGGGATGGGGGTTCTGGCAGGTTTGTGGATGTGGGTATTTTTGTGGTTGCAAGTAAGGGACAAGGAGGAGACTTCAGCCCAAATCAAATTTTTAAGTGCCGCGGGAGCAGTATTGGCCTTAAGTTCAATTGCGGTGTTTCTAATTCCAAACGTCAGGATGCCAATTAACATCCCCAAGGACAATCCGATTATCTCTATAAGACAGGGGTGGTCTTTGGCCGGATCAGTATTTGCCGAGGCTTTGGTGTTATTGTTTTTGGCGGTAGAGTGGGTGAGAAGACTAACAGTTAGGTTAAAAAAGAAAGACAATTTTATAAAAGAGGCAGTGTTGGCAGCCGTGTTTACTTTGGTGCTGATGTTGGATTTGTACAAGATTTACCAGTTGGGATGGGTGGCTTTGGACAGAAGCAGCACTTGGGTAATTGCAGCAGAAACATTGAAGACCAATCCGATATTTGGGGTGGGGGTCGGTAATTTCGTTAGGGCTTTTACCTTATTTAGGCCGGCCAGCTACAATATGACCGAGTATTGGTCGTTGGTTTTTGCCGATTCATCAATGGGAGCATTTCATTTGTGGACGGAAATGGGAATAGGAGGGTTGTTAGCGGTATTCTGGATGGTCAGCAGTTTGCTTAAGAAGAGAAAAGCAGGTGCGGCTTTTGGACAAGGAGCATTGTTCTTGGCAATAGCCTTGTTGCTGCCGATGAACATGTTGGGATTGTTTATTTTGGCTTGGATTGCCGCCTTTAAACTTAGTGAAGTCAGGGAATCGAAGCTAGTTTTAAATGTCGGGGAAGACAACTTCAATGTAATGCCACTGGTGGTTGGTGTGACAACTTTGGCGTTGGTAGTGTTTAGTGGCTATTGGTGGTCGAAGGTGGGGATTGCAGATTATTTTTACCGACAATCGTTGGTGGCAGCTTCAAAAAATGATGGCGGACAGACTTATGATTTACAGATTAAAGCAATTGGTTGGAATCCTTACAACGATAATTACCGAATGACATACTCGCAGACTAATTTGGCACTGGCCCAGAATCTGCTTAGTAACGAGGAATTGACGGAGGATGACAAGCAAAAAGCATCGGTGTTGATCCAACAGTCAGTGAGAGAAGCTCAGGCAGCTATTTCTCTGGATAATTTAAATTCGGCTTACTGGGCGAACTTGGCAGCCATTTACAAAGCAATCGTTGGAGTAGTGGACGGAGCGGCTGACTGGAGTTTTCAGGCTTATCAGCAGGCAGCAGCTTTGGATCCGGTTAACCCAATGCTCAAATTAGATTTGGGAGGCCTTCTTTATGCGGCTGAAAGATACCAGGATGCGGAAAGGATATTTGAACAGGTTGTAACTAACAAAAGCGATTTTGCCAATGGTTGGTATAACTGGGCTTATACGGCAAAGCAACAGAATAAAATTGGCGATGCCTATCAGAGGCTAGCTCAAGCGGTAGCTTTGGTACCGGCTGATTCGGGCGATTTTGAAAAAGCCAATGAGGAATTAGCCGAATGGAAAAAGGAACTGGAAGCGGCTATAAAACAGCAAGAGGAAATGATGGCTCAACAGGCCGGGGGGCAGGAAGAAAAAGAACCGGAAACTTTGAGTACACCTGATCCCTTGCCAACTGTGGGTGAGGAAGAAAGGGTGAACGTACCAGCAGAAGAATTGGAGCCGCCCGAACCAATTGTGACTCCCGAGGAAGCAGAGCCAACTCCGGTACCGGAGACACCAACACAAACACCAGAAGAAGAGGTATTGCAGCCCTAGAAGAATAGGTAAATAAATTAAAGGGCGCCTTGAGAGGCGCCCTTTTTGGTTGAGCCTATTCCTTCTTTGCTTGTCCGTTGAGCGGGATCGGGAAAAGATGTCCTAATTACCAAAACGAAAATTTGAGTAAGTAATCTATTTATTGAAATTAATAAAAAATTCGACTATAGGGGCGGGAAATAAAAGAAGGATTATTCGTTATTAATTATCCACCATTTGAAGCTAATATCTTCGGAGGCCGGAGAGTCCAGACCGATAGTAAAGGAGGTGTCGGTTTTAGAGACAACCTGGAGATTGAGATTTTTGCCACCCTTAAGAGTAGCCACGTAGACCTGGGATTCAGGGGAGAGTTGGCTGTTTTGGAGAGTGATTTCTTTGGTTTGGGCGGGGAGAAGGGATTCCCCTGAAAGGGAGTTGGTATCAACCAGATTTTTGACTTCAACTGATTTTTGGTCTTCGGGAGCGGCGATAATCAGGCCTTGATTGGTGATATCGGTAGCCTGAAGAGTAGGGGGGTTGTCGGGAAGGTTGATTGTGTCGGGGGCAAGGGTGGGGAGAGCGGGAGTGGTTTGATTTTGCTGAGGGTTTTGGGCCAGGATATTTTCCAGAGTGGTTTTTTCGGTTTGAATTTGAGAAATTTGGTTTTGGTCAGTAATTAAAGGAAGAAGGCGATTGTAAGTGTCGAGGGCTTGGGAGATAAGACCAGTTTGCTGTTGGATGCGGGCTAAATCATAAAAATTTTGGGCTTTAGTGGGCTCCAGAGCGACGGTTTTGCCCAAATAGAGTAAAGTGCTTTGAGCGTCTCCGGATTTAGCGTAGAGGGCAGCTAAATCGCGGGTAAGTTCGGCGGAAGAAGGGTTGAGTTCGGAGGCTTTGGAAAGATCGGCAATGGATTGGGGCAGGAATTCAGGTTTGGAATCGGAAAGGCTTTGGTAGATACGGCCGCGCTGCTGGTAGCTTCGGTAATCATCGGGAAATTCTTTGATGGCTTGGGTAGCAGAGATGATAGATTGGTTTAGAAGCTCGGCTAGTTGGTTTTGATTGCCAGGGTCGGATTGCTGAAGATTTAGGGCTTGGGAGAAGTATTGTTGGGAGGCCAGAAGATAGTGCTGGATGGATTTGGGAACTTGGGTGGGGGTAGGTTGCTGATTTTGGGTAGAGGTGTTTGGCTGGAGTGGGATGGAGGGAGGAGTTGAGGAGGCGGTATTTTTTGTTTTAAAGAGAACAAGGCCGCCAAAGGAAAGAAGAGTAAGGCCGGAAATGGAGAGAAGGGGGACAATGGGATTGGCGGGGGAGTGAGAGGTTTTGGTAGGGGGAGTTTTGGTTTTGTCGGGAGAAGAAGGGTCGGCATCAATTCTTATGCCCAAACTTTGGAGTTTTTTGATTTGTTCGGGGGTGAGGTTTTCGGGCATATTTTTATTTTAAAGGAAACTAATTAATAATCCACCAGTTAATGTCGGTGTCGTCTTTAAGAGGTTTGTCGAGGGCGATGGTGAAGTAGGATCGATCATTTTCGCTTTCAGGAGTGGGGGTGGGCGAGATAAATTTAGTTTTGATGTAGGGCACCTGATTACCCGTAGAACCGGCGGGGGTCAGGTAAACCATGGAGGAAGAGGTGATGCTTTGGTTGTATATGACAATTTCAGTTTTACCGGCAGGCAGGGTGGCGGTACCAGCGGTGGCGTTGGTGGCGAGCTTGGCGGAGGAGGTAGCCAGTTGACCAAAGCCGCCTTCAGCAATGATAGTGGAGGAAGCGGTGGCAATATTGACTTTGTTGGCCAGAATGCCGCCATTAACATCAAGAGCCAGATTAGCCGAAGGAGTGGCTTGGGCAGAATCAGTAGCCTGCCTAGCCTGGCCGACGGTGAGTTTGTTTTGAACAGTCAAGTCATTGGCGGCGACAAGGTTGCCAAAGAGAGAGCCGGAAACTGTGGCGTTTTGAGCGGTTAAGTCACCATTGAGATGCAGATTTCCGTTGATAGTAACGTTGCCATTGTCGGCGATAACCAAGGTGTCGCCCATGATGTGGACAGAGCCGAGATTGGAGGGTTGGATATAGAGGGCGGTGTTGGTGGTTTCGATGAAATTATCTTTGATAGCAATCTCGCCGGCGGTGAAGGTACCAGTGATGAAGGCATTACCAAGTTGGGTATCACCAAGAACGGTTAGGCGGGCGCCGACCATCAAGTTATTAGTTAAGGAGAGATCGCCGTCGATTTGGGCAGATTCGGAAGCAATATACATGGTCCAATTTTCAGACTCAGCCAGGAGACTGGAACCGCTAATGGTAGATGAGCCGGAGCTTTCAGGAGAAGAGATGAGTTTTTTGATTTCATCACGAAGAGAAGAGATCTTGCCGGCCATAATTTCTGAGATAGAGCCTTCGCGGGAAATAAGGGTGTCAACGTAAAGGGTGCCGGAAATGGTGGCATCGGAAGCTGAGAGGTGGCCGGAAATGGCGGTATTGCCTTCGATGGTAAGGTCGCCGTTTACGGAAGCGTCAGCATCAATGGTGATGGTGTCGGAGAGGTCAGAGAGAGGAGAGATAACGGCAGTTTTGGTTTCTTTTGATATAGAAGTTTCACTTAGGATATTTTTGGTAACGATGTTTTGGGCAGAGAGGAGGCCAGTCTTGATTTTGGCTGCGGCAATTTCACCGAATTGGGCGATACGGGAAACGGTGTTGCCCAGGGTATCGGTTAAGTTGTAGGTAGCGGTTTCGATTTCGTTTTTGGCACCGGAGTAACCCAGGCCGAGCATGACGGATTCGTCAATGTTGTAGTCTATATTAAGTTCTCCGGTTTGAGTGATAGAAATATCTGGATCTTGCCAAGAGTTTTCAATGTACACCATTATTTTTCCAATGTAGATATGAGTTGTGTTGGCGCTGATGTCTCCGTGGCTAATTAATGAATTTTTTATTTGTGAATCTAATGAGTTTACTGGAACACGGAAGCATGGTTTAGAAGAATTATTACCTTCAGCATCTTCAGGCCAATTGATGTTGTTTATTGAAGTAACTGTTGGACAAGTGAAACTGCTCCAGTTGGTTGTTTTGTCCAGGGCTTTTCCTAATACTGAACCGGCTTTGTATGCTTTGGATGCTATACCAGGGAGATAGGATGAAGTGATGTAGTCTCCGTGAGAAATAGATTTGTTTTCTGTGGTAAAAACCTTAACCGGTACTCTTCCGGAAAGGGCGATTGGTTTGCCCGGATTACCTGATCCGAGCAGTTGACCAGGGTTGGTTGATACAAAACCGATTGAGAGTTGATCGTACGGTTTATCGGCTTTTGATACATATTCGGAAAGATTTATATCGATTTTGACCACATCTCCTGCTTCTAAAGTTGGGTCGCTTGTGGGGAAGTTTTCAGCTAAGTCGTTGTTGCCTGGTTTAATGTGGTACCAGCCATTATCTAGACATACTTCGAGACCACGAGACGTACCGGTTGTCACTTGTATTCTGCCCCATTCTGTAGATGAGTCGCAATCTGTCGCGGCAGGTTGACTGCCGGTGTTAAGTATCTGGATAGCACCGTTACCCAAAAGCTTACCGGTAGCTGGTGCTGAGGCTGAGTCATAAGCGGCTACTCCCCAACCAACATAATTTGCACTATTGGTAACAGCAAGATGGAGATTGTGTTGATTGGTTTGAATAACCCTTCCTTGGATAAGTATTGAGCCCCAACCGCGATTGTTGACGTCAGTAATGTAAACTTTATCTTTTAAAGTGACATCACCGTTGCTTACCAGGCCTCCAAAGGTGGGGGTCTGAGCGGTCCCAAGTCCCATTCCGTTTCTTACCTGAGTGGGAGTTGAAGGTCTGAGATAGTTATCGGTTCCAGCTCCAGGTGTTACTTGAGTCATAATATAGTTAACCGAGGCGTTGGTGCTTGTATATTCTGATCTAAATAAACGGGTAATAATATCGCCAGAGGAATTTCTGAGAGCATAGGTGCTAGCAGTGTTGGAGCTGGAGCCATGATAGCCGTCAAGTCGGTCAGCGTTCAGATTAGATACAACCGTAGTAGAGGACACGGCAAGTGGAGCAGTGCCGTTGGCAACGGTAGAGATGAGTTGACTACTTGCCCTAACGCTACCATTAGCGTATATGTTGTTAAAAGTAGGAGAATCGGTGGTTCTTAGGTTTTGATTGCCAAGATAAGCAGCAATTGAATTGATTTCAAAGTTACCGTTACCAGTGTCCAGAGTGTTGAAGAAGGCGTTACCGCTACGATCAATGTGGAAGGCGTTATTATTGCCGTTGGCGGCTCCTGCCATTATTGGATCGTAGGTGTCGAGATCTAATTTTGTTTCAGTAAAACCACCAGGTAGTGATCCAGCAGTCCAATCAACTGGAGTCCAGCCATTTGATTGGACATTGTCATACATGCAGTAGTAGACATCGCCCGGGACAGTCCCATTAATATAGATTTCAACGGCAGCTCCTTCATAGGTGCTACCTTCAACAATTCTGACTTTGTCTATTAGTCCTCCATTGTAATAAGATCTACTTTGAAGAGTTATGGTTGGGCTGTTGCCGTAATGATATGAAGCATAGAAGGTAGAGGCAGAGTGTTGACCACTATCGGTGTCCCATACGGTAAACTTAGCATGCGCACGAGACCCACCGGTTCCACCAGCAGAAACAGCGCCGTTGGAGGCAATTCGGTACCAGCCAGCTGACGAAACGTTGGCACTATTACACTGGTTAACGTAGTAACCATTGGTTTTGATATCTCCGGCAACATCGAGCGGTGCAGTAGGATTGGGGTTTCCAATACCAACACTTCCACCAAAATACGATTGAGCCGAGCCGGTATAAATTGACCAGTTGTTAGTGCCGGCTGTTAGGTTGTCAATTTTCAAACCATAGAGATTGGTAATAGTACCTCCAGTTCTAGAAGGATTGTTGGCGTCGTAAAGAGACCAACTACCAACCGTGCCAGTGCCAACTTTGGTGCCCCAGGTAGAGTAGTTCTTAATTTCAGTAACTGAGGCGTTGCTGTTAACGCTCATCTGAGTGTAGTTACCTTGGATGTTGGCGATAGTGCCTGAAGCAGCATTAGCATTAACCCGCATATCAAAAGCCCTAATGGTGGGGTGGGTGCCGGCAATATCTAGTGTGGATTGGAGGTTGTATTTGTCAGTAGAACTGTTGCCGGCGATGTTGTTATAAACATGGAGTTTGGATGATGGAATGGTGCCAATGCCGACGTTGCCATTAGCGTCAATCATCATTTGTTGATTTCCGTTGTTAGTGGTGAAAGTCATATAACCACCTGTAGTACTACTACCGCGATGGAATCTAATTGCTGAATTTTTTGTGGTATTGTATGCCAAACCAATTTCTCCTATTACAGCTCCAGATGAATTACTGCTCTTATCTTGAAGGACGTTTATATTAAAATTGGCATTATTACCCCTGCCGAGTATGGAGGTGATACCGGTTGTGGTTTCACTTACCTCGAGTTTTGCGGCAGGAGAGGTAGTTCCAATGCCGACACGACCATTACCTTTCATGACAAAACCGACAGTGTCAACAGTGGTATTGTTTGCAGAAGAGTAACGGAAGGCAATGGCGTCATTAGCATCATTATTATTTAGATCAAGGATAAGGTGCCCCATGTTTTGGCCGTGGTAAATTCCAGCATTTGTGCTAGTACCAGGGTTTAGTGATGAGACATCCGTACCGGAAGCTCGAATTTCTCCAATAACATCAAGTTTATAAGTAGGATTCGTGGTACCGATACCGACGTTGCCGACGTAACCGGCGGAGGCGGAAAGGAATAGGCCGGTTTCGCCGGTGATGGTGTTGCCGGCGGTGCCGATGTTGGAGGTGGTAAAGTAGAGGCCATTAGCAAGGGAGCGGATTTGATTGCTGGGACCATTTTTGATATAGGTCCAGTTGGTGTTGTATTCGGCGTTGAAGCGGATGGAGCCATAGAGGTCGAGGGAGAGGGCTGAGGCGTTGTCGCCGATAGCGGCAGGGTCAAGGTAATATTTATCGTAGCTGGTAAGGTCGGTAAAGCGGTTGGCGGAGATGTTACCTTTGACTTCCAGGGCTTCGCGGGGCAGGGCGGTACCCATGCCAATTTTGCCATTGGTACCGATATAGAAGTTGGGAATGAAGAGGCGGGCAGTATATGAAGTAGATCCGGAGCCGCTGGTGTCAACATTGACAGCGGTAGTACCGACATAAGACTGAATTATCATGGTGGTGTCATCGGCTTTTACCAGGAATTTGCCAATATCATTGGTAGTGAAGGTGGAACCGACACCGCTAGTAACGCGGGTGGAGCCGGTGGATTGGTTGACGGTACCAAGATCCCTATCGAAGGTGATGTTGGATTGGGTGCCGGTGACGGTTAATTGGTGGGGAGTAAGCGTAGTTCCGACACCAACATTATCACCAAAGTAGTTGGTACCTGTTTCAGAGTAAAGGGCAAAAGCTTTGCCAACCCCGGATGCGGTTAAATAAAGAGCATAGGCAGTATCTTGAGCCTCGTTAGCCCGAGCGTCCAAGTGGGCACCGTAGGCAGTTTGAGTTGAGGAGTCGGAGTAGGTGTAGGCTAGGGTTTTGGTGCCATAAACAGTAGAGCCGATCCCTCTGACACTAATATCGTTTTCTGTGCCGATAACAAGGGAATTATTTCCTCGTGCTTCGATCCAATTATAGGTACCGCGAATAGCTGCATTTAAAGCAGTATTAGCTCCATAAATAAGGTTTTCGGTTCCCATGATGTCGTTGGATGTTCCACCGTAGGCATCAAGTGTGTTTTGTGTCCCCCGAAGATTACCACCACTATCTGTGATTAAGTTGTTTGAATTACCATAAGCACTGCCTCCATTTACGAGGTAACCGGATGTTTCAGCTCCATATAAATAAGAGAAGCTGTCTTCCATAACAGCTGAAGTAGAAATACCAGTTATCATAGCAGGGCCAGAGCTTTGAAGTGATGTTATTCCATTATTGGACATTTCGCCATTGACGACACCAATGTATGTGCTGCTTCCTGTTTCAGAGAAAGTTGCGCTGTTAACGAGGCCGTATCCGCTTGTTTGGATATTGGTAAAGTTGAAGTTGTTGTACAAACCAATTCCACGCGTACCTTTGGAAAGATTAAAGATATTTTGAGAGCCATAACCTTCGGTGTAACGGGTGAGGGAACCGCCGGGACCGGTAGACCCGACTGTGTTAACGGTTATGTCGTTGTAGGATCCGGTAACGGTGCGATAGTTAGCAGAAGTAGAGAGGGAGCCACCACCGGTGCTGAGAGTCCGATAATCTCCATAAAGAGTGGTGTCATTGGCTGTGAGGGTGCCGGTGTAATTTGTGCCCCGGGTGTTGTTGCCCCAAGAGCCAAGTTCGATGCCGTAGCTACTATTGATGGAACCGCCATTGATGGCGAGATTACCGGTAAAAATGGCGTTTCCAGCTACAGAGAGCTTTTGAGAAGGGGCGGTAGTGCCGATGCCTACATTGCTTGTCCCGGTGAGAACGGAAAGGATGGGGGTGATTATTCCTCCGGTATCGTTTAATGATCCCAAATCAATACGGGAAAGTGAGCCGGTATCGGAAAGGATCTGAACATATTGATTAGAAGCACCAGATTCTTCATTAATTATTTGCATGGTATTTGAAGAAGGTATGGCTATTTTTTTATTAAAAGCATCTAGAAAGTTTATTTTTGTTCCGTAACTTAAGTCAAAATTTAACTGTCCGGTTCCGTAGTTGACATTGTTGCCAACACTAAGGCCGCCGTTAACGTGAAGTTTGGCATTGGGTGAAGTGGTGCCGATACCGACATTGCCGGTGCCGTAGAAGCTAAAGTTGTTGCCATTAAGATCAACTCGAGTTGCTTGGACGAGTGTACCACCGATACCGATACGATTAGGGTCGGTGGCAAGATGAAGGCCGTTGTAGGCAGTGTAGGTAGTGCCGATTCCACCGGCACTAACAGTACTCCAAACAGGAACATTAGAACCGTTGCTCATGAGGAATTGGCCGGAATTGCCAGCACTGAGAACCGTGAGATTACCGGTACCACCACCAAGGACGAGGCGATTACTGGTGAGGGAAGCAACTGAGAGCGATGAACCGATAGATAAACTACCGGTAGCCCGGACATTGGTAGCCGAGAGGGTAATACCGGTACCAAGGATGTTGGTTAAGTAGGAAGCATGGCCAAAGGTAACATTGCCATTGTTACCCATAAAGAGAGGGGATTTAACAGCAGTGGAGGCAGTCAGGGTATTGCCAATGGAGAGGGTATTAGTAAAGACAGAATTACCAGTGACCCCAATACCGCCATTGGAAACCAGAAGACTATTGGCAAAGGTAGAGCGGCCAGAAACCGAGAGAGTAGAGCCAACAGAGAGATTACCGGTAGCCCGGACATTGG
>JBMNON010000002.1:0-102542 GCA_050943115.1 Patescibacteria group bacterium
TTCTTGGCAGCAGGGGACAGTGGAGAAGACAGGGTTGTTTTTGGAAGTATGAGGAGACGGAGAATAAACAAACGGAATATGAGTCAGGCTCACGAGACAATAAAATAAAATTAGAAGAAAAATAGTTAAAAAAATATTTTTAGCAGTCGGGGTGGGAGAGTGGGGAAGTGGCCTATAATATTAAGTCCTATAATATTATTATTTTCACGATTATTGTAATTATTTTCACATAATGTAATGATATACAATGATATAGTTTGTGTGGAAAACTTGATTTAGTGCAACTATATCAAGAGAATTGCTTGTTAGTACCCGGAGTAGGAGTATGAATTGTTCGTTATTAAGAAATAATTGATTGTTTTTTTAACAAATAGATGTCAGAGGTTTATAAAATAAATACTCATGTTCCCCGATGGTAGGAGAGCGTTTTTATAATGTCGTACAATGTATCTTTTGCGACACTGCGTACTGCAGAAGGGAGGGGAGGTACCGGTTGCTAATTATTTAATAATAAATCCGAAATATGGTTTTTATTTTTCAAAATATTATTTAAAAATTTATATTTGGTGGGTTTTTATCCTCTAGCAGCTGGCTGTTATGAAATATTGTGCTAGCTTAAAAATTGTCTTTTGACTCCCCTCATGATAAAAATGGGGGGAATAGGTTAAATAAAACGTATAAATAGGCAAAATAAAGCTAAGGCTTTACTAGAGGCCCGGAGACGAAAATTTAATGAAAAGATGATACTCGTATCGATAACATTTTAAGAAAAGAAGCAAATTGTGAACAATTGTTGCAGTTGATAAGATTATAGTATGGAAAAGGATTTGGAAATAATGATAAGAAGGTTTCTGGAGTATCTGGAGGTTGAAAGGAATTGCTCAAAACTAACGATAAGGAATTACCATCATTATTTGGAAATACTAAAAAAGTTTTTGGAACAGGAAGGTAAAAGTAAGGAGATTTCTGTAAACGATATTAATTCGGAAACCATAAGAAGGTTTCGTCTGTATTTGAGCCGACAAAAAGGAGTTAAAGGCGAGATGAAGTCAGTGACACAAGGTTATTATATAATAGCCATTAGATCATTTTTAAAGTGGTTGGTGAAAAACGACTACAAGGTGCTTCAGCCTGAAAAGTTGGAGGTCCCCAAAAATAAAGACCACTCTTTGAAGTTCCTAGATGAAGCACAGATGGAAAGATTGTTGGCCCAACCTTTAACATCCACAATAAACGGTTTAAGGGATAAGGTTATTTTAGAATTGTTGTTTTCAACCGGCTTGAGGGTATCCGAATTGGTTGCACTAAACCGGGACGATGTTAACTTGGCGACCAGAGAGTTCGGAGTAATAGGTAAAGGCGGCCGGTCTAGGGTAGTTTTTATATCGCGAAGAGCAGCTGATTATTTGGATAAATATCTGAAAAACCGTCGCGATCATTTCAAGCCCTTGTTTATCCGTTACTCCGGGAAAAGAGATGTGGCGGACGGGGATGAAAATATTAGGCTGACAGCGCGTTCGATACAAAGATTGGTTAAAAAGTATGTGAAACAAGCCCGCCTACCGGTTGAAGCAACACCCCACACACTAAGGCATTCTATGGCTACTGATTTACTTAGGGCCGGAGCCGATCTTAGGTCTGTTCAGGAAATATTGGGTCATAAAAATATTGCAACAACTCAAATTTATACTCATGTTACCGATGCCAGATTGAAGGAAATACATGAAAAGTTCCATAAAGGAAATAAGTAAAAAGTGTGTATTTTCAGTGTCCCTATATTTTAGGCTTTTGAGGCTAAGGTAAGGAATAATATTAATTCCTACTTATTTCATTATACTATACATTAATTACACCGTAATTTAGGCTAATAACACCATATTACCTTTAATTAGCAGTCCCTATACGAAATTGCTAATTTCCCCTACCCTATAATTAGTGGCCTATAAAATTGGTGAGACTCCCCTACCCTTTTTCAATTACTTAAATAATTACCGCATGAAAGTGCGTCAGTATTTTAAATTAAAATTATTCAGAGGGATGCGAGAAAACAGTATAATAAATAGTTAAATATTTAACAAAATATCCTATAGTACTAAAGGGTAACATCCTATAAAATTTGACTCCACAACCTTATTACTTTCCGGATTATGTTTGATTGGTCAATATTTATTGAACTTCTTCTTCAGTTTTTTGTTCGGGTTTTTCTAAGACCGTTAGGGTGCTGACTTTATCGTCTTCTGACTTAATTCTCATTAGGATAACCCCTTGAGTGTTGCGGCTAAGCACCGGAATGTTTTTAAGAGGAAGCTTGATGGTAATGGCCTTTTTTGATACCAGGATTACCTGTTCATCATTTTCGGTTACGACTTGGGCAACTGAAACCTTACCTGTTTTTGAGGTAATATTTGAAACTTTGACTCCAACCCCTCCACGTTTTTGAAGAGGATATTGGTAGACATCAGTTCTTTTACCAATACCTTTTTCAGTACAAACAAGAAGATGTCTGAAAGACTTATCCTTTTTACCCTTTTCTTTGGGCATAGCCGGGGGGACGACTCCAACACTAACGACATAATCATTTTCTTTCAGAAGGATACCCCTGATACCACGGGTGTGACGGCCCATAGGCCGAGCATCTTTTTCGTCAAAGCGAATACACTTACCCTCATAAGTAATCATGAATATGTGGCAGTTACCTTCGGTACCTTTGGCCCATATGAGCTGATCATTGGTATCCAGCTTGATAGCTGTTAGACCGTTTTGGCGTATATTGTTAAACCTTTCAATAGCAGTTTTTTTGACAACGCCTCTTTTGGTGGTGAGCAAGATATATTTAATGTTGTCGTCTTTGCTAAGCGGCAGAACCGCTTGGACTGCTTCTCCCTGGCTGATGTTTATCAGGTTAACAATCGCCTGGCCTTTGGCTTGTCGGCTTGATTCATTTAAATCCCAAACTTTAGTTTTAAAAACACGACCTTTATTGGTAAAGAAAAGAAGATCATCGTGAGTAGTGACATCAAGCATGTTTTCAATCTCATCCTCTTCTTTGGTGGTCATGCCCAAAACTCCAATACCGCCCCGTTTTTGGGTCCGGTAGGTATCTTTGGGGACTCTTTTAATATAGCCGGTCTTGGTAACGGTGACCAGTGTGGACTCTTTGGGAATCAAATCTTCCTCTGAGAATTCTTCCAATCCCCGGACGTAAATTTTAGTACGACGGGCATCGGAATATTTTTCCACAACTTCATGATTTTCATTTTTGAGTACGGAGATCATTCTGTCTTCTTTGGTGATGATGGCAGTTAGATCGTCAATCACTTTTTTGACTTCCTGGTACTCGTCCTCGATTTTCTGACGCTCCAGGGCAGCCAGGCGGCGAAGCTGCATTTCCAAGATTGCATTAGCCTGGATATCGGTTAGGCTAAACTTTTTCATCAAATTTTCCTTAGCATCATCAGTACTTTGTGATGCCCGGATAGTTTTGATAATTTCGTCAATATTGTCCAGGGCAATTTTCAATCCTTCCAAAATGTGGGCGCGCATGAAGGCTCCCCGAAGATCGTACAAGGTTGACCTTCGGACAATTTCTTCCCGGTGCCTGAGGAAAAGGAGTAGCATTTGCCGGAGATTGAGAGTTTGGGGGATGCCATTTACCAGGGCTAGCATGTTGGCTGAATATGAACTTTGGAGGGCGGTATATTTATATAGTTTGTTTAAAACCGTTTTAGGTTTTCCGGTCTTTTTTATTTCTATAACAATTCTGATACCGTGACGATCAGACTCGTCTCTTAAGTCTGAAATACCAATTATCTTTTTATCTCTGACAAGGTCGGCTATCTTTTTTATAAGTTCAGCTTTATTAACTTGGTAAGGTAGCTCGGTGACTATGATTCTAATTTTCCCGGATTTGGTTTCTTCAATTGTGGCTTTGCCCCTTATTTTGAATTTACCCCGACCAGTAGTATACATTTCAATAATTCCGGTTTTACCGTATATTTCACCTGCAGTAGGAAAGTCGGGACCTTGTACATATTTAACCAAATTTTCAACAGTAGCTGTAGATTCTAAGTTAAAACTTAACTTTTGTAGTTCGTACAGGGGTTCTAGGATAATGTCTTCGGTGCTTTGTTTTTTGTTAATGATAGGGGTAAGTTCAATTTCCGGTTCTTTTCTTTCCAGGTGAGCCTGATCAAGCATGTGATCTAAAGCTTGACAAAGCTCTTTTAGGTTGTGCGGCGGGATACGGGTAGCCATACCGACGGCAATACCGTCAGCTCCGTTAAGGAGTAGGTTAGGAACACGAGCCGGTAGTACCTGAGGTTCCTTGAGGGTAGCGTCAAAGTTATCAACCATGTCGATAGTATCTTTGTTGATGTCAGAAATCATTTCGTTGGTGATTTTGGCCATTTTGACTTCGGTGTACCTCATAGCAGCTGGAGGGTCGCCATCGATGGAGCCAAAATTTCCCTGACCATTGACTAGAGGGTAGCGCAGAGAAAATTCCTGGGCCATACGAACCATAGCCATGTAAACGGACATATCTCCGTGAGGATGATATTTACCCAAAACCTCACCGACAACTTTGGCGGATTTGGAATTTTTACCACCGGGAGTGAGTCCCATTTGGTTCATGGCATAGATAATTCGGCGATGAACCGGCTTGAGACCATCACGGACGTCAGGTAGAGCCCTTTGGACGATAACGCTCATAGCGTAATCCAGGTAGGATTTTTCCATTTCGGGAACAATGTCTACTGCTAGAACTTTTCCAATATTATTTAGTTTAATGTTGTTTGTATCAGCCATGGTTTTTTAAATGTCTAATGTGGCCAGATGAGCGTGGGTTTGAATGAATTTTTTTCGAGGCGGAACGTCGCTGCTCATTAAAACCCGGAAGGTGTCATCGGTTTTTTGGGCATCTTCAATAGTAACTTTTTTTAGCAATCTGGTTTCGGGATTCATGGTGGTTTCCCATAACTGCTGAGGATTCATTTCTCCCAAACCCTTGTAGCGCTGGATATCAAAGGTTTTACTAGTGTCTATTGTTTTTAGATATGTTTCTTTCTCTTCTTCGGTATAGACATACTTAAACTTTTTCCCTTGTTGAATTTTGTAAAGAGGCGGCATGGCAATATAGACGTGTCCTTGTTCGATAGTGTATGGCATATGGCGGAACAGGAAGGTCAACAGCAAGGTAGATATGTGAGCGCCGTCGACGTCGGCATCGGCCATAAGGATAATCCGGTGGTATCGAAGCTTTTCGGGGTTGAGGGTCTCCCCTATTCCCATACCCAGTGCAATAATTAAATCTTTTAATTTGTCGGAAGAAACAATTTTGTCCAGGCGCATACCCTCAGTATTGAGAGCTTTGCCCCAAAGTGGCAGAATGGCTTGGAAACGGCGGTCTCTCCCCTGTTTGGCACTACCACCGGCGGAATCACCCTCGACAATATAAATTTCTGATTCTTCTGGTTTTTTGGACTGGCAGTCAGCCAGTTTTCCCGGAAGCCCAAGAGAGTCAAAGGCGCCTTTGCGCATTATGGCATCTTTGGCAGCTTTGGCAGCTTTGCGGACTTGAATGGCTAACAAAGATTTAGCGACAATTGCCTTGGCGACATCAGGATGTTCCTCGAAATAAGTTTCCAGTTCTTCTTTGACCACTTTAGCAACGATGGGTTGAACTTCACTGTTGCCCAATTTACCTTTGGTTTGGCCTTCAAATTGAAGATCGCGGCTGGGCATTTTAATAGAAATTACAGCAGTAAGACCTTCCCGGGTATCGTCGCCGGTAATATTATCTTCTTTGCCTTTGATCAGTTCTTTTTTAACAGCGTAGTCCTTGATAACTTTTGTGATGGCAGTTTTAAAACCGGAAAGATGAGTTCCGCCTTCGTGGGTGTTGATAATATTGACGAAAGAAGGAATGTTCTCTTGGAAAGTATCGTTGTATTGGATGGCAACTTCAACATCGACACCGTTTTCTTTGTCTTCTCCGTGAACATAGATGGGTTCGTGGACAACAGTCTTACTTTTATTTAATTCACGAAGCAAAGAGATAATGCCTCCTTCAAAGTAATAATGGTGTTGGGTATCATGTCTTTCATCGTAAAAGTGAAAGT
Organism: Patescibacteria group bacterium; assembly: GCA_050943115.1. Lineage (GTDB taxonomy): Bacteria > Patescibacteriota > Microgenomatia > UBA12405 > UBA12405 > CAZFAI01. The sequence goes on from JBMNON010000002.1 coordinate 6,120, forward strand.
AGATTTTGGAAGTTAAATAGGCCCTGTCTTTGAGAGATTTGAGGATGGTTTTTGTTTCAAACTCTGTGGTTTCTTTGAAAATTGAGGGATCAGGCCAGAATGTGGTGGTTGTGCCGGAAGTGTTTTTTGGGAGGATTTTTTGGAGTTTTTCTACGTTGGTTTTCTTGATTTCAGTGAGTTCGGTTTTTACTTTACCGCGGCTAAATTCCATCATGAAGATTTTTTTGTCCCGGCGAACTTCAACCCGATATATATCAGAAAGAGCATTAACGCAGGCGGCACCAACTCCGTGCAGGCCTCCGGAAACTTTGTAGGCAGCGCCTTCAAATTTACCACCAGAATGGAGGGTAGTCATGATAACTTCGAGGGCTGGTTTATTATATTTGGGCATGATGTCGATGGGGATTCCCCTACCATCATCGGCAACAGTAACTGAGTTGTCCGGATGAACAATAATCCAGACATTTTGGGCGTAACCTGCCAGAGCTTCATCAATAGAATTGTCGACAATCTCAGTAAGGCAGTGATGCAATCCTCTGGTGTCAGTAGAACCGATATACATGGCGGGACGTTTTCTGACTGGTTCTAGTCCTTCGAGAACAATGATCTGTTCACTTGTATAACCTGTTTTTTGGGCTGGCATGAATGAGGCTCCTTGACTTATAAATTTACGTTTTTTAACACTGAATCATTCTAACAAAGTTATTTTAGCTTTACAATAAGCAAATAATGCCTAATGATAGGGGTTATTTGTTATGTTTTATGACAGTAATTAAAAGCGTATATTTGCCCTATTCTGTGGTAAAAGTTGTTATTTTAAATAATATCTTATAATGTTACGTAATAATAGTTATAGAGATATATTTAATATATTAAGATATGGTTTGTACTGGATATCAGAGATTGCTGACAATGTGATAGGAAATTACAGAAGCTGCCACAAGAACGTTGAGTGATTTGTTGATCCCAAACATTGGGATTTCCACCGCCTTGTCAATTTCTCTAATAACATCTTCAGAAATTCCGTTAGATTCACTGCCAACAACCAAAGCGATTTTTGAGCCATATTTAGTTTTGTTATAAGAAATGCTTTTAGGAGTTTGCTCGACAGCGATAATTTGGTAATCTTCTTTTTTTAAATTGGTAATGCAGTCTTTGGTAGAAGGACAATGTTGCCAGGGAACCCATTTCCAGGTGCCGATTGAAGCCCGGTGAATTTTGATGTTTGGCGGAGTAACCACTTGGCCGCACAGATAAATTTTTTGGGCGGCTATAGCGTCGGCCAGTCGGAAGAATGATCCTATGTTATAAGTGTCAAGAACATTGTCGAGTACTAAGACGACGGGATTTCTGACAATATCATTTCGAAGTCGAATGGCTTCTTTTTCATTGCTTTTTCTAATTTGGTGGGAGTTTAGTTTTTTGGTCATAAATGAATTTTAACAGCAAAAAAGCCGGCGCAATTGCACCGGCTTTGGAAAGTCTTTTTAGTTACAGCTGCTTGCTGCCGAAGCAGCTGTGCCGCCACTGGCTGCTTCCGAGGATAGGGTGGTTTTACACTCTTTGGGAGCTTTTTTAAAGGCTGCACAAACAGCTTCTTTTAGAGTATTGGCACTGCGAAAGTCATTTTGGTTGACGACAGTTTTACCAATTTTTAAAGTGCCACTACCATCCTGGATATATGCTTCTTCCGGAGGGAATTTTGCATTATTAACGAATAGGGTTGGCGATCCGGTTACATTATTGGCAGTGGTTTTCTCAATCTCTTTTTCGATTAGAGAAATTCCCTGTTCATTAAAGCATTTGGTGATTTCATTGGTGTCATATCCAACCGCTTTGGCTTGGTCTTCCCAGCAGGTATCAGCATCTTGCTGGTTACAATTTTTGTTGACATTGTCAACAAAGTTCCACCACATGTTTTTATCTTGAGCAATATTATAAGCACAGATTTCTCTGACATTTTGGTTAGCTTCGACACGGCCATGAAGAGACGAATAATAAACACTTTCTGAAGCTTTGATGTAATTGCTTTCGTCGGCACAGGTTTTTTTGTTTTCTTCGATGGCTTTTTTACAACTGTCAATATCGGTGAAGTAACCACTGCTGACATAATTGCTACAGAAATTAGGATCTCCCACCCGATTTGGGCCGCAATAATTGCTAAGTCCTCCCTCGATTTTTTCAAAAATGTAGCGAGGACGGATATCGGCTTTGTCGCCCAGAAGTTCGGCTACGGGCTTGATAACATCTTCAATTTGATTTCCATAAGGACAGAAGCTCATAACATAGAAGTCAAAGTTTGGCTTTTCAGTTTTATCTACGGTAAATACAGATTTTGCCCCGAGGACGTCACCGGTTTTAGATTTGGTGTAGGCGATTCCTGAATAAAATGAAGTACCAAAAAAGAGTAAAACAAATAAGATAGCAGCCGGAGTTGGAATTTTCAGATATTTTATATATTTCATCATTATTTAATAAATATTTATTTTTCGACAATACTAATGGCAGCTACCGGACAGGAATCGGCGGCGGCTTTAATGTTGTCAGTGATGGTTTGGGGTTGTTGTTTAACTTTGGCTTTAAAAGTGTCTTCGTCCAACTCAAAAGTTTCCGGGGCCATTAAAGGACAGGTGTTGCAACCGATACAAAGATTGTCGTCGATAATAATTTTTTTATTAGGCATGGGTTTGTCAGAGTTCATTATAGCATTTTAGAATAAGCGGTTTGGTTCTCTTCTACGAACTGAGACGATTTGACTATGGCGCTGAGTATTAAGGCAATTCTCTCGTCAGCTTCTTGTTTGTTTAAACTTTTTAAGTTGTGCGGGAAATAGTGAAGGATTTCATTACGGCCAAATTTCCAGGCATCCCAAAGAATTTCCGCTAACTCTTCGCCTTTTTCATGAAGATCAGTAAGTTTTTGAAAAATTGAAAAACGCTTATAGCGAAGAGAGGGATTGAGGGTTTTGCCGACACGAAAGCGGTCGCTTTCATAACTTGATCTGTCAATTATCCCAATTTTCAAAAAGAAATCCTTCAGATATCCTTCGTAAGCTTTGGCGGCCGGTGCTACCAGAAAAGAATAATCGCTAATGTGGTTTTGCTTCAGTAGTTTGTTTACCGTGTCAAGGTCGGTTATGAGATCTTTTTGCTGAGGTGACAGATAAGATTTAGCCTTGTTTAATAGTTCATTTGAGAATTGGCTGGTCATAGGTTTGATCTTGTCAGGATATAAACAAAGAGGCATGTAGTCAAGAGAAAAATTAAAATATAATGTTTGAGATAATCAACTGAAATTTGTTTCTTCTCTCCAGCAAAGAGCCAGTTTTGAAGATACTTTTTATCTCTACTATAGTCGATTATTTCTTCCACTACCAAATGAATATTTAGCGCCAGAACGAACGCTTTAGTAAAAATTCCGCTGGTTGATGTAAAAATAAAGAAGGAAATTACTGCCAAAACTGATTGGAAAAAATAGTGGTGAAAGATAAGTTTGGAGTGGGTACTTTCAGTTTTTAAGTATAATTCCAAAAGTGAGTTGACATCTTTTTGTTTTAAGGCAGCCTGAGCGATTCGGCTTTCTTCGTTGTTGGGTTTAACATAGAGCCAGAAAATCAGGTGATCTAACTCCAGGAAAAAAGAACCCCAAAGCATGCCAAAAAAAAGATAGACAAAGTCGAAGGGGGTAGAACGTTGAATAAGCCAAAAAATGCTTATAAAAAAGAAAACCCCAAACTGTGTAAGGAGATGGCTTCTAACTTCTTGTTTCACTTATTAATGATAGCAGAGAGTTTATTCGTAACGGAGTGCCTCGATCGGAGAAAGCTTGCTGGCTTTGCGGGCTGGGGCAACACCGAAAATAATGCCGACTGCGGAAGAGACACCAAATGCTAAAAGGATTGACTGAATGGTTACTTGAGCCGGGAAAAAGTTATCTATCAGAAGGGTTCCGAGAATGCCAAGGATAATGCCAACAATGCCACCAATGCCGGATAAGATTATGGCCTCAAAAAGAAATTGAATTAGAATTGCGCGAGGGTAAGCGCCAATGGCTTTTCTTAAACCTATTTCTCTGGTTCTTTCGGTAACGGTAACCAGCATAATATTCATAATGCCGATGCCGCCGACTACTAAAGAAATGGCAGCAATGCCGGTTAGGGCAGCGGTAATAGCCCCGAGGATAGAATTTATGCTGCTTAAGATATTGGCCTGATCAAGTACGGTAAATTCGTCCTCTTCGTAACGGTCCAGCATTATTTTTTTAATTTCTTTTTTGGTTTCATCAATATCGTCTTTATTCTTGACGCTAACTTGAATTGATTGGATGTTGTCATTGCCAATGATGGCAAAACCCGTTTCCAGTGGAGTAAAGACATAATCATCAAGGCTAGGTCCCCCACCAAAACCGCCACCGGCTTTGTCCATAACTCCGATTACTTCCAAATTTTTTCCTTCAATAGTAATTTTGCGGCCAATGGGATTGGTGTTGCCGAAGAGATCCTGGGCTAGCTGGTAGCCCAAAACAGCTACCTTGCTCCCCTTTTGGTCTTCTTCAGCTGTAAACCAGCGACCGTTGCCCTCCGACGGTTTGTCATTGCGAGCAGTAGAATAGTTTTCGGTTGTTGCCATGATATATGTTTCTTCTTGGTTGTCAGAAAACTTAACCATCTTCAGAGCTTGAGATACGGGAATAACGTAATTTACTTTTAACTTTAATTTTCTTTCAAGTTGGGCGGTATCTTTGTTGTCAAAAAAAACTGTTGGCAGGCTTTCGGTGTTAAAACGGCCACTGCTGGTCATTAGTTTCCCGGGGGAAATAAAAAGCAAATTGGAACCGAGACTTTCAAATTGGTCGGTAATATAGGAACGAAGCCCATTGCCGATAGAAACGAGAAGAATGACGGAGGTAACACCGATGATAACCCCAAGAGAAGTTAAGAAGGTCCGGCTTTTATTTTTAAGTATGGATTTAAAGCTGGACTTAAGAAGATCGCTTAGGCTTGGCCTGATGGTAAACATTATTGACCCTCCACTATTTGACCGTCTCTAATAGTAATAATTCTTCCAGCTTGGTTGGCCAGATCCAGATCGTGGGTGACAAAAACAATAGTTTTGCCCTCGTCATTTAGTTGGTGGAAAATTTTCATAACCTCGATTCCTGATTTACTATCAAGATTTCCGGTGGGTTCGTCAGCCAGAATTATCTGCGGCTGATTTATTAAACTTCTGGCGATGGCAACGCGTTGTTGTTGGCCGCCGGACAATTGCGCGGGAGTATTTTTTTGCTTATCGCTAAGGTTTACCTTTTTTAACATCTCCAAGGCAAGAGCGTTATGTTGGCTTTTGGGAATATGGGAGTATAAAAGCGGTAGGGTGACATTTTCCAGAGCTGAGGTTTTGGGCAAAAGGTTAAATTGTTGAAAGACAAAACCAAGAGTTTCGTTTCTGAGTTGGGCTAGTTGATGTTCTTTGAGGTGGGAGACATTTTTTCCGTTTAGGATTACCTGACCGGAAGTCGGATTATCTAAGAGGCCAATAATATGCATCAGGGTAGATTTTCCGGAACCGGATGGGCCGGTGATGGATACAAATTCGCCTTCATTGATGTCGAGATTAACATTTTTTAGGGCGTCAAACCGGGTGGTACCGCTGTTGTAACTTTTAACTATATCCCGAAGGGATAAGATGCTTTTTCTTTTATTCCTGGATGACGACTTGATCATTTTCAGAAAGCCCCTCCAGAACTTCAATGGCGTTATCAGATTCTATTCCGGTTTTGATATCTTGACGGACAGTCTGGTTGTCTTCATCTTTGACAAACACATAAGTTTGTCCATTATCTTCATTTAAAGCCGAGAAAGGGATGGTTATTGTGTTTTCTGACTTTGCAGTAACAATTTTGGCATCTCCCGTCATTCCAAGGCGGTATTTGAGGTCTGGATTGAGGATATTTAGTTGGAATCTAATTTCATAAGTTGGACTGGCTTTATTGGGGAGAGGACTGAAGGAAATTTGTGTCACTTCAGATTCCAGGCTTTCTTCAAAGCTGTCTAGCTCCAGGGTAGATGCTTGGCCAGTTTGGACCTTGTTGACGTCCTCCTGATCAATTTCAGCTGCAAAGAAAAGGCTGTTGGGGTCAATTATGGTGTAATTGGTGGTAGCGGGGGTAATGTTAAGTCCGGCAACATCGGGAACGGCTTGGGTGACGATTCCATCAATAGGGCTCCAAATTGTGGCATATTTAATAGCTAAATCGTTTAATTCATAAGCGATAACGGAGTTATCCAGAGTGTTTTGAGACCTGCTAAGAATTCTTCTCATTTCGTCGGTCAATAACAGTTTGTCCCTTTCGTCTTTGTAATCTTGCTGAGTATCTTCAAAAGTGTCCAGAGCGGATTTGTAGTCATTAAAACTTCTTTCCAGATTTTTCCTGAGTTCGGCCTTGTCAAGGCTGGCGATTGATTGCCACTTTCTTACCCTGTCGCCAGTTTTGACACCGACCCAGGCAAGTCGTCCTGGAGTTTGGAACGTGACGTTAGCTTTTTGGGAAGCGTCAATAACTCCTGAAAGGACAAGTTCTTGGGTGATTGTTTCTCTTTTGGGATTGATTATAGTTTCTTGAGTATTTTGGTTGAAAAGTGAAAATCCACGGTTGTTTTGGGCGCGGGTTTTTATAATACCAAAAAATACAAACGTGACAATAAGGAATAAAACCATGATAAAGCTGAGCTTATGTTTTTTGATGAATGAAAGCATGACAAACAATTATACTATGATTTGTTCTTGTTTTGCCGAAGTTCTTTGAGTTTCCACATAAAAAGTTTATAGGGGGTTTTGAGAGTGGCTTTGGGTTGGTCTTTGACAAAATATCGAGCTTTTTCAAGCATTTTCCTGTCAAGCTGTTTAGCTAGACGAATGTAAAGGGAGCGGTTGTCCCAATCGCCCAGCTCTTTGGCCAGTTCTAATCCGTAGGCTTGGTATTCATTTCTGACATATTTTTTCCTCCCTTCGAGTGTTTTTTTAAAAAGATCAAGCTGATCTTTGATGGGTTTCGGATCATTGGTCACAGTTTTATTTTATATGATTATTGCTGGCAGTTTTATTATTTAACAATGGCAATCTTAATCGATAGCCAATAAGCTAAAATGAACACCATAGCCATTCGTAGTACTAAACGACATAGAAAAGTTTAACTTACAAGGCAGCGCCCTGAAAGCCGGGACAGTTTGCCTTGGCCCATTCCAAAAAATCTTCTTGGCAATAAGGCCTATCCCCTACTCCTGGACCCGGCATGCAATTGACCCATTCGGTTTGAGGACAGGAATAGCTTTGTTGATTGTTAGAAGAAGGCCCGGAAGATGGTCCGGGGGTGACTGTGTCGTCGGGGTCACTGATGTTCAAATCAAGGTTGTAAGAAGGGCTGTCAAGTTCTATTTGAGGAGAGCTATCAATTTCAATGTCGGGTTGAGGGGGGAGGTCGATAGTTTCCGGGTTCCCGCGACCGCAGGCAGAGAAAGCCAAAACGGAAAAAATCAGAAGCGGGAAGAGAAATTTTTTTGTCATTAACTAAGATACCAGAGATTAGTAATATAATTAAATTAGGAAATGAAAATTAATTTCGGAAGACTGGTTCTGTCATTGGCGATGCCGTTAGCGGCTGGAGGTATTGGTTCGATGGTGACAATCGGGGCAATTGAAAATTGGTATAAGGATCTGAAAAAGCCAAGCCTAATTCCTCCAAATGAGATTTTCGGACCAGTGTGGACTGTTTTGTACATACTAATTGGAATAGCTTTATATATCGTATGGAATAGGAGCGAGGGGGAGGAAAGAAAATTGGCTTTTAGGGTGTTTGCAGTACAGCTGCTGCTAAACATGTTGTGGTCGGTATTATTTTTTGGGTTACAGTCCCCCGCCTTGGCATCCTTAGAAATAATTGTATTATGGCTTGCGATTCTCGCGAATATACACGTTTTTGGACGGATTAGTAGATGGGCTGGTGTACTTTTGATCCCATATTTGCTTTGGACGAGCTTCGCAGCTTACTTGACCTTTTGTGTTTGGTTGCTAAATTGATTATCCCTGTTGATAACCTCGAGGAATAGGGAGGAGATAAGTGTCTCCGATACTAAAATTCTTTTGATCTCGAGGATTTAAATCGTGTTCAATCGAGTCAATAGTTAGCCCTCTTCGGGTAAGCTCTTCAGTGGTAATCCGATTATTCACTAAAGCTTTGATAACTGCATGATTTTCAGGTCCATTTAATCTTTTTGACCTGGCTGTTTCAAATTGTTTTCGTTTAATTCTGTATTGCTCTAAAGAAATTGTCATTATTTTTATTAATAAATAATAAGGCAAGCACTTGTTTGTTAGGGGGATTTTAATTTTATTATTGATGAAAAAAATGTCAAATTGGTGGACCGTGGGGGAGTTGAACCCCCGACCTCACCCATGCGAAGGGTGCGCTCTAGCCAACTGAGCTAACGGCCCTTATAAATTAATTAGCTGCCTGATTTCTTCTATTAATTTTTTGACTGTTGAGCTTATTATAATTCTTTCTTCTGGAAGGAAAGGCATGAGGACATACTTTTCTACCGGTGTCAGATCCTGAGGGTGACCGATACCAAGACGGATGCGGTGGAAGCTTTGAGTGCCGAATTTGTCAATAATGGAGATAATACCGTTATGTCCGGCCGGTCCCCGATCAAATTGAATACGGTAGTCCCCTACTTCCAAATCAAGGTCGTCATGAATGATATATATATCTTCGGGTAAAATTTTAAAATAATCGGATAATAATTTTACTGTAGTGCCGGAATTGTTCATAAAGTTTTTGGGGTAGGCCAAAATTATTTTTTCGCCAATCCCCTGCCCTTTTGTTTCGGATAATGACGCTTGAAGTTTGGAACTGTCGTTAAATTTTAGTTTTAGTTCCGAAGCTAGCATTGTTATTACTAAGCGGCCAAAGTTGTGGCGGGTTTTTTCATAATCCTTACCCGGATTACCCAGACCAACTAATAGTTTCATAGTATTATTTTACAGCTAAGAATTAATAGAAATAGTAGTAATAACAAAGTTATATTATAAAGCATAAAGTTACTATGTGATATTGTAAGATGTATTAAGATAGACAAGATATACTGGATGTTTTCGGTAAAGGGTATATGGACTTATTATTAGCAGACGAAGTCATAGAGTGCTAATGTGTAACGGATATGTTGCTTAGGATTTTTTTTGGTAGAACTGGGACACCGAGAAAAAGTATGGTTCCACGTGAAGTGCAATTAGTCGATCAGAACAGTTTTTCAGGATTTCTTCTTCGGATTGGGCGATTACAGGAGCGGCAATAATGATTTGAGTTTCGGGGATTTTTTTTCTAAGGATGTCGGTATACTCGTTATATTCGACTGCTCTGGTGTCACCATTATCTATAATTAAAAGATAAAGGGTGTTCTTTGGGTCAATGCCAGTTATCGTGTTTGGCAGGAAGGAGATGTTTAGCTTGAGGCTGTCAGCAACAAGTTGGCAAAAATCCTTTGAGTCCGGATTGATATAACATAGTAGGGAGTTGTTACTGTTTAAGCTTAATTCTTCTGCAATTTTTTGTGACAGAAGGCTAGCTGATTCTTTGGTGTTTTTGAATATCATAATTAAGATTACATCATTTCCTGTAATTGTTCTTCGTTGATGATCGGGATAGAAAGTTCTCGGGCAGTTTTATATTTTGACGATTTGGTTTCTGCTTGGTTAGTTAACAAATAGTCGGTAGACCTGGATACGGACGAGGATACCTTACCGCCTTGGTTTTCGATGTCAGTAATTACATCTTTGCGGGGGCGCGATAAGCTGCCGGTTATAACAAAGTTTTTGCCGTTAAGCTTTTGAGAAAAAGCAGTTTTTTCTAGTTCGACTTTGTCGAGGATCGATTTGATAAAGTCCTGACGGGCGCTTAATCCTTCGATTATTTTTTGAGCCAAAGTTTTTTTTATGCCAGGTAGCTGTTCCAGATCGGCCTTGGTGATGTTTAGGATTTTTGGGGAGGTATTAAATCCGGCGTTTATTATTTGCTGGATTCTGGCCGAACTAAAATTGGGAATGGCGGCAGCATCGAGAACTTGTTTTAAGGTAATTCGTTTTTTGGATTGAATTTCCCGGATAATGTTAGTGCCGGATTTTTCTCCTAAGCCCTCTAACTCCTTGAAGTCTTCGACTTTAAGATCATAGAAATCCCCAGGAAGACGAACTTTACCACTTTTATAAAGTTTTTCAATAGTTTTTTCAGAAATGTTTTTTATGTCAAGGGTTTTTATAAAAAGGTTTAAACTGCCAAGTATTTGGGCCGGACAATATCGGGTGTTGGGACAGGTTAAGTATTTATCACTTATTTTAAGTTCTGTTTGGCAGGAAGGGCACATCTGAGGAGCTTGGGTGTGACCCGGGGTGACTTTGCTGATGACTTTTTCTACATAAGGAATAACGTCGCCGCGGCGGCTGATTTCGACAATGTCACCAATATTAATGTTTTTTTCCTTTAGCAAATCATAGTTAGCTAGCGAGGCCGAGGAGATGATAGCTCCCGATATTTCTACCGGTTCGACTTGAGCTACTGGGGTGACTGATCCCATAGGACCGGTTTGCCAATTTATATTGAGAACCCTAGCCTGATTTGTATTGGCGGGGAATTTATAGGCAACCTGGCCTTTGGGCCGGTTATTGTGAGAGCCTAGAGAGTGTTGAAGTTTGAGGTCATTGATTTTTATGACCAGACCATCAATATCGAAAGGATAAGAAACCCGTTTGTTTTTTAAGAAGTCAAGGTAAATATTTTCAACTTGAGAAAGGTGACGGCATAGGTGGCTTTCGACAGTGACAATGCCTAAATCCTGGAGATAATCAACCCTTTCTTTTTCTGTTTTTAGGGGGTTGCCTAAATCTGCCATGTCAACCGCCTGAAGGGTGCAGAATTGGCTGTATTTACCGTCCAATCTTTGGGAGATTCCGGAAGCGGCGTTGCGTGGATTGCTGTAATTTTCGTCTGATATCAGGTTTAGTTTGGCAAAATCGTCATAGGCGACAACCACTTCACAACGAATGGATCCCGAAAATGGTTTTGTTAGTACCTCCTGAAAATTTTTCATTTTTATCACGTTTTGAGTGATAACATCTCCAGTTTGGCCGTCCCCTCGAGTAATGGCATCGACTACCCTACCCTGCTGGTATTCGATTTCAAGGGAGATACCATCACATTTGGGTTGAACCAAAAAATCCGCATTTTGTGTAACACCTTTTAGCTCGAAATAGTGTACTAGGTCAGAATAATTGTTGACTTTATTCTGGGAGCCCATGGGAATGGCGTGGCGTTTTTTTTCAAAACCTGTTTCAAAATCAGAAGCGCCGACTTTGGAGAACAACCGGTGATAGGGGTTTTTTTGTTTTAAGATTTCTTCGAGGGTATCGTAGGTATGGTCGTCCATTATCGGCTTGCTGCTGGTGTAGTAGGCTTTTTTGGCTTCTATCAAAATTTCGCCGAGTTCACCTGCTGAAATCTTTTCAAGATCAATATCTTTGAGGGTGATCATGACTTATTTTACTAGACGTTTGCAAGGCAATAATAAGCGCCTTTGGTGGAACCGCGCTTTTCGACAACCTTTTCATCAATGAGTTTTTTAAGGTCACGCCAGATAGTGTCGTCAGAAACCATGGGTAGAAGTTGTTGAGCGTCCGGCATCCGAAGGCCGCCAAATTGCTGCATATATTCGACGAGTTTGATTTGACGTTCGGAGAGATGAATTTGTTTGCCGCCTAATTTTTGCTTAAACTTAATGTCGCGGGAGAGGGTCTGAACTTTTTCTTTGACGCGGGTGAGTTCAATGGCGAGGGCTTGGGTGAAATATTCTACCCAAGCGGAGAGATCCCTTTTGAATATATCGGAGGAAGTGTTGTGAGTTTTCTGAATAGTGTCATAATAACCTTCGGCGTTTCTGTCGAAATACTCTTCGAGGGAGAAAAGCCTTCGGATATCGTAACCTTCAACATAAAGCGGCAGCATGGCAAAAGCTCGGGAAACCCGGCCATTACCTTCGATAAAGGGGTGGATGGCAACCAAGACGTATTGGCCGATAGCAGAGCGGATGGCGGGATGGACATCCCGGGAAGAAGGATGGTTGAGCCAATCCAAAAAGTCAGCTATAAGATAAGGAACCTCAATGGCTGGCGGCGGCCTGTGGGCAATTTCACCGGTACGGGTATTTTTTAGAACAACCTGCTGGTGGCGGTATTTGCCTAGCTCCGACTCGGGAATGACCTTGGTGGTGGTTAGCTCGTGAATTCTTTTGATAATGGTTTCGCTGTAAAAAAAAGGCCTTTTGGTGCCATTGTCAGCTTGAGGAACATTTTTTTCCTCCGGCAGCGGCATATTAGCGTCATATAAAGCCCATAATTCTTCCAGATAATTCATAACATTACGGTAATTTATTACTTCCTGAATATCCCGCTCCGTGGCGGTAATTTTTTGGCCTTCAACCAATTTTGCTACTTCCTGAAAGGTTAAATCATTACCTTCGATTCTGGTGCCGTAGTGAACGGTACGGACAATGGCCTCTTGTTGAAACTGTTTTTCGTAGGCGGGGATCAAGGGTGCTTCATCGATAATGGCTTTGGCGCCTTCGATACTGGCAATGTTTTTCAGAATTTGATTATTGATGGTAAAGAAAGGCGAAAACATTTGAAAAGATTATAACATTTTTATGTCAATTTGTGAGGGGAAAATGCGGTTATTAGAATTTGCTTAGAATATAATGATACTCTATGAAAGGAAGTAGTAGTCAAGAGCAGATTTCGGATCAACGTTGTGCCTAATCATAGAGACGGCCTTGATAATTTTATTAATATTTTCGGCCTGATTTAGTGAGGGGTTTCTTGTAAGCTGTTGTTTTTGGAGAAGAATTTGTTGCTCCAAAATATTTTGGACTTCAGTTTTATTTTGGGATATTTTTTCCGAGGACAGAAGGTCTTGTTGCGTGTTTCCAGAGATTTTTAGCAAGTCAGATTCGGGGGTAGTAGCGTTGCCATTAACTTTAATGACATGGGTTCGGGAAACAATTGTGGGTAAAAGTAGGGATGAGTTTGGAGCAGTGAGGATAATGTAATTGTTGAGCCCCGGTTCTTCAAGAGTTTTTAGAAGGGCATTTTGGGCTTCGGTTAAGAGATTTTCTGCATTGGTGACGATAACAATTTTGTTTTGATGGTTGAAAGGCTTTTGTGATAAAAATTTTCCAATTTTCCTGATGGTATCAATCCCCCACCCTGAATTTTGGTTGATCATAAAACAGTCCGGGTTGTTTGGAGTGGGTAGGTTATCCAGGTCTTGGCAGATTTGGAGAACTGTTTTTTCAAGCGCCAAAGAATTGGCAGAAATTACGAGTGTGGCTGGGAATTGGTCGGTTGTTGTCAAGCTTATTAGAAAAATGTAATATGTTGTTATTATGAATGATTCTGCCCAAAAAAGGTATAAGAGCCTGACGGAGGTGCTTCGGGACAAGGGGCTTTTGGATGAAGAAAAAGCCAAAGAGGTGCAATTAAGGCAGCTGAAAACGGGAGAGACGGAAGAAGAAATCATCAAAACTTTAAGATTGGTTAATCCCAATGAGTTTGTTCAGGCCAAAGCAGAGCTTTTGAGAATTCCTTTCGTTGACCTGGATGCAATGGGATTCTCGCCCGAAGCGTTAGCTCTAGTTCCGGAGGGTGTTGCCAAGAAATATATAGTATTCCCCTACAAATTAGATACTAAGACCAAAACCGTTTTTGTTACAATGGCAAATCCTTTGGATTTGGAAACAGTCGAGTTTATTGAAAAGAAAACAGGGTTCAAGGTTTCGACGGCAATTTCCACCGAAAAACAAATAGAATCGTATATCAGGGAGAAATATGAGCGGGAGAAAGGCATTACTTCTGAAGTGACGAAAGCTTTGGACGAGAGAAAAAAGGAAGAGAAAATCATCGAAGAAACACAGAAAAAAGTATCTTCCGAGGCGCCGGTTGCCAAGATTGTGGAAACGATTTTGGAATATGCCCTGAAAGCCAGGGCTTCTGACATTCACATCGAACCTCAGGAGGAAAATGTGAGAGTGAGATACAGAATCGATGGTATTTTGCAAGAAAAATATCTTTTGCCTAGAAATGTTCAGGACGCTGTGGTTTCGAGAATCAAAATATTGTCGAACTTGAAAATTGACGAAAAAAGGGTGCCACAGGATGGTAGGTTTTTCTTCTCTTCAGAAGGGAACGATGTCGATTTGCGGGTATCTTCCCTGCCGACAACTTATGGCGAAAAGGTGGTAATGAGGTTGTTGCAGAAGTCAAGAAAAGTGCCGACTTTGCCTGAGTTGGGATTGAGAGGTTTGGCTTTAAAAAATCTGGAAGAAAGTATTAGACGGCCGCATGGAATTATCATTATCTGCGGTCCTACGGGTTCTGGTAAGACTACGACTTTGTACTCTATTTTGGATATTGTAGCGACATCTAAAGTAAATGTAGTGACAATTGAGGATCCGGTGGAGTATCAAATGAAGGGAGTAAATCAGGTACAGGTTAATACTCAAGCAGGTTTGACTTTTGCCTCGGCGCTAAGATCTTTCTTGCGACAGGATCCAAACGTAATAATGGTAGGAGAAATCCGGGATATGGAAACAGCAGAGTTGGCGGTAAACGCCGCGTTAACGGGACATTTAGTTTTTTCTACCCTTCACACCAATGATGCTTCCGGAGTTCCGCCCAGACTATTGGATATGGGAGTGGAGCCATTTTTGCTGGTATCTTCACTTAACTGTGTCGTCGGACAGAGGGTATTGAGAAAAATATGCCCCAATTGCACGTCGGAGGAGGATATTCCGGCAGATAAAATGGCGGAAATGAAAAAAACTTTGGGGCCGATATATGACATGATAGAAGAAAAATGGAAAAAGAATGGCAAAACCATGAAGATTCCCAAGATTGTAGGGTGTGAAAAGTGTAATAATACCGGATACTATGGAAGAATAGCTATTTATGAAGCAATGCCGGTTACCGAAAAAATTAGTAAACTAATAATTGAGAAGGCAACCGCTTCCGATGTCCAGAAATTAGCGATGGAGGAAGGGATGCTGACAATGAAACAAGACGGTTACGTTAAAGTTTTAGAGGGTGTCACGACGATGGAAGAAGTTGTTCGTGTTGCCCAATATTAAAAATATGAACACAAAAATCAGGGAACTTATTAAGTTGGCGGTAGCCAATAAGGCTTCAGATATCCATTTGACAGTCGGTGAGGTACCCAGGATCAGGGTAAACAGTGACTTGAGGATGGTGGACACCTTTGAGGTGCCGCAAGGCCCGGAACAAATGGAAGAGATGATATTTTCCATGCTCTTGGAGGAACAGAAGAGGAAAGTGATTGAACAAAAGGAATTTGATATGTCGATATCGGTAGATGACATTAGAATGAGGGCCAATGTTTATTATCAAATGGGAAAGTTGTCATGCGCATTAAGACTGGTGTCGTCGGTAATTCCCAACTTTGAGCAGTTAAATTTGCCTAAAGTTTTTGGCTCGTTTATCAATCTAAAACAAGGATTTGTTCTGGTAACAGGACCAACAGGTCATGGAAAATCTACATCGGTAGCTTCTATGTTAAACGAGATCAATAAGGCCAGAAGCTGCCACATGGTAACAATTGAAGACCCGATTGAATATGTAATCAAGCCGGAAAAGGCGTTAATTTCCCAAAGGGAATTGGGGGCTGATACTCTAACCTTTGATATGGCACTAAGATCTTGTTTGCGGCAAGACCCCAATGTGGTGTTCGTCGGTGAAATGAGGGACTATGAAACAATATCGTTGGCATTGACGGTGGCCGAGACTGGGCATTTGGTGTTTTCGACTTTGCACACCAATTCAGCAGCCCAAACGGTTGACAGGATTGTTGATGTATTTCCTGACGGATCAAAGGAACAAGCCCGGGTGCAGTTGGCTTCAGTAATATCGGCGGTGATTTCCCAAAGGCTAATCCCCTCTCTTGATGGAGGATTAATTCCAGCCTTTGAGTTGATGTTCGCGACACCGGCAGTGAGAAACGCTATAAGGGAAGGTAAAAACCACATGCTTGATAATATTATCCAAACCAGTTCCGATGTCGGAATGATGAATTTAGAGACTAGTTTGGCGGCTTTAATTAAACAAGGCAGCATTAGTGAAGAAACAGCAACTACTTATGCTATTAGGCCCGGTGAGTTACAAAGTAAGTTGAGAAGTGTCAAAATAAAATAGAATGACAAAATATGCTTTTAAAGCTAAAGACTGGAATGGTAAGACCATAAAGGGTGAGCTGGAGCTGAGCAATAAAAAGGAAGTGGTAGATTCAATCAAAAGCAGCGGTTTGGTGCCGCTAATTGTGGTCGAAAAACGGAATGGAACTTTTGAAGAACTTAATAAGAAGGTTTTGGGTAGGGCCAATTTGAAGAAAATTTCGACCTTTACCAGACAGATGTCGACAATGATGACGGCAGGATTGCCCCTGACCGATGCTCTGTCAATGCTAAAAAATCAAACAGAGGAAAGTTCACAGCTTTATGAGATTATTGATGAGGCGCTCAATACCGTCCGGGGAGGACATTCTTTGGGAAGTGCCCTGGAAAAATACCAGGATGTATTCGGAGAGGCATATGTGGCTTCGGTTAACGCCGGTGAAGAAGGAGGAGTTTTAGAAGAGGTGCTGTCAAAGTTAGCTCAAGGGCTGGAGAACGAAAACGAGTTCCAGGGTAAAGTAAAAGGTGCCATGATATATCCGGCCATAGTCATTGTCGGCATGATCGGTGTGGCAATACTGATGATGGTGGTAGTAATCCCCAAACTGATGACGATGTATGAAGATTTCGGGACGGCGGAGTTGCCAACGGCAACAAAAGTTTTGATGTCGGTATCAAATACAATGGCGAAATTTTGGTTTTTGATCCCGATAGGGATTTTTGGATTGTATACAGTGCTTAGAACGGCTTATGAAAATAAAGAAATGAGACTGAAGCTGGATACATATAAATTCAGGATACCGATTTTGGGAGATCTTATTAAGAAAACGATTATGGCTAACACGACCAGAACTTTATCGATGTTGTTGTCGGCAGGAATTTCCCTGGTTGAGGCGTTAAGGATCGTCTCCAAGGTTGCAGGAAACGAGCAATATTTGGGGGCTTATTTGAGAATATCGGAAAGGGTCCAAAAGGGCTTTGGAATTGCCAATTCCTTTGAAGAAACCGGAGTATTCCCCCCGATTGTCAACCAAATGGTAGAAACCGGTGAGGCGACGGGAAAGCTGGACGAAGTTTTAATGAAGGTGTCGGATTATTTTTCGACAGAGGCGGAGCAGTCGGTCAAATCTTTGACAGCAGCAATGGAACCTATGATTATGATAGTTTTAGGGATTGGAGTAGCTTTTCTGGTAGTAGCGGTAATAATGCCGATTTATAACTTGACATCGTCTTTTTAGTAGTAAATAATGATTATTAACAAGCAATTATTTGTTTAAATTAAAATGAAAAGAAAATTTAGATACACGGAAGGTTTCACGTTGGTGGAACTGTTAATTGTTATCGCACTAATCGCAATTTTGGCTGTTGGAATTTTGGCTACCATCAACCCGGTTGAACAAAGGAATAAAGCTACTGATGCTAATACTCTTAATGACGCCGGTGAGGTTTTGAATGCATATGAAAGGTATTATGCTAATTCCAATGCTTATCCTTGGATGATTGTTGATAATTCAATTCTTATTGATAATGAATTCGGAACCGTTAGTAATAGAGTTGGAGCTGGTCTTTGCGGAACAAATGTTGCTGGACCTACAACCCAATCACTTTGTTCAGCTTACGATTATCAGGGTGGTTTGATAGCCACTGATGAGCTTAAGGCATCTTTTTTGAACAAAGGCTATACTTATAATTCGACTTCAGTTCCTTCGGGTACTACTTATAATGATTTGAATATGCTTTATGTGTATAAAGCCGATAGCACGTCAAACAATTCAATTTATGTATGTCATGTTCCCAAGGCAAAGGCAAACAGGACTAGTGCCAATAGGTTGAAGATTTTAACTTTTGATGCAAATGGAGCTCCAGACTCCATTGCTGATGCTCCTTCAGTTGCTTTCGACGGATCAGGTAATCCGTTAAATCCTTATACCTTTGAGTCTCTTGCCACATCATTATTTAAATGTGTGCCATAAGCTGAAAATAGTAAATGAGGACCCCGGCTGCAAAGGCCGGGGTTTTTGGTTGGAAGAAAATACAAATTCAAGTAGAATGAATGAATGGAGATAGTTACGGGTTTTTTGATTTTTGTTTTGGGGATGTGTTTTGGGTCTTTTATTAACATGCTTGTTTACAGGACAGCAGTAAGTTATGGATTGATGAAGAAAATTAAGGTAAAAGACGACAAGTACAGTTTTTGCGATTATTGCGGTACTAAATTAAGCTGGCGGGAGAATATTCCTCTATTGTCATGGGTTTTGCAAAGCGGCAAGACCAAGTGCTGCCAAAAGGTGCTCCCTGTTGCCTACCCTTTTGTTGAACTGCTCACAGGTATTTTATTTATGGGACAATTTCTAATATTAGATTTTCAATTAAGCGGGATAGCGGTTGTCTCCTTTTTAATTATTACTCTTATGATATTTTCCGGTGTTTTTGATGCTTTGTATATGATACTGCCCGATTTTTCTACCTTACTGCTTTTGGCTTTGGCACTTGTCCTAAATTTGGCAAATGGAAATTTGTTCCAAGATAGTCGGGGATATTTATGGTCAACCGTAGGTAGTGGTGCATTTTTGGGTCTTCTTTATATATTTACGAGGGGAAGAGGAATGGGTATGGGTGATGTAAAGTTGGCTTTTTTTATGGGAGCGTTGTTGGGCTGGCCCAATATTTTGATTGCCTTTTATGGAGCTTTTATAAGTGGGGCGGTTTACGGTCTTGCCATGATGGCAACTGGTCGAGCCGGCAAGAAGAGTCTGGTGCCTTTTGGGCCGTTTTTACTTTTTGGAGCGCTTCTGGCTTGGTGGTTTGGTGGAAATGTGCTAGATTTATTTAATAAATGGCTTGCTTATTAAGAGATAACAGCGGTTTTAGTTTGGTGGAATTACTTATAGTATTTGCGATTGTGATTCTTCTTGTTGTGGGGATGATAGCTGGTTTTAACCCTATTAACATGAGTGATCGAGGCTACGATGCCAGAAAGAAAAAAGATTTGAGTAGAATAAAAGTAGCTTTTGAAGAGTATTTTAATGACAGAGGCTGCTATCCTACAGAATCACAAATAAGTTCTTGGGGTTTGGAGAATCACAACAATTGTTTCCAAAATCTCTCTGTATTTCCGTGGCTTTCTCCTTGGCCGTGCTCCCCTAGCGGAGATCCTTACAAAATTGTGACGGAAAGTTCCGATTGTCCCAAATGGTTTAAAGTTTTTACCCAACTTGGAAACAGAAATGATAGTGATATCCCTGATGGTTGGTATGATACGGAATACAGTTATATCCTTTCAGGAGGGTTGACTGCAGATGAAGTTAATTATGGAACCTCTAGTACAAACGTTAAGTGGTACGAAAAAGTAATTCCTGACCATTGTTTATCAGGCGGCCATAGCTGTTCCTACAATGATGCGGGAGGGATATGCCAGGATACTAATGAATGTTGGGGGCCGAATTGTTTTGTAAGTGCTAGCGGTTGCCATGAAGACTGTCGGGTAAACAGGTGCACCCCTGAGGGTTATGTTATCTATTAATTGGAAAAATTACAGATTTTTTGTATGATTAAATGAGAATGAAAAAACAAAAGATAGTTTGTTTTAGAAGTGGAGGTTTTACATTGGTTGAGCTGCTAGTAGTTATTGCCATAATTTCAATCCTAACAGTAATAAGTGTAGCTCAGTTTAATACTGCCAAAATGAAAGCCAGAGATGTCCAGAGAAAGGGTGATATTGATGGGGTTAGAAAAGCTCTAAATATGTATTATACCGATCACGAAATGTTCCCTTCGGCAGATGAGATAAATGGATATTTAGCAGGTGGTGGAGAGTTCGTAGATAGCGATGGGTATGTCTATATAAAAGAGGTCCCGACAGAAAAAACTAGTGGGCGTAATCCATACTGCTATGAAGTTTTGCTAGACGCTAGAGGGAATCCTAATATGTATGCATTGTATTCAGAGTTGGAAAATGAAAATGATGGTGATTATAGAAAATATGATTCTGTTAATGGTTATAGTTGCACAAACGGGGGCGTGGGCCGGGACTATGATTATGTGATATATAGTCCTAATGCAGGGAGGAATGAATTCAATGACTAAATCCAGAGGATTTACTCTGATTGAGCTATTGGTGGCAATTGGTATTATCGCTACTTTGACTGCCATATTATTGCCTAACTTTATGGGAGCCAGAGAGAGAGCCAGAGATGCTCAGAGAAAACAAGATCTTGACGCGGTAAAAAGTGCCTTAAGGCTTTTTTATAATGACAATGAATCCTATCCGGTTTATAGTACAGATTTTCATAGCGATGGTGCTGCCTTTTTGAGCGGTTATACTCCCCCACTAACTCCTTATATGGCGAATATCGGAACAATAGGGTTTACTTTTGAATACCGGTCCGATGTTGCGGGTGATACTTTTCAGTTAAGATATAGAACAGAGACGACCAGAGCTGACGAAAATGGGGCTTCTCAGTTGAAATGTGGGATAGGAGTTGGTAATACGGACCCGGACTATTTTATGATTTGTGCCAATTAAAAATTTGAAAAATATATGTCTTATATAAAAGAATGTAAAAGAAAACTGATCAAAGGATTTACCTTGTTTGAGTTGTTGGTAAGTATTTCGATTATCGGTATTTTAGTGGCAGTAGCCTCAGTTTCTTATTCGGGAGCCCAGAAGAAAGCAAGGGATGCCAGGAGAAAAGAAGATATGGGCTTGATCCAGAAGGCGGCGGAGCAGTTTTATTCACAAAATAATTTTAGCTATCCCACTAGCGATACGGCTCCTTGGGCACCTACAAGTGGTACGGCCACTCTAGAGGTGTTCCCATCCGATCCGAAGAACGATGCCACTTACTACTATTCATATTCGAGTTCGTCACCATATTCGACATATTGTGCTTGCGCCAGGTTGGATAATGCTACGGGGAATTCAAATGACCGTAGTTGTAATTTAATTGGTACGGGTAATGGCCAGTATTATTGTGTTAAGAACCAGCAATGAAAAAGCAGGGTTTTACGTTAATTGAATTGATAGTGTCGGTAACGATAATTGCCGTGATAACGGTTTTGGCAGTAGTGAATTTCGGGGGTACCAGTAAAAGGGCCAGGGACAGCCGCAGAATGGCAGACCTGGAAAAAATCAGGGTAGCATTGGAACAAGTCAGGCAGGTGGGGTCTTCTTACCCAAGTGTAGTCGGTAAAGTTCCGACTGGCTTAACGCCAGATTATTTGCAGACCTGGCCTGCCGATCCAAAGGACTCGACTTATGTATATTGCTATCTGCCAGCCAATCCCAGATATACTTATAGATTGTATGCCAGAGTAGAAGATACAAGCAATGCTAATATAGGTTCGACATCCTGTGGTGGTACTGCGGGTTATAACTACGAAGTCAGAAGCCCTTGAGATGATGGAAAAGAGAGGTTTTAGTTTTATTGAGCTGATTGTGGTGGTTGCCATAATGGCTTTAATGACAGGCGGGGCGGTGGTTTTTATCAACAGGTTTAATGCCAGGCAAAGGTTTGATATGTCGGTTGAAAAAACGGTAGCTAATTTAAAACTGGCAAAAAACTATGCAGTGACATTGCAGACTCCCAGATCCGATAAGGAGTTGACGGCTGTGGAAGTGACTTTTGATAGCAGCCAGGGAACCATGACAGCAGTTCCCTACCCTACTCCGGATGATAACCCGGGTTTTACTTATTTTAGTAGGAAAGTGACAGAAAGTGGTATTAATGTTTCTGCTTCTTCTACGGTCAGGTTTGCACCAGTTACCGGCAAATTGCTGGATAGTGGCCATAAGCTGACAAATTCATCAGTAGATATTAGTTTTAGCTCGGTTGAAGTTGGATCGGCACCAAAAATAAGGATAGACAGTTCAGGCAGGATAAGCGAAATATAACAAGACATTGTTTGTGGTAATCTTAAATAATGAAAGCCAGTGCAAAGGGACAAAGTATGATTGAATTGATGTTTTCGGTTGTAATTATCGTTTTGGTGTTAACAGCTGTGGTAGCCCTGTTGGTTAATTCCATGGGGACCAGGAATAAGGGTTATGATAGGAAAAAAGCCGCTTACATTGCCGAAAAAATAATGGAGGAGTTGGTGGCTTATGAAGATGGTAGTACCAGTGAGTTTTGGGGGGGTAGCCCGGATTATACAAGCTTTGATACCGGGGATCCGGATTATACATATTCCATATCAGAAGATAATCAGCAAAATTGCGGGCCTGAAGTTTGCAGGAAGGAGGTTGAAGTGACTGTGACGATACCCGGGGTAGCAGTTGAAAACGCCGTAAAAATAAGGAGGTTGTTTGCTAAATGATTAAAAATAAAAGAGGTTTTACATTTATTGAAATTGTGATTGCTTTGGCAATTATTTCAGTCATTTTAATTGCCGTAACAGGAACCATGATGGATAGTTTTAAGGCAAAAAACAGGATTGTATACTCAGACACCATCCAACAAAATGGTAGTTTTGTGGTAATGGAGTTGAGGAAACATGTATTAAATTCCGTACCGGAAAAAATTGTTTGTTCCGGTGATAGCATTGAGTTAACAAATAAAAAAAATGCTGAAACTACAACTTTAGTTTGTGTTGATGGTGCATCGGGACATATTGCTTCCGTGTCAGCCACAAGGGATGTGCGGCTAACCAGCGACGATGTCAGTTTAAATAACTGTGGCAATTTTGTTAGCTGTGAACCAGTTGGGGGTCCCTATAGCAAGGTGACTTTTAATTTTACTTTAATTCCGGAAAATACCGATCCGGGTGTCGCAGAGGCGGTGCAGAAAGATTTTTCAACAGTGGTGTCAGTTAGAAACTAATTTTTCCCATTAGGTGTTATTTTGATACGGTTTAATTTGTGTATTATAGGTTAATTTTATTAATGTGTAATAAATATGTATAACGTGTTAGGCTGCAGATATTTAAGTGATTAATTAGACCTATAGTTTGACATAAAAGACAGTATTTTGTATAATTACTGTAATGTTGAAGCAACAGTTTGCAGGAAACATATTCTTAAAGGTTTAATTATTTAATCCGGCCCTTTGGCCGGTTTTTTTATGAGTAGTTTGAAGGAAAAATTAGTAAGATCCACGGCTGCTTTTACTATAGCTTGGACTATGGCTGCGTGTGGAACTGTTGAAGAATCAGTAAGTCATGTAGAGGTAACGCCGATTATCGTTAGGGTTAATACTTCTAATCCAGACAGTACAGAAAACATATTAACAGCTGATGTTGCACCAAACGATGAGGACTCAACAAGTTTTGAATCAGAAGTGAGTCAAGAGTGGCAAGGAAAATTTTGGGATATAGGCAGGAGCACTTCGTTCTCCGGAGGTTTGGAGTTAGATAGCTATGAGGAGGAGATGCAAACATTTCGAAATGAGATTGCCATAAAAGCCGAGGAGTATGGTTTTGGGGTTGAAAGTGTAGAACTGGTTCTTGTTGGCAACAACGCTAGTGTAGTAGAAAAAGATGGGCGGGTAGAGCAATCCGCACCCAGTGAATATTATGGGTTGATGGTGGTCGAGGACAAGGTGGTTTGTTTTACAAAGAATAATGAGGGTATACAGGTCGACCAGAGCTGTAATTGGTTTAAAAAAAGCCAAAATATTTGGGGGCAAGATTATAGCCTTCAAGTAGTGGCATCTCCAGGGGGAGAGGCGTTGGTTTCATTGTTGATTAAAGAAGAAGATGATAATATTCAGATGTTTCGACTAAGGCATGACCAGTTGGGTGAGGTGGTTACTTTGGAGGAGGTGTCGGTTGATGGAGAAATGTATCAGGATGAGAACAGGGTGTGGATTCTGGATGGTGACTTGGTGCCGACCGGAGAGGCTCCGATTTCCGGAGTATTGATTGCTGGGACAAATAGCGAAGATCTGACAAAAACTTTTTTGCTGGAGTGTCAACCTATCGAACTTGAGGGGGATTTTAAACAGGGTATAGTTTTTGGATTGGTGGATTTGGCAAAAGGAAGTATTCCGATTGCCATGGTAGGCACTGACGGAATACAGAAGGATATTGGTTATTTTAATTTGGCAGATGGTTCCTGGAACGGAATGGATGGCTATGCTGATGTAAATGTTTTATTCGATGAGACTGCAAAATATGCAGAACATGTCGGGGCCATTGATCTTGAAGGTTTTCATAGCCAATGGAATATGGAAAGTGAAAGAATTGAGTATGTGGACACAAATGGTAAAGCAATTGCTTTTTGGAGCGAAAATGGAAGGATTGAATTAATGCCAGGTGTTGTAGAGTTAGATTTTTTTGCGCACAGAGGATTGTTTGCTGAAGAAACCGCACAGGTAATTGCCCAGAATTATTCCGAATCAGGCAAGATGCCGCTTCCTATTCGCTTGCCGAGTGAGGGGTCGATAACGGAAACGACTTCTTTTGGATTGTCGACATTAAGTCTGTCCGGCATTGGTGATAACCAACCAGTAATTGCCTTCAGTACAGGAACTATTATGAGAGTAATGGTGACAGCCGGAAGTGCTGAGAATGATTCAGTTAAATTTCAGACTGCATCGGGAGATATTTATTATTTAACAGGAAAAATTAGTAATGGTAATCTTGCATTTTCCGAAGTTGAACCTGGAGATGTGATGTATGTGGCTACCACGCCGGACTTTAGCCAGTTGCCGATAGAAGCCCAAAGAGAGGCATTTATAATAATTGACAGGTGTGCTCCTGGTAATGAGAAAAGTGTCGGTTTGGCGGATTTAATGAGAGATGATTTGGGTAGAATAATTGTAAGTAAGTAGTATTGTCTGCCTGTTTATATTATTGCTCAAGGGAGTAATTGCTTGTATCATGATTGTATGATACGAAGATTGTGGTTGTTATGGGCAATAATTCTTGTTTTAATTGTTGGCTTAGTTTCTTGTTTTTTTATTTGGCGAAAAAATACAAGAGAAAATAACTTCACCAATAACAATAGTGATGTTGCGACAATTGGAAGCACTGAAGATCCATTTAAACCCAGTGAGGTTCGGTTTGAAGAAATAGTAGCACCACCAGTGAAAAGAGATTATGTTGACGGGTATGGCGTGGATGCTGATATTAGACGACTGTCATTAACTCTACCTATAGGAGAAGAGGTTTACACAATATTTGAAGGTGAAATAGCATGGGTAAGTAAAGATGAAGAATCGACCAGTATTTTAGTGAAGAATAGCGAGGGGTGGATGGCTTCGTATATTGTTGTTGGTGAAAGTTTAGTAGAGGTAGGGCAGAAAGTGGGAACAACAGATGTGATTGCCCGGATAGATGAGGGTGTGGGAATAAGCTGTGTGGGAGGAAACAATTTTTCAATATCAATTTCCAATGAGAGTGGGGATGTTATTTTTAATAAGAATATATTTAAGTAAATGTTGGTAAAAAAAACTATTTTTGGTGTTTTACTATTTTTAATAGTAACTCTTGTTTTTGGAAGGGGGGTTGCGGGAGCGTTAGAGCCCGGTTGTTTTAATTGTGTGGCGTCAAAAAGTTGGGAGGAATGTCTTTCCATATGTTATCCTCCATGCCCGAACGCTTCGGGTGTTACCGTACCTGATAGTTTTTGTGGAAGTAGAAATAATGTGTGTTGTACGAGCGGAGGTTGTTCATCCCCTTGCGGTACCCTGCCCCAGTGGGGCTGGTGTTATGCTAGTGAATGTCGGGCATATCCAGTAAGAAATGTTCTAGGTATGTGCCGTTATGAGTTTGATTACTCTTATAGTAATTGCGGAGCGGTAGACAGTTGTCAGGGAGGATCGTTTTTAAAATCAGGTTTGTGTAGTTCCGGCGGCTGTACTGTTGGAGGGAACTACAAAGCTTGTTGTGTCGGATCAAATTTGGTAAATTGCGCCGGAGGAACTTTTTCCGGAACTTGTCCGGGCGGGTCGGTGACAAAATTTTGCGGGTTTGATGGCCATCCACCATGTGATGCTAGCGCTTGTGCGGGTCCTTCTGTGCCAGCTGATCCTCTAGCGACGCCCACTCCGCTCCCGCCAACCGGGGGTAATTGCTCCGGATGCCCTTGGTGGCAACAGGATTATAACGATTGCGGTTGGTGTACAAATTCTAGTCAATGTAATGGCAGCGGGTTATGTAATAAAAGAACTATTTCGGTTCCTTCCTGTGGTGAATGTGAAGCATCGGGGTGGACGCTTCACAATTGCAATATTTGTTGCAGCACGCCTGGGGATGTAAGGTGTTGTGGTTGCGGAGGATCGGTGCCCGATGATCCTCCTTGTACTCCCAATTGTGCTTGTTCCAGCACAACTTGTATTGGACAGACTTGTTCGGACGGGTGCGGAGGTAGGTGTAATGGAACTATGGATTGTAATATATGTGGCTACGTGAGAGCCGGGTTATCTAACAGAAGCGTTTCCGGTTATTCTGTAAATATATATAATGACCGGACAAGAACAACCAGCACTTTGACTACGGATTCAGAGGGGAAGTTTAGATTATCTGGGGTACAGCGTGGAGATGCATATGCTGTAAGGCCAAGTACCAGTGCGTTTCCACAAGGATTGACCGGCCCTCCACAAAACATATATGACCAAACTTCTTTTGAAATGCAAAGTTTTGGTGGACTGCCGGATTGTTCATCAGCTTGTAACTGTAATTTTAAATTAAACGTCAGGCCGGTTTATACAAACTTAATTGTAAGAAATTCAGCTAATACTGCTATCGTAAATCCTGACGCTCAGGGGAGGAATCACATTTGCCAAGTTGATTTTGTTAACAGAAGGGCCAGATTTATTGTGACTGTTACTGATGAGGATGGCGGTGATACTATAGAAAAAGTATTTTTAAGGTTTGTCAAAGACGGTGTGGGTAAAACCTATTATGTTGAAGCAATTGGAGATGTGGAGGGCATGGTTAACGTAAAATTTCATGATAGTGAGTCTGGCCAGACAATAAATTATGGTGTGGCCGCATATACACATTACAGCGGGACATCGAGAACGGTTGAGTTCCAAATAGATTTTCCGGCTACTTTTACCACAAAATTATACGATCTAAGGGTGTATGCTGAAGATGAAAATGGCATTGGGACATATACTGATGGTGATAATGACGGGTACGATAAAACCTGGATATTCACAAACAGAAAATTTAAAATTTGGGATTGCAAGGTTTTGGTAACAGGTACCTTGTATGATGGTTCGGCGGTGGAACAAATTCATTGTCCGACAGGGACAGGATATTCAACTGCCTATCCTAACGATGAAGCCGATTTTACCGGTTTTGATTTTGTATTGTATGGCGGAGGAAGCCTGAAGATGACGGCAAATTCAGAAAGTGACTATCATCCTGAAGGTTATCCATCGGATAAAAATAATTATTTAGTCTGGGGGAAAAGTTATTACCCGGAGTTTAATGATCAATTGCAAGCTAACGACCCAGCCCAAAACAGTATGAGAGTAAACCAGGTTACTTGTGTTGATACTTTGCTTGTTGATGCGGATGCTTATGCGAGCAACCCGGCAATGCGGGTCGATTTTACTACTATAAAGTGGCAGCCACCTTGGTTTCAATCTATTGGCGGTGGTGTTTTGGGCCAGGGGGTGGTGTGGAATAAAGCACCGGTGACTTGTAGGGATTTGTGTGTACCGGTATTGTCCCTGGGAGAAACGAGCATGCCGGGCAACTTTATTGATAATAATGGTATAGTCACCGGAGGAGATTTGCAAAGCTATATTCCCCTATCAAATAATTTCTCCTGGCCGAGAAACTTTTATAAGGCAAGCAATGTTGTTGATCCAAGTTATGGTTACGATTATTTTTTGAATAAGTTTCATGTCGAGAAGGAGTATGGGACGGTTTGGCCTGGGGATAGTGTGAATTTGAGTAGTTTAACAAGCAACGCCGATGGAATACACTTTGTTTCCGGAGATTTAGTTTTGGATGCAAATAAAATTGTTAATACCGATAACTTTTTCCTGGTAGTGGTTGGCGGTGATATTATTGCCAATAATCCGGCTGTAAATAGGGTGGACGGTATTTATGCGGCAGACGGAAACTTTGATATCAGCCAAGAAGCTAGCGAAAAATTGCTAATTAATGGTAGTATTTATGTAAGAGGCAGTTTTATGTCGAACAGATCCTATATAGACAAGAGTATCAATAATACAAACCCGGCGGTGGTTGTCCACTATCGTCCTGCCTTCCTCTTTAAAGCGCCGACAGAATTATTTAAAATTTTAACAAGATATTATGATGACTAAAAGAAAAGTTAAGGGAAATAATGGCCAAATAGCATTAATAGTTTTGTTGATCTCTGCGGTGATTTTGACTTTGGGATTGTCGATTTCCAGAAAGACAGTGGTGGAAACCAGGATTGATACTGACGAAGAATTATTGAAGCAGGCGTTTAATGCAGCAGAATCGGGAGTAGAGTATTACTTGTCGACAGGTAATACTACTTATACGATGGAAGATGGAAGCGTGGCAACAGTACAAAGCGATAGCATTGCAGAGGGGGAGACGGTAGTGGATTTTGACGAGGTGACTTTACAAAACCAAAACACGGTGTTTTGGCTGGCTCCGCATAATACTGACGGGACTGTTATTACGGGTGGGGCCGATGCTTATATGGGGTCAAGCGTTAACCTTTGTGTCTATGAATCTTTTAACGGTGCCCTAAAAGTTGACTATTTTTATCATGACGGAACTTATAAGGTGAAAAGGTGGGGTTACAATATCGGAAGCGATTTTCAAGTTAACGGTTTTTCAAATGTAACGACAGGAAGCTGTACCGGTAAGCCAGGGATGAAACAAATAACAATAACCGAGTTGGAGGTTGGAGACGGACTAATGTTGGCCGTTACACCTTTGGGTGCCAACACAAAATTTGTGTTACAGAGTCCGGACGCAAATGATTTCCCTTCTCAGGGGGAGGAGATTACCGGGTTGGGTAGTGTGGCTGATGAGACGCAGTCCAGTGCTGGGACAGTAACGAGCCGCGTGAAGGTCTTTAATGTTTATAAAATCCCTTCCTTTATGTTGGATGCTGTTACTTCTTTGAGCAGTATCAATTAGTCTGTATACTAAATTAGTATGAGCAATATTATCGGAATAGATGTTGGTGTCGGCAGTGTTAAGGCCGTATCTGTAAACCACGAGGACAAGGGCTTTGTATTGGAAACTATTGGGGAAGTGAATACACCCCGGGTTGAGTGGTTGAAAGGTGATAGTAAAAACAAGGCGATTGATACGATTGCGGATACTATCAAAAAATTGCTCGGTGATATCAAATGCAGGTCTCGGCAGGTGGTGACTTGTTTACCTGAAGACGAAGTGGTTAGTCGGCTTATCCACTTGCCTCCACTAAAAGAAAGCGAGATTAAAGACGCTTTGCAGTTTGAAGCGGAGACTTTTGTTCCTTTTCCACTTGACGAAGTTTCAATTGATTACGAAGTTATAAATACCGATGATACCGGTAGGATATCGGTATTTGCCATTGCTGCCAGAAATGAAGTCATTAACTCTTATGTAAAATTATTCAGAAAAGTTGGCTTGGAACTGTTGGCTTTGGAGTCCCCCGCCCTGGCAATGCGCAGAGCTGTGAATTTTGCCCTTTCTCAGGTAAGCGGCATAATATTTGTAGACATGGGAGAAAAGTTTTCCGATATTATCAGTATTTATAAAAGCAACGTTTACTTTACCAGATCAATGTCGATGGGCGGCGATTCCCTGACAAGGGCAATTTCCCTCAACTTGGGATTGGATATGTCGTCTGCCGAAGAGTACAAAAAAGCTTATGGTATGAGAGAAACCGAGTTGGAAGGGAAAATTAAAACGGCCATGCTGCCGGTTTTTAATAGTATGGCAGAAGAGATACGAAAATCGATGGCTTTGTTCAGGGAGACAGTCGGATCTTCACCGGAATTGCTGGTGTTAAGCGGTGGAGGGGCTAATTTACCTGGATTTGCCGAAGAATTGACTAGACTACTTGGTGTTGAAGTTCAAGTTATCCAACCTTTTATAAACATTGATACTAGCAGACAGGCCAGTTTTATGAACTATAACTCAGAGGGTTGTAGATTTACATTAGCGGTTGGGCTAGCTCTGAGGAGTGTGATATGAGCATGAATTTGAACCTGTTACCTAGCCAGGCTAAGTTTCAGGCTTTCAAGATCAAATTCAAAAAGAAAACAGTGATATTTGTATGGGGTTTGAGTGCTTTGTGGTTTGTAGTAACTTTAGTGATCTTTGGTATATGGTTTTTTACACAAGCTAACTATAAAAGAGAAGAAAAGTTGTACAACAGGGAGGTTGAGGCTTACAAAACTTTGTCAGATAAGGTGGTTTTAAGTGAACAAATAAAATATCGGGCAAAAATGGTGGGAGAAGTTTTGAGTAATAGGTTTGAATATGGAGAAGCTTTTTCAAAGATCAATAATTTATTTTCCGAAAATGTACTGATTGAGGATTTCAAACTGGAAGACAAATCTACTTTCAGTCTTGACGGTATGGTGCTGGGGAGTAACATTGACGAAGTTGAATTAAGGATCGAAGAAATTAACAATGGTGAGGTTGATGAATTTAAATCTGCAAAAATTAAAGCTTTATCTCTTGACCAGCAAGAGTGGGATTTTGGTATGGAGGTAGTTTTGAAATGAGCAGTCTCAGCTTTGATATGCCGGATAAGATTTTTGGATTTGAAAGTTCACTTTTAAAGTATTTCGCTCTTCCGGTGGTGTTGGTGGTACTAGTTTTTGTTAGTTTTTCTTTTGTACTACAACCGAAAATTGATGAGATTAGTAAAATGAGGAAAGATATGATTTTGTTGAAGGAGCAAAAGTCGAAAATTGTGGAAAAGAAGAACTATTTATTATCTGTTGATGAAGATGAACTTAAGGAAAATGACAAATATTTGTCAAATTCGGTTCTTAGAGATAGAAATTCTTACTTTCTTGTCGGGGTAATAAGGAGGATTGCAGACAAACATTTATTTATGGTGGATAGTTTTAATGTTTCCCCGGGAGAATTGGCAAAAGAAGATACGGCAAAGAAGAGCCAGACAAAAACTGGTTATACAAGTATTCCGGTTAAAATTAATCTTATTGGTCCCAAGAGCGAATATTTAAATTTGCTTTTGGCAATGGAAAAGAGTTTGCCAGTGTTGTCGATAGATAATTTTGATATGAAGCTAAAAGATAATTTGGCTGAGTTAAGCTTAACCGTTTCATCATATTTTGTTGAAGCAAGAAAGGAAATGACATCGAATGATCTATCTTTGTCCGATCTGACCTTAAATAAAACTGAGCAGGAACTTCTAAGCCGGATTGGAGAATTTGAGGATTATGCTTCGTTCGGACAAGTAGATATCGAAGGAAAGGAGTTTGTTGAGTACGAAAGAGGAAATCCTTTCAGTCTTTGATTTCGAGGTTAAAGCGTTGATTAGGATAAGAGACGGTTAAGATGGTTCTGATAGCTTTAATGACCCGACCTTCTTTGCCAATAATTTGACCGATTACATCAGAGGGAGCGCTGACTTCAAGAATGGTAACCCCCTTTTCTTCCCTATCATCAACTGAAATTTGATCTGATGAATCTTTGAGGATTGATTTTAAAATATATTCTAAGGTTTCTTTCATAGTTATTGTTGGTTTTCCGATTGGCTGTTTGTTTCAAGAGAAGCTTCTTCCCCTATTCCTTCTTGGCTTTCTTGTTTGTCTTCTTTGGTATCGGTTTTAGTTGTTTTACCGGACTTGGGTTTGTTAGGATATTTGTCAGGATTAAGGAGTTTGTCAACGCCGAGAGTAATTTGAGCACCTTTTTCCTGCCATTGTTTTAGCTTATCGCTGTCAATGTTTACGGTTTTTGTTTGGGGTGTGTAAAAGCCAATGTCATCAACAAAGATTCCATTGACCTTACTTCTGGCTTCGGCAACAACGACACGAAAGGTTCGTTGATGTTTTTTGCCTCTAGGTGCGAGTTTTATTTTTAGCATAAGGTGGATTATACAAGACTTTTGAGAATTTTGGTAGCTTTAATCGAGGCTTTTTCTTCTGCTTCCTGCTTTGAGGAGCCTTTGCCGGAGGCGATTATTTCATTACCCAGGTAAGCGGCGACTTCGAAAACTTTTTGGTGATCCGGACCGATTTCCTTTATAGTTTCATAATGAGGGGTAACCCCCTTTTTGGATTGGGCGAGTTCCTGAAATATGCTTTTTGGATCTTTGTATATTTTTTGCTGAGAGAGTTTGTTGAGACTGTCTATCAGAAAGGTATCAAGAAAGACAAAGGCAGCTTCCAATCCTCCGTCCAGGAAAATTGCACCCAAAAGAGCTTCAAAAGTATCGGCAAGAATTGAAGGGTTATTGCGGCCACCGTGTTTTTCTTCACCCTTAGAGAGGTAGACGTGCCTATCAAGGCCTATCGATTGGGTGGCTTGGGCCAAGTTAGGGGTTCTAACAACCAGTGCCCTAAGATTAGTCATCTGACCTTCGGGCATAAGGGGAAACTTGCGAAATAAGTTGATGGAGCACCATAGTTCGAGAACGGCATCTCCCAAAAATTCATATCTTTCATTTGACTTTAATTTCAATTGTTTGTTTTCATTTAAGTAGGAACGATGCAACAAGGATTGGTGCAATTTCTTTTTATCCTTAAACTGGTAGCGGATTTGTTTTTCCAGTTCCTGGGTGTCAGGTTGTTGGTTTGGAGTCATTTTTCACAATTAAATTTAAATCTTTGACAATACTTCCGAGGACCGCATTGACAAAAGAAGGACTTGATTCTGTTCCGTATTCTTTGGCAATTTCAATAGCCTCGTCGATAACTACTTTAGGTGGTGTATCTTGGTGGAAAAGTAACTCCCAACTAGCATATCTAAGGATACTCAGGTCGATTTTGTTAATTTTATCCAGAGGCCACTTAGGTGCATTTCTGGTGATAATGGGATCAATTTCGTCAATTTTTTCAATTACTTCACTAACTTCAGATATATTGTTACGATTTCCGTAATTCCAGGCAAAAAGTTTTTGCATGGCTTTAATTCTTTTTATGTGTCTTGGATCTCGTCGATTTTTCACTGTTTACAGTTGACGCATTGAAAGCCGGCCATTTTGGGCTGGCCACAATGT
The DNA here is from genome assembly GCA_050943115.1 of Patescibacteria group bacterium. Lineage (GTDB taxonomy): Bacteria > Patescibacteriota > Microgenomatia > UBA12405 > UBA12405 > CAZFAI01. Next base: position 39,488 of record JBMNON010000002.1, read on the forward strand.
TTACATAGAACAGTTTTTTGTAATTTTGGACCGGTTTGAGAAGCCCGTCTTTTTCCTTGACGGCGGCTTGAAGGCCAATGTTTAGGTAAGGCTGTCATGTTGAGTATTTTAACCTATGTTTGTAGCTAAAACAATACTGACTTAATTGTATATAAAGGATTGGGTAGCCTGGTGGGGGGAGGATAAGAGAGTTTTTATATCAAATTCCGGGTGTTTGGTTATTAACTCCTGCAGAATGGACTTAGACAGGCTTATAAGACGTAAATCCGAAATATTTGCCAGTCTTAGGGAGGGGTATCCGTGCTGCAGGGTGGAAAAGGCCTCTCCGGGACCTCTGGTTTTTAGATCGTATTCGGCAATTTTCAGGCCTTGGGTGTGTTTTTCTAAGTATTTTAGTCGGTCAAGCGACTTTTGATTATCTGACTGCGTAAAAAAATAGCAATAGCTTTGTTCCTGGCCGCGGCCTACCCTACCCCGGAGCTGGTGAAGTTGTGCAAGACCAAATCGATCGGCTGATTGAATAATGATAATAGTAGCATTGGCTACATCGATTCCAACTTCGATAATTGGAGTAGTGATGAGAATATTTATTTTATTGTTTCGGAATTTTTGGAAGACATTTTCCCTTTCAGCAGTTTTTGTTTTTCCGTGAACCAAGGCCAGCTTGAGGTTGGGAAATATACTTTTGGACAGGTAGTCAAATTCTTTTACGGCAGATTTGATTGATTCCATTGACTCGGACTCTTCAATGAAAGGACAAACGATATAGGCTTGTTGTTTGGTGTTTTTTATGTAGTTGTTTACCCAGTTGTAGCAGTTGGAAATTTTGTTATTGGGAACAAGAAAGGTTTTGATGGGTAACCTGTTTTGGGGTAGGGTGTCGATGCTTGAAAGATCGAGGTTGCCAAGTAAGGTAAGACTGATGGTTCGGGGAATGGGGGTGGCGCTCATGGTTATACAGTGGGGAGGTCTATCCAGGGAAGATAAAAATGACCTTTGTTTAACTCCAAATTTGTGTTGTTCATCGACTATTAATAATGCGATTTTGTTCTCGATACTTTTTTTGCGGTATATGGCAGCATGAGTACTAATAATAATGGCATTTTTGGGAATTTCATTAATATTATTTTTTGAGTTACCGGTAAGTAAAAGTATGGGGATTTTGTAATTTTTAAAGAATTGTTGAAAGTTTTGATAATGCTGTCTTGCCAGGACTTCAGTAGGGGCCAAAACCAAGCTGACTGAATTATTGAGTGAAGCCAGTAGAGTCGAGAGCATGGCAATAATTGTTTTTCCTGAACCAACATCACCTTGAATCAACCTATTTGTCGGCTTGCAGGGTGATATAAGGTCTCCAAGGGTTTCCTGCCAGACTTTTACCTGAGAAGAAGTAAGTTTGAAAGGAAGATTTTGTATAAACTTTTTTATCGTATTCTTGATTTTGTCGTTTTCCACTAGAATAGTTCTGGGGGTTTTTGATACCCAGGCAGCTTTTTGAAGATATGACTGAGCCTGAAGTGATAGTATTTCATTAACACTAAGGCGAAGCCGAGCTTCGTTTAGCAGTTGATCGTTTTTGGGGAGATGGATTTGCTGAAGAGAGGACCTTAGGCTTGGAAGTTGGTGTTCTATTAGAACGGTCCGGGGAAGATTATCGTGGATATCATTAATAAGGTGGTCAAGGTTTTGCTGGATAGTTTTTCTAAACCACTTGGATGTAAGCCCTTGGGTTTCCGGGTAAACGGCAATAATTTTTCCGGTATTATATTTTCCGTATTCCGGAGATATTAGAGTAAATTTGTTTTGATAAACAGAAACGGTGCCGGCGAAACTATATATTTTGTTTGCTTCTATTGCTTTAGATAAATATGGTTGGTTAAACCATATTATGTCAATGGAACCGGAAGAATCGACCACTTTGGCCTTTTGAATTTGCTTGTTACTTCTGGTGTGGATATTCTTAAGATAAGTTACTTTACCGGTAATGGTGACGTTGGTATTTTCTTCTATTTCTGAAATAGGAATGTTTTTAGAGAAATCAATATAGCGGTGGGGATAATGGAAGAGAAGATCGCTGGGGTTTTCAATACCGAGCCGGTTGAGTTTTTCAATAGTTTTGGGGCCTATACCCGGAATTTCAGTTAGCTTGTCCATGAGCTTATTTATGTTATCATTTTACTGTGAAAATGAAATCAAAGACGCTCAAGAAAGCTGTTCTGATAATCGGTATGGTAACATTACTATTGTCAGGTATTGCTCCCTTTTTAAGTGTTTTGATTAGATGAAAGAGCGGATTAGAATAAAACTAATTCAGGCCAAAAGAAAAATCCAGTTTATATTGCAAGATTGGAGGCAAAAGTTGGCAAAAAAGAACATATCCTTAAAGAATAAAAGATTATGGTATGGTATGTTTTTGGCGACTTTTATTTTGATTATTGTTGGTTTCATAGGAACTGTGACGGTTTTTGCCTGGTTTTCAAAAGATTTACCGACACCTTCTAAGGTGGTAAGGAGAGAGGGGTATTCCAGCCGTATTTATGATAGGAATGGTCAAGTGCTTTATGATGTTTATAAAGATGCCAAGAGAAGGCCGGTTACTTTTGACCAATTGCCGGATTATTTAAAGCAAGCAACAGTCGCTGTTGAAGACAAGGATTTTTATAATCATAAAGGATTTGACCCTTTGACACCTTTTAGGATTGCCAAAAACATAATATTCAACCAGAGGTTGATTGGAGGTTCGACACTGACCCAGCAGTTGGTAAAGAATGTTTTGCTTACTCCGGAACGGAAGGTGACAAGAAAGATAAGAGAGTTAATTTTGGCAATCCAAATTGAAGCCAAGTATGACAAAGATGATATTTTACTTATGTATTTAAATGAAGCTCCGTATGGTGGGGCAGCCTGGGGGGTTGGTAGCGGAGCTGAACAGTACTTCAACAAATCAGTTGCTGATCTTAGTTTGGCAGAATCGGTTATTTTGGCTGGTTTGCCGCAAAGACCGAATGCTTATTCGCCTTTTTCCAGTACGCCTACGGCTTATGTTGACAGAGCTTCTCACGTTTTGGATCGGATGGAGCAAGACGGTTACATAAGTACCGAACTGAAAGAAAAAACTTTGGAAGAAATAAAAAACTATGTGTTTTATGATAATAAAACCTCGATAATTGCTCCACACTTCGTTTTTTGGGTGAAAGAGGAACTTGCCAAAAAGTATGGAGAGGATGTTGTTGAAGGTGGAGGCTTAAAGGTTTACACAACCCTTGATCTTGATTTACACAATGAAGTGCAAAATATCGTATCCGAAGAAATCGATAAGGCCGAGAAATTAGGAATAAGCAATGGAGCAGCTCTAGTGTTGGATCCAACAACAGGAGAGGTTTTGTCAATGGTGGGTTCAAGAGGATATTTTTCCGACAAGACCAGTGGTAAGTTTAATGTGGTGACCCAAGGGTTAAGGCAACCGGGATCAGCCATAAAACCAGTGACTTACCTGATGGGTTTAAGGAAGGGATATACGGCGGCTTCCCTGATTATGGATACACCGGTAACTTTTCCTGGCGGACCAGGTCAAAAGGACTATTCTCCTAAGAATTATAATGGTAATTATAACGGACCGATGTCCTTGAGGGATGCCTTGGGAAACTCAATAAATACGACAGCTGTTAAAATGTTGGCAAATGTGGGTGTCGAAAATATGTTGAGACAAGCTTATGAGATGGGCATGTCTACTTTGGAACCGACAAAGGAAAATTTATCCAGGTTTGGGTTGGCAGTAACTTTAGGAGGAGCTGAAGTAACTATGGCAGACATGGGCCAAGCATATTCTTCGTTTGCAAATGGGGGCAAGAAAGTTGATTTGGTTGGCGTGTTAAAAGTAGAAGATAGTAATGGAAGAGTTTTGGAAGAATATAAGCATGTAGAAGGTAAAAGTGTCATGAGTCCTCAGGAAGCATTCATAATATCACATATTCTTTCGGATAATTCAGCAAGACAGTTGACTTTTGGATCTGTCAATGGATTAATAATTCCCAATTATCAGGTGGCTGTTAAAACTGGCACAACCAATGATTTAAAAGATAACTGGGCAATCGGTTGGACGCCCAATCTTTTGGCGGTTGCTTGGGTGGGAAATAATGACAATACGGCCATGAGTAGAGTGGCTTCCGGAGTTTCCGGGGCAACGCCGATATGGAAACGGATAATGATGCATGAATTGCCCAACAGGCCAAAACAGGATTTTTCGATACCGGATAAGGTGGTCAATTTGGAAGTGGACAGGGTATCCGGATATTTAGCCCATGATGGATTTGAAACTAAACATGATTATTTTATTCAGGGTTTAGAACCCAAGGGACCAGATCCAATACATTTAAAGCTAAAGGTATGCAAAGGAAGTTTTGGATTGGCCACTCCGGAAGATGTGGCCAGGGGAAATTATGATGAAAGGGAGTATTGGAAATTCAGAGAACAGGACCCGATTTCAACCGATGGGAAAAATCGGTGGCAGGAAGGTATCGATTGGTGGATCGGCACACAACCCGAGAAGGACAAGTACCACTCGCCTGAGGATTATTGTCGGGATGATGGGATGGTGGGTGTTGATTTCGAGAGTCCTTCTGATCATGCAACTGTTGGATCTACCTTTGATATCAGGATAAAGCCCGTTTCGGTAAAAAAAATAATCGAAGTGAAGTTGTGGGTGAATGGTGAAGAAAAGAAGGTTTGGTCAGAAAGACCGTATGAGGTTAGTATGAATTTGGCGGATGGTAAGTATACCTTAAAAACAAGAGTGGTTGACAAAGACGGAATGACGGGTGAGAGGGAAATAAGTGTGGGTGTAAATGTACCATGGGATTGGGAGCCTTCGCCGACATTGACACCGAGTCCGACAGCTGCACCAACTGTTAAGCCAAGCCCGACTGACGTAATAGTACCGACGGTAACCTTGATACCTACAAAAAGTGACGAAGACGAAAACTAGGTTAGGTTAAATGCTTTTAAGTGTTCCGATTTTGCAGTTTTATCGTCTGTGTTGTAGTAAGCGACACGAAAAGTGTAACGAAAGATTTTATTGCGGGGGTCTTCAAATATATCGATAATATCCATTTGCCAAAGATATTTTTTGTTTATTATTTCACGGTATTTTGCAAGTAAATCTTGGGTCGATTGGGGTTTGGACAAGGTGACGTTGGCATCCAGGGTGATAATCTGTTTTGTTAGTTCGTAGGATGTAGTCAATTTAGGGTCCTGGATCAGGAATTGGTGCTGTTTTTTCAGATATGTAAGGTCAACTGTTTTAAGAAGATTTTCCAGATCAATTTCTATATATAAATCCTGATTGTTGTTGGAAAACTGATTGTGGTTGGGAATTTTTACTTTAAGATTTTTAAATAGGGATCCCAAGTCTTTTATTAGTTGTATCTTAGATTGATGGTAAATACCAAGAGAGTACTTTTCGTGATAGTTATCCCCTACCCTGTAGTATATTTTCCCAACTTCAAAGAACTGTTGCCGTGGTAATTTGAAGCGGTCATAGTAATCTTTTTGTTCCAAGAGAGATGAAATTAAACTGGCACGAAGAACCGGGTATTCAGAGTTTATGCTATTTTGGGTGTAGACAGGTTTTGAAGTTTTTGGGATAAAATCGGTTATCAGTGATCCGGGCTTAATTAAAGGCCAGGATCTAACTTCGTCGTAGCCGAGGTTGACTAGGATGTTTTTAACTGACTCGATAAGATAAAGAATCGGCGGAGTGATATCGGGCAGCGGAGAGGGAGATATTGGTTGATCTAGAGGAATTTTTTGATAACCCCAGAAGCGAATGATTTCTTCAATCAAGTCTTCTTCTATCGCCAGATCTTTTCTGAGTGTGGGAGGAGTAATTTTATAACAATCGTTTATTTTATCAATACTACAACCTAAAGATTGGAGGGTGTTAAGGGCAAATTCAGGGGGGATTGGTATGCCAGCAAACAGGGAAGGTTTGTCGGGGTTGAAGGGTATTGTTGGCAGAAAAGGTTGCTGGATGTAAATATCAGTGGTGTTACTGGTTACTGTGCCTCCAGTTAGTTGGGTAATTAAGTTTATAAGATGGTTGAAGGCCTGAGGGATTAGCTGTGTATCCAATTCTTTGTCAAGACGAATGCCGGCTTCGGTTATGACCTTAAGTTGCCTTGAATCAGATCTTACCCGAGAACGGTTATAAATTGCCATTTCAATTATCGTTTCAGTAGTATTGTTGCTTATACCGGAGTTTTGACCACCAATGAAACTTAGGCTGAGGGGTTTTTTGGGGTTACTAATCAGTAGAGTGTCGGGTGTTAAATTGAGCCTGCTTCCATCCAGGGTGATGAAATCCTTATACTTATCGTTGTTGTTTTCCCAGATTAGTTCATCACTGGTAACGGCAGTGTCGAAAGCGTGGCAGGGTATTCCGTAATAAAGCATGATGTAATTAGTCAGATCAACGACATTATTAATGGCATTGATATCATGCTGTGCTAGGAGCTTTCTTAGCCACAGAGGTGATGGCTGTACTCTTATATTTGAAATCTTTACAGCCATAACACGCTTAACATCTTTATCTGTAGTAATCCTGATTGGCAGATTATAATTATTTTGGGTTTTAAGAGGAGCTGGTGGAGGTAAGGTTAGAGTTTGATGGTATAAAACCGAAAGCTCTTTGGCGATTCCATAATAAGACAAGGCGTCTCCCCTATTTTGTCGGATTTCAAGACTAATGACTGAGTCATTTTTATATTCACTGTAACTGTCCATGAAATGTCCGATCATAGTCAAGTCATTGCCAATGGCTTTTGGGCTAAGACTTAGTTGGGGAAGAAGTTGTTTTAGCTGAGAATAAACAATTTTCATTGTTGGTAGGGTTTGTAGGCCAGATTGCCTCCTAATAAGGTTCGGATGTCTTTAATATTGTATTTTGCCATAACCCAACGGTCTAATCCCAGACCGAAAGCAAAACCACGCCATTTTTTTGGGTCGATTCCTGCCATAGTCATGACATTGGGATGAATTACTCCGGCACCACCCATTTCTATCCAACCGGCTCCTTTGCAGATAGCGCAACCAATTCCGTTGCAGTTAAAGCAACTAAGATCCAAGCCCAAACCGGGCTCGACTTCCGGATAGTACTTGCACCGGTAACGGACCCGGACATCAGGTCCATAAAGATGCTTAAAAAGGATATTAAAAACACCTATCAGATCTTTTAAGCTAACGTTTTGGTCAACAGCCACGCCTTGGTACTGATGGAATATAAAGTGGTTGCTTTTGGTAACTTTTTCATTTCTATAAACCTTTCCCGGAAAAGCGGCTTTAAAAGGAGGTTTTTCTGTTGCCAACAATCTGGCTTCAATAGATGAAGTTTGGGTACGAAGCAAGATATCTGGTTCACGAATATAGATGCTGTCCTGCATTTCCCGGGCAGGATGGTCTTGGGGAACATTGAGACGTTCAAAGCAAAATTCATCAGTTTCAATTTCGGGTCCATCGTAGATTGAGAAACCCAAGGATCTAAATAGATCATTGATGGTTTTTTCGGTGACTGATAAAGGGTGAAGATGACCGATCTTAACCGGACTGAAGCCGGTGTGTACTTCGACTGGTTGGATTTTAATGTTTAACTTAAGAGTTTCAGCTTTGACCACTACATCTTTTTTTAGCGATTCCTCAATTTTCTTTTTGAGTTGGTTTAGTTGCTGTCCGTATTCTTTTCTGTCTTTGGGGGCAATATTTTTTATGTTAGAGAAAAGGTCATTTAGAATGCCATTGCGACCCAGGTATTTGATCCTTGTTTCTTCCAAATCTTTGGTGGACTTGGCATTATTGATGTCAGTTTTGGCTTGATCTAGGATTTGTTCAAAGTTATTCATTTTTATATAAAAAAGCTCCCGTTTCTGCGGGAGCTTTGAAATCATCAACAAGACTCCCCTACTCTATTTCTTAAAAAAGAAGCAGGCGGAGTATCTGATTTTCATGCAATTATTTTACTGAATTAACAATCGATTTGAAAGTATCAGGATCATTTATAGCGATTTCTGAAAGCATTTTGCGATTGAGGATAACCTGATTATCCTTCATTTTTTTAATGAAACTGGAGTATTTAACCTCTAAGGGTTTAAGGGCAGCATTAAGCCTGACTATCCAGGTTTTTCTCATATCGCGCTTTCTGATTCTGCGGCCGTTGTAGGCATACTGGCCAGCATGCATGACGGCTTCATTGGCGACTTTAAATCTTTTGTGGCGGGTCATCCAATAACCCTTGGCCATTTTTAAGACTTTTTTGTGGGCGGCCCTTCTGACGGTACCTGTTTTAACTCTCATTTTTTAAGCTTGACCTAGTAATTTTTTAACTTTAACTGCAAATTTTCCGGTTACCAGTTGTTTGCCTTTGAGTCGGCGGAGCTGTTTTTTTGATTTCTTTCTTCTAAGGTGCCTGTTGAAGGAAGACATTCTCAAAACTTTACCGGTTTTGGTAACTTCAAATCTGTTGCTGACAGATTTTCTAATTTTTAGTCTTTTGCTTGCTTTCTTCATTTTTCTTTTGACCTCCCGATTTTTTGACAGGGGTTAGGGTAAAGATTAATCTTTTACCCATTAGCCTGGGTTCACCTTCAGGTGTAGCTTCCTCTGTCAGGTCAGTTTTGAATTTTTCAATAAGGTTATAGCCAAATTCTTTTCTGGTAATTTGGCGACCAAGGAATTTTATACTTAATTTTACTTTATTTCCAGTAGATAAAAATTTTTTTGCCCTTTTTAGCCTGGTTTCGTAATCACTGAGGCCGATAAAAGGAGTCATTTGAATCTCTTTTAGGTCTCCGCCTTTTGCTCCTTTCTTTTCGGCTTTCATTTTTTTGGCTTCCTGATATTTAAATTTTGAGAAATCGATAAGTTTGACAACCGGAGGAACCGCTTTTGGGGCTATTTCCACTAAGTCAAGACCGGTTTCCTGAGCTTGGTTTTTGGCTTCATAAAGAGACATGACTCCAATTTGTTTGCTATCCTCGTCAATAAGACGTACATTTGGTGCAGTAATCTGGTTGTTAACCCGGTTTCTAATTTTTCTGTAATCTATTTTTGCCAATTTATTTATTAAATTTTAATGAATAGTTCCCTATTTTATCAGGTTTAAGCTTCTGTTGGTAACCTGAGCTTTTATTTTGTCTATAAAATCGACAAGCGGCATTACACCTAAATCTTGGCCATCTCTTTGGCGGACTGAGACTGCCATGTTGTCTGATTGGGCTTCCCTTTTGCCAATGATTATCATGTAGGGCACTTTTTCGGTAGTGGCGTTACGAATTTTGTTTTGCATTGTTTCTGATCGGCTATCAATTTCAGACCGGAGATCGTTGCCATCAAGTTCTGACTTGATTTTTTGGGCATACCCAATTTGATCGTCAGTAATCGGAATAATCTCAACTTGGTTTGGAGACAGCCAGAGCGGAAAGGCACCAGAATATTCTTCTATAAGGGTGGCGACAAAGCGTTCCATAGAACCAAGAAGGGTGCGATGGAGCATGATTGGGGTATGTTCCTGTCCGTCGACTCCCGTGTATTTCATGTCGAAACGGGCGGGTTCATTCATATCCAATTGGATAGTAGTCCCTTGCCACTCACGTCCCATAGCGTCGACTGCTTTTAAGTCGATGGCTGGACCGTAAAATTTGGCACCTCCGATATCCTTTTTGTAATCAATTTTCCGTTTTTGGAGGATTTCTTCCAGGGTAGTCTCAGCTAATTTCCAGACGCGTTCTTCGCCGATATACTTGTTTTTATTGTCCGGATCACGGATAGAGAGATAGACATTTAACTTGTTAAAACCAAACGTTTTATTAATATCCAGAGCAAAATCAAGAATTTGGTTTACTTCATAAATAAACTGGTCTTCACGACAAATTATATGGGCATCGTCCTGGGTAAAGCCCCTGACGCGAAGCATACCATGAAGCACGCCTGACTCTTCGTATCGGTAGACAGATCCAAGCTCACACCAGCGAATTGGCAGTTCACGATAACTTCTTGGGCGAGATTTATAAATACGTATATGAAAAGGACAACTCATCGGTTTGACATAGTAAGCAGCGGTATCTTCTTCATCTTTTGAAGCCATCGCCATAGGAGGAAAGAGACCCTCTTTAAAGGTTTGAAGATGGCCGGATGTTTCCCACAGGTTGGATTGGCCGATGTGTGGTGTGTAGATGTATTGGTAGCCGCGCTTACGATGTTCTTGCCTCCAAAAAAGCTCGATTTGTTCACGAACAAAGGAAAGCTTTGGGTGCCAGAGAATCAATCCCGGACCGACAGACTCGTCGATACTAAATAAGTCTAATTCTTTACCGATTTTACGGTGATCACGTTTTTTGGCTTCTTCCAAATTTTCCAAATGTTGTCGTAAGTCGTCATTTGTTTTAAAGGCGGCACCGTAGATACGAGTAAGCATTTTATTCTTTTCACTCCCATGCCAGTAAGCTCCGGCTACAGAAAGTAGTTTAAAAGCACCTATTTCTCCGGTAGCTTCAACATGAGGACCGGCGCAAAGATCAACAAATTCATCCCCTGTTGTATAAATAGTGACCTTTTCCTGCCTTTTCTCAATTTGGTCCAACCATTCTTGTTTGTAGGGGTTGCCAGGGAAAAGCTTTCTAGCTTCGTCAACCGTTATTTCCCGGCAAGTTATGGGGAGATTTGCGTCAATGATTTTTTGCATTTCTGCTTCAATGACGGGAAAGTTATCCTCGTTAATTTTTAGATCAATTAAGGGTTCAAAATCAAAGTAAAAACCTTCATCGGTTGCCGGACCCATGGCCATGAAAAATTGGTTTGGGAAAAGACGCTGCATAGCGTGGGTGAGTACGTGTTCGGCTGAATGACGGATTTTTTCTAACTCTTGTTGATTATTTGAATTATTTAGTGACATTTTTATTTTAATAGTATAGGAATATTCTAACAAAAAAGGGAAACATTGAGCCCATTAAGGCGAGAATTATGCCCTAGTGGGCACTATAGTCAAAGTTGTGTTGTTAGTTCTCATAAAAAGGGTGAGTCTGAGAGGACTCGGACCTCTGACCTCATCGATGTCAACGATGCGCTCTAACCAACTGAGCTACAGACTCTTTTTGAATGAAAGTAGTATAGCGAAAGATTTGAGGAAATTCAAAAGAAAATTAAGCAGCGGATCTGGAAGCTGAGTGCTCACCGCTAAAAAGGTACTGTTCTCCCCCACCCTGCTTCTTCTTGACGTTACTCCAAAAGGCGTTTCTTTTTCGTTTTTTGGTCTGGAAAAGCTGAAGCCAATTGGTGCTTTCGGAAATGTTCTTCCTGAAGTTTACAATAAGCATTTTTAGTCTCTGTAAAAAATTTAATTCGTATTGGCTATAGTTTTCTACTTCTGAACTGAGAACGGTTTTTTCAATTTCATTATTCAAGCTTTCAGTGGTCTGTGAGAGCCGTCTTATTTCTGTTCTGATTTCTTCGATTTCCTTTTGAATTTCCTGGTCATGGCTTTTTATGAAAGTTTGATGTTCTTGTTCTAAATGATTGGCAAGAAAATTCTTGGTCCAGTCCGAATTTTCAGATTTTTGGTTTATTTCGATAGTTTGTCCCAAGCCGAGTATGCCGCTTAACTTACTTTTGGAGGGCAGTTGACTTTCCGGTTGTTTTGAGTCGCCATGGCTTTTTAGGAATTCACTGGTGAATCCGTTATTTTTATACTTGTAGTTCTTTGGGTCCTGTTTAGGCCCGATACCACCTGCCATGTGGACAATTATAGCACATGACGGGCAAAATTTTGTAAAAAATTAGCTTAAAATGTTCTTATTTAAGGCCAAGTAGGTATTCAAAAACTTTTTCCTGGATTAAGATGTAGTACATAAGGTTGACATTTTGGGATAATTGAGGGTTTTTCTCCAGGTATTTTTGGGCTTCTTCGGGTTTTATCTCAATTTTTTGATCCTTGGCGATACGATCAACAGATAGGTTAATTTTCCATTCTTCCAATGACTGTTTTTTTAGTTCTTCTTTGTATTGATCTAAAGTTTGACCTTTATTTTGAAGATACTGATTGACTGTCAACTTGGCCTGGTTTAGCTGGTCAATTAATTGCGACATTTTTCTTTCAATTTCAGCTTCCATTAACATTGGCGACATTTCTACCGTTGAGGAATTGACTATAATTTCCAGAATTTTGTTAAGCTTGCTCTCTCTTTTTTGTGACTCGGCCTCTTTTGATTTGTTGAATTTTTTAATTTCTGTTTGATATTTTTCGTCTAACTTTATGGATGGAAGTTCGCTACTAATTAATTCCACCTCCCAGTCCTTATTAAAAGTCAGTGGGGGGTTGTTTATTTTTATTTGAGGTTGAATAATTGGTTTTAGGTTATTCTCTTTAATGACATCTTCATAGGCATGACCAACGAGGTGGGATAATATTTCGCTAACAATTTTCTCCTGAGAGATATCTTTTTCAATGATATCCATGGGAACTTTTCCTTCACGAAAACCTTTGCTTTTGTAGTTGGATTGGAGTGACTTCAGGATATTTTGATATTCGTCACTAATGTCTTTTTGGGCTAATGTTATTTTTAATGTGAAGGAGTTATCCTCGTGTTTTTGGAGATTATTTTGATTTGTTTTCATAAGTAGGGTTATGATAACATGAAGCAATGCAAAGAGCTATCTGGCTTGCCGGCAGAACTTTTCTATTGGCATTTTTTGGTGTGATGGCAATTATGTTTTTGCTGTGGGAGATGATGATTTATTTGCCCAAGCAAGGAGAGAGAGGGGTTTTTAAGATGGGCAATTCAGAGCAAGTAGTTTTGGGTGAAACAAGCGAGAATACAGAAACGGTAAAGGAGCAACAAGAAACAGTAATTGCCAACGACGCCCGTCCGGAAATAATTAGAAGGTATCTGGAGAAGTACAAGTCTCCCCTAACACCTTATTCCGAGTTAATATTTCAGTTATCACAAGATTATGGGTTTGAATATTATTGGATTATTGCCATTGCCCAACAGGAGTCTAATTTGTGCAAAAAGATCCCTGAAGGGTCACACAATTGTTGGGGTTATGGGATACATAGTAAGGGTACCTTAAAATTTGATAATTACGATTTAGCTCTAAGAAGTTTTGCGGAGTATCTAAAAAGACAATATTTTGATAAAGGATTGAATACTCCCGAATTAATCATGAAAAAATATTGTCCTCATTCAAACGGTTCTTGGGCTTTTGGTGTTCAGCAGTTTATAGACGAAATGGAATCGGGCAAGCTTTAATACACATCTATTTAGTATTTGACATACTTATAATATTTTGATATATTACTGGCAGATCCCGGGGTGGCTCCTCTAAAAAGCATGCTCTGGGATTTTTTTTGTCTTTAGTGTTAGAATAACTGTCATGGCACAAATATCAACCGCTCAGTTTAAAAAAGGTATCTATATAATGTTCCATGATGAACCCCATATGATAACCGATATTAATTTTGTATCTCCAGGGAAGGGCTCGGCGTTTTATAGGACTAAATTGAAATCACTGCATACCGGAAGAGTCGTAGAATTTACATACAAGTCCGGTGAGAAGGTTGAGGAAGTTATGGTTGAAACCCACGAAGCAGCTTATTCGTATTATGATGGTTCGGGGTATGTATTTATTGAACCAAGAACTTTTGAACAGTATACTGTGCCCCAAGATGTCATGGGAGAGGATAAAGTCTATCTAAAAGAAGGTGTTCTTTATAGAATTAAGTTTTATGAGGAAAAACCGGTAGGAGTTACTTTGCCAAAAAGCATAACGGCCAGGGTAACTGAAACTGAGAATTCAGTAAAAGGTGATACGGCCACTTCGGCGATGAAAACTGCCATTGTCGATACCGGGGCTAAAGTATCTGTGCCCCTCTTTGTCAAGGTTGGTGATGAAATTTCCATTAGTACCGAAACGGGTGCATATCTTTCGAGAAAGTAGTCAGTATTTTAATTCTTTGTTTATTTGCGGGGGCATTAATTTTTCAAAATAGTTCATGGTGGTATCAATTTTATTTAAGGATTCCATGTATTGATTGGGAATGGAACTTTGAGTAGGTGTTGGAGAGACGGTGGAGATTGTGGGAGTAAGCTCAGTTTTGCTGTTATTGTCCTGAGGATTGTGGTTACTTGTCAATCTGATAATCACTGCAACCAAAGAAAGGACGATAATTATTAAGACCAGTATGGTTAATATTAGGATTTTGGGTTCATTGAGGTATCTTCTAATTTTATTCTCAGAAATATTGTCGTTGTTTTCCCGTTTTTCCTCAACGGAAAGTGGGTTTTCCAGCGGTTGGTCAATATTTTGATATAACAGATCTTCTTTTTTCATTTAATTTTGGATAATTGATTTTAAATTAGATATGGCGTCAAGAATTTGTTGATTAATTGCGTCAAGGTCATTCAGTGATGACGAGGGGTTTTTGGTGGGTTTTCCTGCTTCTGGGTTGTATGTGGTTTTGGAAATAGATTCCTGTCTATAATCTTCCAGCTTTAAAGAGATAGCTTTGAGGATGTGGTTGGTATTGTCATCGTTTTGGGGGTCTTTGGAAATTTCGTCTGATAATTTTAGGGCGTGATCAATTAGTGAGAGGTTGTAGTTAATATTGTCTTCGACTAAGGCCGTGTTGATATTTTTCTTAATATCGTCCAATTTGTCTTCAAATTGCTTGTGGGTGTCTTGAAGTTTCGAATTGTCGGTAATGTCAATATCTTGTACTTTTTGGTTTTCCTGTTGAAGTAAGTTTTCCTTTTGAGCGAGTATTCCCTGGATAATTTTAGTATTTTGGGGATTGTATTGTTGGTTAATTGATAGCTTTACCCTGAGTGTCCGGCAATAGGTATCAAGAGCATTATTCCTGGCTATATAGGATTTTATGAAAGCTTCATTTTTTTCTTTGCTGGTTGTTATAGATTTGTATTTTGAGTCTATTTGTTTTTTTTGTTCGAATTGTGAAAGTGATGTCTGGTAATTGTTGTATTGGTAATAATAGTCGTTTTTATATTTTTGGTAGAGTGTCCAAGGGGCGGTATCGGTTGAGGTTTGGGCAAATATCGGTTGCGTTAATAGAAGTATTAATAAATGAAACAAGCCCATGTATTTAGTGTAACAAAAATTGGTGCCGCAGAGAGGATTTGAACCTCCACGGATTGCTCCACACGGTCCTAAGCCGTGCTTGTCTACCAGTTCCAACACTGCGGCAAGGTTTTCATATTATACTAGAATTTAGGATATTTTTGAAAAATCAGGCCAAAAGACATATACTTTTAAGATAAAGGTATATGTACGAGAAGGAAAAATGGTTTAGCGAATATTTTAGGAAAAATAAGATTATCGGAGCAATTATATTTTTGTTGGTGCTGTATTTATCTTATCTTTTGAGAGAAGTTTTTCTTATACTCTTTTTGGCTTATTTAATATCGACTGCAATTTCACCGGTCATCAACCTTTCTCAAAAAGCCGGTTTATCCCGAACCTTGGCGACCTTGCTATTTATTATCATGCTTCTGACTATTATTTTGCTATTGATTATTCCTGTAATTTCGTTAATTACTGATCAAATTTCTACCCTCTTGGCAAATCTTCCGGAATTTATTGAAAGAATCAATGATAATTTGCCAGTGCGGGTAATCCCAGAAAATTTGTTTAGAAGTGCTTTGGGCAATTTGGAAAATATTAGCGGCGGCATATTCCAAGTAACAGGAACTTTTTTGGAGTTTGTGTTTAATCTTTTATTTTTATCTTTTACAACATTTTATATAAGCTCGGACAAGAAGAGAATAAAAAAGATACTGTTTTGGGGACTGAACCAGGATCAAAAGAAAAGAGCTAATAAAATTGAGGCAAAAGTGGAAGAGAACCTGGGGGCTTGGTTGAGAGGACAACTTATAGTTTCATTGGCGGTGGGATTTTTTACTTGGTTAACATATATCATTATCGGTTTACCTTTCGCATTTGCCCTAGCGATTTTGGCAGCAATTTTGGAAATAATTCCAAATTTGGGGCCGTTATTGGCTTAAACACCCGCATTGATTATTGCACTGACAATATCTCCATTGATGTTTGTGTATACTTTGGCAGCATATTTATTGATACAAACATTAGAAGGATACTTGCTAGTACCTAAGGTAATGGAGAAAGTTGTGGGTTTTCATCCCCTTGTCGTGGTTATCTTAATAGTACTGGGATCCACATTAATCGGGGTGTGGGGGGCTCTTTTGGCAGTACCCGTAGGTGTTGTGATTAAAACGTTTTGGACTGAACAAAAAGACTATTAAGTGGGTTGCGTGGGACTCGAACCCACGACCGATCGCTTAAGAGGCGATTGCTCTACCAACTGAGCTAGCAACCCTTGTGTGGAGTACGCCCAGAGGGAGTCGAACCCCCATCACTAGTTCCGAAGACTAGCACTCTATCCATTGAGCTATGGGCGCAGCCAGTATCCCCGACAGGAATCGAACCTGTGACCTCTTCCTTAGAAGGGAAGCGCTCTATCCGACTGAGCTACGGGGACGCTCATGTATTTTACCAGTTTTGTTGGAAAATAGGTCCAATTAACTGATTTTTAATATAATTGACGATTTTTTCCTGGATTTTTGTAGCCGGTCTGTAGATGGCCGGTTTGTTGGTAATTGCTTTAATCGGTAGAGAATCCACACCATCCCAACCGATATAGGTATTAACCTTATCGGTGTCCGGTGAAATTTTAAATTTAAAGTGAAGTTTGATGGTTTGGTTGGGGAAAATAAAATTATTTGGGGTGCAGACGGCATCCAGAGAGACATTCGCTGAAGCTTGGGGCGTTAAACAGAAATTATGTTCTCCCCAAATCGACTGGCCGGTATTTTTTAAAATGATTTCCCCGCTGTAGTCGGTATCCGTGAAAATCAGAAAAGGAATTTTTATATCAACCATTTCATAAGTTGTAATCTGGGGCGGTTTATTTTTGCTTTTCCCTTTGGAAATTATTTTTTCATAAGCAGGATAAAGCTTCTTTTCGGTATCTAGCCAAGAAAAGTTGGCAAAAGGTGGGTTGGGGTAGTTAAAAATAAAGGGAGTAACAGCCACGACTTGTGATTCCTGGTGCCAAATATCGAAAGCAGTCAAGAGGAAATTGGCAGCTGTATCGGCAGTGTAATAACGGTTATTTTTTGCAATCCCTTCCCGGTGAGGCCATCCGGTTTCGGTGATAAAAACGGGTAAGTCTTTTTTTACTCCAAGACTTTTTAGAAAAGAGAGTTCCCACTGAAAGCCTCTAATGCTATACTGCCCGTGGTCATTGGGCGTTCCAATATAACCATGATTGGGATAGGAATGTGAGGCAATTGCGTCTATGTAATCAAAAAACTCCGGCTTGTAGAGGAATATTTCACGGTAAACGTTGGGAGCAGATTTAAAGGAGGGGGGTTTTTCCGGTGGTGCCAGGTCGAGGCCGGCGCTTAATATGTAAAAACTGGGATTGAGGCTTTTGAATTTTTGGGACGCATAAATAACTTTTTCTGCATAATCTTTGATATCAACTTTCCCGCCCCATTCCGCACCATGATTGATTTCATTGAATAGAATGACATGTTGAGTTGCGGTAGGCCAATTTAGGGAATTGAGAAAGTTGGCGTGATTATCGATGTCATCGAAGGTCGGCCTGGTCCAATTACCATTTTCCATTTTTGTCGCGATTCTAATAATGGGAATTATGTGGTATTTCCGGCAGTTATCAAAAAAATTTTGCCAAGTGCCACGATTAAGTTCGTCGGAACGGATGACAATAGTAGCCCAACCCCAGTCGCCACCTGACGAATTGATCACATCACGGGCTTGATGGATATCTTCTGTCTGGGTAAGATGCAATCCAAAAATGTTCCTATCTTCAGATGCTAAAATAGGTTTATTTAAAAGGAAAAATAAAATTAGGGCGATTAATATTGGCATTCGCTAATTATTTTAACAAATGAGAAAAGAAGATATCATAAAAATGCAAATTTCACGGGTGGAAAAGGAGATTCGGGATACCCCCTACGACAAATCTTCTGAGCATCACCATGCGGTTCTAAAAACAAAATTGGCAAAGTTGCAGGAGAGCTTGGATGGACCGTCAAATAAGGGTGGTGGCGGAGGGGTGGGTTATGCTATTAAACATTCCGGTGATGCCAGTGTTGTATTGGTCGGTTTGCCTAGTGTTGGTAAGTCGACCCTTTTAAACAAAGTAACCAATGCTGAGTCGAAAGTAGGAAATTATGATTTCACGACTTTAGGAGTAGTCCCTGGGATGATGGATTATAAAGGAGTCAAAATCCAAATATTGGATTTGCCGGGAATTGTCGAGGGTGCGTCAGGCAATAAGGGTTTTGGAAAAAAAGTTTTATCGGTAATAAGGGCTGCCGATTTAGTAGTACTTATGGCAGACGTTAAGAGATGGGAGTGGCTTAATAAAGTCAAGGAAGAATTAAATAAATCCGGCATAAGACTAAACCAGGAACCGCCCAAAATTCAAATAAACAGAATGGCAAAAGGCGGAATTCAGGTAATAGATCCTTTCAGCTCTTTTGGCAAAGAAACTGTAGCGGGTATAGCCAAAGAAATTGGTTTAGGTAATGCTACTGTGCAACTTAACGAGAAGATCGAATCATTAGATAGATTGGTGGACGGTATGGTCCGAACCAGGAAGTATATGCCAATGCTGGAAGTGGTGACAAAAGTGGATTTGGCCAAAAATAAAGAGTTGGCAAGATTATCATCTGATGTGGTTCAAATTAGTGCAGAGAATGGATTGGGGATTAGAGAATTTAAAGAAAGGCTTTGGCAAAAACTGGGTCTGGTCAGGGTATATCTAAAAAAGGAGAGAAGCGGTGAAGCTGATAGGGTTGAACCTTTGATTATGAAAAGAGGACAGAATTTGGAGGATGCATTAAGAAGAATATCTAACCAAATGAGAGATGATGTCAATAAGGTCTGTATTTGGGGCGAGAAAGCCAGATTCCCCGGACAGGAGGTGTCATTTAGTTTCCCCCTTTTTGATGAAATGGAAGTGTGGTTTGGCAGATAGCTATTTGCCTATTAGAGTAACGCTATCTGTCAATTTAACTTCTTGACCTTTTCGGACCCTGATGGAGATCGTAAGAGGTAAGGGGTTGAAATCCATTTGGGCTGTTCCGCCATCCTTTTCCGTTCCTTCTATGGTAATAGATCTAAGTTGGGGGTTTTGGGTGAAACCGACAATGGTTTGTTTTTCGCCATTAGCTGAAAAGAGACGTCCTTTGGCGATTAATTCTACTGGAGACATGATTAAGTTAATTAATAAATTCAACAATTATATAAGGCTGGCTCTTATTTGTCGACTGCGTTGTTTGAGGACTTGGGGACTAATTTTTGAGTTTTTGATAAAGAGTTTTGCGGCTAGAGTGCCGGGACGGGGAGAATATCGGAAGGTGTGAATTTTCTTAAACCCTACATGTCGGCAGAGATTAAGCGTTTCTTGGAAGTCAGAGTCGTCTTCTCCGGGGAATCCGACAATAATATCCGTTCCGAATTCCAAGTTTGGGAGAGTTTTTAGTTGGGAGAATATTCGATCAATTTTTTTTCTGTTATATTTCCGATTCATTAGTTTAAGAATCTTGTCAGAACCGGATTGCAGGGGTATGTGAAGAAAATTATTAAGACGGGGGTTAAATTCAGGATTTTTGTAAAGGGAGATAAAGTCATCATCGATGGAATTAAGGGGTACGGAACCAAAAGAGATAAGTTCTATTGAAGTATGTTCCAGTAATTTTTGAATAAGATTTGGGAAGGAGTAATGATATTGATTTAAGTTTATTCCGGTAATTATCAGTTCTTTGTAACCGTTTGCCACAGCCTTGTTGACGGTGCTTATGGCTTCTTTCGGCGGTAGCGACCAGAGATAGGAGCGTCGTTGAGGAACGATACAGTAGGAGCAAAAATTGGTACAACCGGATTGGATTTTGAGGATAAAACGACGGCTTTTTGTAAATTTATCTTTTATGTTGGGAGTATAGGAAGATGCCAAATTATTGAGTAGTTTTTCTTTTGTTTTGTTGTCGAAGTAGATAAAATTACAAAAATTATCGAGTTTTTCCACTTGGGCACACCCGGTTGCGACAATAAAGCTTCGCGGGTATTGCTTTTTTAGGGATTTTATTTTCCTTATTGATTCATTGGCGCCCTTTTTGGTTATAGAACAGGTATTTACAAAAATTATTCCCGGATTGGTTTTTGTAGGTATAAAGCCCTGGTTTATAAGGTATTGTGAAAATAAATTGGTTTCGGCGGCGTTAACGCGGCAACCGAAGTTGACCGAAAGGAATGTCTTCTTTTTTATGGAGGTTAAGTTAAGTTCTTCCAAGCCAATCCCTCTTAACTTTTAGGAAGGTGCCGTCTTTTAATGATTCCCTGACCAGTTTAGTAACGGCTATTGAAAAAGCGATATTGTGGATAGTCATAAGACGATAACCCAGCAGTTCCTGGGCTTTGAACAGGTGGTGTATGTAAGCCTTGTCAAATTTTTGGCAAGTAGGGCAAGTGCAGTTAGGGTCAAGCGGAGTTTGATCGTATTTATATTTTGATTTCATGATTTGACTATGAAAATGTCTTTTCATGTCTGCTTTTTGATCTCCGGTTCGATAAAGGAATTGACCGGCACGAGCCAGACGGGTAGGTAGGGTGCAATCCATTGAAGTTATTCCCTGACCAAAGAAGTCGAAGATATCATCAATCTCCCCTACCCCAAGAAGATGGATTGGTTTATCGGTTTTACCAATTATCGGTAAGACCCAAGATACGGCATCGCGCATTTTATCTTTGGGTTCGCCAACAGAAACACCACCGATAGCGATACCATCAAAGTTTTGGGAGGCAATAAAATTAGCCGATTCCTGTCGTAATTCTTTAAAATATGACCCTTGGACAACCCCGTACAGTTTAATATCCTGATTGAGTTTTACATTCAGATTTTTATGTTCGTTAAGGGAGCGGATGGCCCAACGATGGGTTCGGTCGAGGGCAGCCTTGGCATATTTCTTGGTAGCAGGATAGGGCGTACATTCGTCGAAGGCGATAATAAAATCGGCGGCAAGGTTGTGTTGAATTTGGATGGATTTTTCAGGGGTAAAGAAATGCGGGGATCCGTCAAGATGGCTTCTAAATTCGACTCCATCTTCGGTAATTTTAACCAACTTACCAGCACCGTCGTGTTCTTTGCCCAAGGAAAAGACCTGAAAGCCGCCCGAATCAGTAATTAAAAGCTTGTCCCAACGTGTAAATTCGTGCAAACCGCCCATTTTTTTTACAGCTTTATCACCGGGGCGAAGATAGAGATGATAGGTGTTGCAGAAAAAGATTTCGACACCGATTTTTTTAAGTTCTTCGGGGCTAAGTGACTTGACTGTTCCTTGGGTCCCGACGGGCACAAAAGTAGGTTGTTTGAGCATGGTTCAGATTATATCAAGCTTGGGAATTATTGCTATAATACCTTTGTAATTTAATAGCCGTCGTGGTGAAACTGGTATACACGCAAGACTTAAAATCTTGTGGCCTCAAAAGCCGTGTGGGTTCGATTCCCGCCGACGGCACAAAATTTAAAGTTATTTGTTAAATAAGACAATGAAAATAGAGAAGGCAAGCGTTATCGCTTCAGTTTTTAATGGTACCATCGGGAGGGTTACGGGAAGAAGATTGGAGGTTTTAAGTTATGATACCTACGTTATGGACGGAGGAAGGAACAATTTGGCTCCGTCAGGTACGATAAATCTGGAAGATATGGTGTTAAGGGGAGAAGCTAAAAGTGCCTGGATACACAGGGGAACACATGGTAAATTGCTTTTTGTCAGGAAATAAGAAGGCCCGGTTTGAGGGAAAGTATTGGTTAAGTTATTAATTTCAAGTTAAGTTTGGTAAAATAAACCGTAGTCATGGGGTTGGCTAAATAGCCTAAAAAACCTTACTACAGTCTGCCCGATTAATATTTAATTAATATATGTCTTTGAATAATAGTATGGAGAGAAAAACGGTTACGTTAGCCGGTTTTACAGTGGGTTGGGAGGCGGTACCCACAAGAAGGTTTGTTAGGACTGTAAGGGCTGAGATAGATACAAACAAAGTGGTGGAGGTGCCGGAATTTAGGGATGGAGTAAGTCGCAGACTGATTTTCAGAAGGAACAAAACATAAGTTGCTAGATACGGGGATTGGCGCAACTGGTTAGCGCGCACGGTTTGGGACCGTGAGGTTGCTGGTTCGAATCCAGTATCCCCGACCAATATCTGATAAAATAGTCCGTAACCGCGGGATTAGTTGAGCGGTTCAACGCCACCCTTCCAAGGTGAAAAGACGGGTTCGACTCCCGTATCCCGCTCAAGAAGCGATATTTTTAATTTTCCAAGAGTTTTGAGATAATATGTAGCATCCGCCATGGTGTTGGAATTGGTAGACAAGCGTCGCTCAGAACGGCGTGGCCGTAAGGCCGTGTGGGTTCAAATCCCACCCGTGGCACAGGTGAAATATTCAGATTTTCTAATCTGAATATTTTGCTATAATAGAGGCACTTGCCGAAGTAGCCAAGGTGGTCACGGCACTGGTCTGAAAAACCTGGGATGTTGGTTCAACTCCAACCTTCGGCACCTTAAGCACTTTTAAAACGCGAGAGTAGTTCAGTTGGCTAGAATGTCTCCTTGCCAAGGAGAAGGTCGCGGGTTCGAGTCCCGTCTCTCGCTCAAAAGATCTTTCTTGGACCTTGACAGAGGGTCTGTAGCTCAGTTGGTTAGAGCGCTCGGTTTACATCCGAAAGGTCATAGGTTCAAGTCCTATCAGACCCACAATGCCGATGTGGTGAAATTGGTATACACGTACGCTTGAGGTGCGTATGCCGCGAGGCGTGGAGGTTCAAGTCCTCTCATCGGCACAATCCCCTATTCTTATGCCCTGTCGTCTAATGGTAGGACAGCAGCCTTTGGAGCTGTTTATCGTGGTTCGAATCCATGCGGGGCAACAGCGAAAATGATACAATTAGTTTATATATGAGAGAGTTTGATAGGATTAAGAGATTTGCTAAGTCGGTTGATTTTTTTTCTGATAGGGATACTGTTGAGCGGGTGGTTGACAGTATTAGTGAGAAGATGGGCGTTCCGGTAAGAAGACTGGTTGAGGGGAAGGAGGAATTGGCGAGGTATGTAGTGGAAGGATCAAGCTTAAGCCGGGAGTTAGTATTGAAAAATTCTGCGTTAGAACAAGCAATATTTAGTTTTTTGTTCGGGTACAATAGGCTTCTGGTAATCGGCGGTGATCCGGGAAATGGGAAAAGTCTGCTAGCTACTGATATAAGGAGATTCAGCCAGGTGTTTAGGGCGATTGATGAAAACTTAGAATTTCCGCTAGCATTTATTCCTTTTGACAAGGTGAGGGAAACATTTTTTTTAAGATTATCAGAGCGGCTTGGTTATAAAGTCCCCTTGCCTAAAGGGACTTCACCTGATTGGATGATGGAGACTGTAGAAAGAGTTATGGCATCAACAACCTTTTTTGTATTGGATAATTACCCTAAATCAAGAGTGATAGTGGAGGCACCTTTATTTTCCAGTAGAGGAGAAAATATTATTTATGAAGCTGAGGGAAGAGATTATGGGATTCAAACTATAATTGTTCACAGTCCGGAAATGTATCTTGAAATAATCAATCGGGGTAGCCGTGATGTTGACACTTCAGGCCAGCCGGAAGCGATGGTGCAATTAAGGATGAGGAGATTAAAATCAATAACCGGAGATGCTAATTTTGATTTTGATACAGAAAACAAAATATTGAGAGGCCAGTGGGAAACGATGCTTAGGGGCAGAAAAAGTTTGATTATAGAATGGAGTCCAAACGAACTCAGGGAACCGTTTGAGGAGACAAGAAAAGAATTTATCACCCAAAATCAACGTCCGGACCTATTAACACCTCTTCCTTTGGGACCATATATTAAATCACAATTTGATTTGATTTTTGATTTGTTTGGCGATAAAAGCTTATTGAAGCTAGTAAGCAGACCATAAAAGTCCTTTTGCAAACAGACAGATTGAGGCTTGGTGTGGGGAATTATTACTATTCTTACACCTTTTTGTAATTAAAATCTTACAAATAGTTGCCAAAATAATAATATGAATGGTGTAAATGATATTGCTGCAAGGGTAAGTAACACATTGGTTAATGCTCTTAATTCCGTTATTGCATTTTTGCCGGAATTAATTGCTGGACTTATTATTTTGCTAATTGGTTGGTTGATTGCAGCCGCATTAAGAGAATTGGTCGAAAGAGGGTTGCGGGCTATAAATATTAAATCCTGGTTTAGAAAAGCAGGAGTTCAGAAAGAGTCAACCCAAAATGTATGGATTAAGATTCTGTCACAACTGGTTTTTTGGACGGTGTTAATTTTATTTCTGATTCCGGTTTTTGAAACTTGGGGGATCCCCCAGGTAACAAATGTAATAAATGAGTTAATTTTTTATCTTCCTAGAGTTTTTGCTGCTGTTGTGATTGGTTTTATCGGCTTTGTGTTGGCAAATTTACTTAGTGATTTAGCTAGAAATTCTGCCAGAACATATGGAGAAAATGCTGCCAGCGTTGCCGGCGGTATAGCTTATTATTCTGTATTGATATTTTCAGCTCTTATTGTATTAAGCCAATTGGGAATTGCGTCGGAGTTAA
The DNA here is from genome assembly GCA_050943115.1 of Patescibacteria group bacterium. Lineage (GTDB taxonomy): Bacteria > Patescibacteriota > Microgenomatia > UBA12405 > UBA12405 > CAZFAI01. Next base: position 64,215 of record JBMNON010000002.1, read on the forward strand.
TCCAAATATTGTTCATGGGTTTTGTGGCTACTTTTGTTCTGGCTGCAGGATTGGCTTTTGGTTTGGGAGGCAGGGATACCGCCAGAGATTTATTAAACCAATTGCTGGAAGGTGTCAAGAAAAACAAGAATAAGTAGCGGGGGACGGGTAGCGAAAAATAATAGGGTGTGAAATAATAATGGCATGATGGATTCAGTAACAGAGATTAGAGTCAGTACAGATGGGCGGTACGAATTAAACGATTTGAAACCAGATGAAATACGGGATGCGGCAGCAACAGGTTTGGGTCATAGACTGGGAAACGTATTGGCAGTTATGGGAAATTTGCAATTTTATAAAACAGCAGAAGCGGAATTGTTGAGACAAAACTTCTTAATGGTTGATCCTCAACAAAACAAGACGGAAATTTTTAAAATGGAGTTAAATCAGGGGATGACTAAGGAAGATGTCGCAAGAAAGGTTTGTCAGATATTTCTAAGGAATGTTGCGGATAAAGCAAGGGAGTCAGGAATACCGGGTAATACTGATGAGGAGGTCATTGAAAGCTGGCGAGGCCATATTAATAATGAATGGGAATTGGTAAAAATTAAAGAAAGAGACGAAAGCCAAGAAAGTATTGAAATTGCTAAGGGGAAAATTATGAGGATTATGGATGATGTGGTGGGAGTTGCTAATGGGAAAAAGGGATTGCCGCCAATATATGATTATAGTACTAGGGGTAAATTTTTTGATTATGGTAATTTTGGTCCGCATGGGACCAACTTAGGTTAATAATGTCTTACACGGTTTTTACTTATTTGTTATAAGAAAGTGGGACAATGATAATAATAAGTATGAGTCAATTAATTATGGTAATTCTAGCAGTACTATTGCCTCCTTTGGCTGTTTTTTTAACAGTCGGATTCACCCTGCATTTTTGGATAAATGTGATTTTGACGATTTTGGGTTATTTACCTGGAATAGTTCATGCCTTGTGGGTGGTGTTAACTTTTTAGTGAATAATGGAAGACAAGCAAAGATACTTGAAACAAGCAGAGTTTGTTGCCCAGCTTCTGGACTCTCAGTTCAGCATTTTAGGGTTTAAGTTTGGTTTGGATCCAATCTTGGGTTTGGTTCCTTGGTTTGGCGATGTTGTTTCCGTAGCATTTTCTTTGTACCTTGTTTCAATCGGAAAAAAAATGGGGATGCCGGATCGACTGGTTCAGGCAATGGTTAGGAATGTACTTGTAGATTTGATTGTTGGTTCTGTGCCCTTAGTTGGTGATATCGGTGATTTTTTTATAAAAGCCAACCAGAGAAACTTAAAAATTATCCGTAAATTTGCTTCTTTAAGAAAAGAAACAATAGTTGAAGGGGAAATTACCGGTTAATACCGGTCGTTAGACTGTTATTTGTCTTGACCCGATTACCTTTCTTTTACTTTTAGTTTGCTTTCAACATCGACAACACCGCTACTCCAAAAAGCATCAGCATAGGCAAGAGGTTTACTTCGACGGTTTCTTACATTACCTTCAAGGGTTACGACGCCACTGTCAACCTTAATTTCTATGTTGTTTTTATCCGAACGGCTAATATAAGGGTTGCTGTCAATAGTATCTCTGACAATATCTCTTACTTCTTCGTCAGTTAAAGCGTAGTCAGTTGTCTCTCCCATATAGCCGTAGTCGTAGTAAGGGGCTCCGTAGTAACCACCATAATAGGGTCCGGGATAGTAGCCTCCTCCGCCTCCATAGTATGGATAATCATAGCCCCGATAAGGTCCCCAATTCCAGTAATCATCGTATCTTTGCATATTCACTCCTTAAAATTACTAATTATCAACATTAAATAAAATAAGAGTCAAATAATAATTAAAAAATGGTTGGAGGAAAGTAAGAAGTGGGCTATACACTCTTACTTAATTCTTGCTAATTTATTTATTGCCTTTGTGGTGTCCATCTTAGAATTTGTATATGGAAGAAAATAGACCATTATTATTGTATCCGGACAGCAGAGTAACAACCAGTCATAGGGAAATTAGAAGTTGGATTGAATCACAAGGGGGGCAGCCGGCTGTGTTTGATGACCCTACTACCAACAACGATATGGTGGGAATTAGAGTTGATTTTCCGGGAAAAAGGGACGAGGTGTTTATGCACAGTACCGTGGTATCAGAAGTGGTAGGTTGGGATTATTTTTTTGAGTTGTTTGACAAATATAATTTGGCCTTTATATATCAAAAGAAACTTGACAATAGCGATAAGGATAGGACCTTGGCCTACAAGTTTGTTAAAAGAGACAGAATTAAAGACTTACTGAGCTGAAGGACTGCCTTCAAGAGTGGCAGATTCTGTTTCTATTGGTGGGATAATCGGTGTTGGCAAGTTGAGGGGTTGATCTTCCAACTTCTTCAACACCTGGAAGTCTATACTTTTGTAGGAAGTATAACCGGCATAAGATAGCAGAATTAACAGCAGAAAAATCATTATAAGAATGGGTGTTTCAATATGGTTGTCGTCCATTTTTTTATTTTACCCTGGATATTGTATAGATTGTAGGATATGACAGAAATATTGCGGGAGATTCTTCAAGCAGAAACCTTTGGAAATCGATATAAATCTTTTTTCTTTCAACCGGATCCATTGTTTGTCTTCCTTCTTCTAAGAGTTTGTCGATTCTGGATTCGGTCAGTTTTGTAATGTTTGTGCCTGTTTGAGTTGAATGCCAGAAAATATACTGATCGGGATCGTTGGGGATACTACCGTATGCCAATACAGCATCAAAGTTTTCCTGGTCAATCTGATTTTCAATATTTAATATGACTTCGATCCCTAAGATGTCAGTCCAGGCTGTTTTAATTTCGTCGGCTTTTGACAGAAGTCTTCTATCGCTAATAATTAAATTAATCTTCTCAATGCCATTGCTTTTAAAGAGTTCTTGGGCTTTGGCCGGGTTATAATTATAGTCTTTAACAGTTGGATTGTAAGCCCAAGAGGTGGGAGATATCGGACCAAGACATCTTTCGTTTTTGTCTTTTGTTTTCGGAGTGGCATAAGCCAAGGCTTGTCTAAGTTGCTTGGGACCGATTCTGTTGGTATTAAAGAAAACGGCCAAATATGTTTGGTCGGATTTGATTTCCTGGGTAATTTTTGTGTTAGTCCAGGCGGCAATTTCTTCTGGTAGTTCACCTGTCCGAATTTCATCAACCTGGCCGAGTTTGTAGGCAGTTACTAAATCCTTTTCGTTCTGATAGAAGTTGTAAATAAGGGTTTTTTTGTCTTTTTCGACTGGAACCAGGCTCATTTTTTTAATGTATCCATCCTGGTATTCGATTTTATTAAGCCTATAAGGGCCTAATCCAATTAAGTTTTTCAAGAACAAGGGTTTACTTAGTGCAGTAAGAAGCGGGGCGAAGAACTCTTGGGGAATGACTTCAATGTGGGTGTCATCAATTACTTTTAATCCGAGACCTTTAATATTGGGATTAATATCGTGGGCGGTTAGTTTTTTACCGTTATGCCAAAAGAAATTATCATTTATTTCGAAAATATAATTTTTGTCGTCTTTAATACTGGAGGATTTACTTAGAACTGAAAGGGCTGATTTGTCATTTTCGGTAATTGTCGTCAGGCCGTAGCTTAGGAGGCTACTAACTTCGTCGGGCAGATTGTTGGCTGTGTAAAGGCCTTCTACGCCAATTCTTTTGTAGTTAAATATTTTTATTTGACTTAGGATTGAGAGTTTGTCTTGATTTAGGTAGAAGACAATGCCGATTAGAATACCCAAGCCAAGAAATATAAAATTTTTCTTGATATAGAGGAACAAGTATTGGATTTTGAAGTGAAGTTTCTTGATCAATTAGATAAGAATTATTTGAACTATTGAGGACAGGATAAAAAGTGACAAAACTAAGAAGGTAAGGGTAAACAAGAATTTTTCCCAACCCCTTTTTTCATAACTAACCGTAGAGAGGATGTTGGTCTTGTACTCCCCTTCTCCGTTTGACTGAAGGAAAATGAGGGTAATTAGTAGAACAGACAGGAGTATTTGTATTATTGTAAGTGCTGTGTTCATTATTTCTTATTATATAAGATTATGTTGAATATGTGGTAGATAAGAGCAATTGTGAGAGATGTGACGAGAAAGGCGGTAAATCCGCTAAATTTTAAAGTTGGAATATCAAACCCCACAAGATTAAAGTTTTCTTTGAATATACTAAGGACTCTGAATTTATCGACTAGTACGACAGCCATGTAGAGTCCCAGGGTGTCAATAACAATGCGAAAAAGTCCCAGTGTGAGCAGATTGATGGGTAGCAATAAAACCTTGATTATAGGCTTGAGAATTATCTCAAATACTGCCAGAATAAAGGCTACTTTTAGGATTCCTAAAAACTTGTCGGGAAATATTAGATTCCCCCAAAGTTCATCAGTAATTACTAAACTAAAGGCAAGTAACAAGGTAAACCGGAAAAATTTTTTCATGTTTGTTTTCTTTTGGCAATATTAACGACTAAAGCGATCGTACTTAGGATGAAGACGGTACCAAGAAGGGTGATGGCAAGGTTTAGGAAATGCGGAAGGTAACGAATTTCAATTTCTTCGACGCTGGGGCTATCGATATGGGAAACAAGCAGCTTAATCTTTTGATTATGAGGTAAAAGTGATTTAAAGAAAGGGATTTGCGGAATTTCCGCTTCGACTGAACCGAGAGGCGGCAGAGAGGGCAGTTGCTGTTTGTATTCGAAACCGATGCCTTTGATAGTAATATTTGTAAGCGCAAGAAGATTGGGATTTGAAATTTTTATTTTGGGACTTTGGTTGATTTTAGTACTTATTGGTTCAAGTACAATTGGTGAGATGTTCGGCTTTTCCAGCTCCGATTGAGCAAATTTTATATCTACTGTCTTTGTTTGACGGTTCTTTTTGTAAGAACCCGGTGGCGGAGGGTTTTGGCTGTCTTCTCCGTGAATGACCAGGGTAAAATGATTTAGATCGAGATCGTTAAAATAATCTATACCTTTAGTTGTTTTTCCCCACGTGGGATCAATCGATTTCCATTTTTTTGAAGCATTGTCATAGTATTGCGGCCATGCGTGGAGGATATCGGCGTTAACATTGGTGGGCTTAATTTTGGTATTATTCGTGTGTGCGTAACCCTCGATTTCCCGTGCAGGAATTCCTTTGGCTCTAGCTAGAGTAACAAAAAGATCGGTAAATTCAGTGCATAATGAATTATCGGGTTGGGCAAGAGCCATAAGTGCCCCCTTCCTTTTTGCCGAATTAATTTGGTTGTAATCGTAATTAAGTGTTTTAACAACATAGCTGTAAATATCTTTTGGTGTTGACAGACTATTAGCGATAGCTTGGATTTGATCATCAGACACAGGCCAAAATTCCTGATCTTTGGTAAGTGACTGAAAGTCAATTTCTTCCTGCGTTGCGGATAAGGGAGATATTTTAACTTGGCCGGTGACATGAACTTCTACCGTTTCGAGGGGGTCAAGAAAGTACTCTGCAAGCCAGTTGCCGTCATTATCTTGAACGATGTTTTGGGGTTGAGGTTGTATCGAGGAATAATAGATCTTTTGGTTTTCGGTGTCTGGCGGGATGGCAATTTGAGTGGAAATATAGTCTTTGTTGTCATTGTCGAGATAATAGGTCAGATTGAAGTCAAAAAGTTGGAAATCGCCAAATATTAGCAATATTTTTTGATCTTTTACCGAAGAGCTATTAATTTGAATAAGGTGGTTTTGGCCGGATTGGGATGTTGAGGCAAGAGGGACAGATGAGAAGGAAATTTTCCCAAAAGACAATGGTACTTTTAATGTTAGGTTGATAATATCCGACTCCTTATGATTAATAAATTCCGGAAGGGCTATCTCCCACATTTTACCTTTGTTGACAGCAAAATCAGGAGACTGAAAACTTAGGGAGAAAACCGTACTGTTGCCTTTGCCAACAGCCGGATCGTTAAATTTTAGAGAGACGGTGGTACCATCGTCGTTTTTTTCAACAGATTTGACAATATTGCCGGCACTATCCGAACCGACAATGTTTTGGACACCGGTGTCAGACAACTGGTATACATATTCGGGTGAATAAATTTGAGAGAAATTATTGGTAAGTTTATTTTCCTGTTTAACATGGGCGCTGCCGGAATGGTTTATGGTGTAAGTGATATTTTGTTCCAGCGTGAACTCTTCTATTGCCAGGGATGGTTGACAAAAAAGTCTCAGAAAAAGTAAAAAAAAGAAAATGCTTTGCATCGTTAGTTTAACTATAACAAAAAATTGATTAGTTGACTTCGGGTAATCTTCGTGTAATATTTGGTTATGGCAACAGTATTGTATAAAAGACAAAAGCAAATTTTGGACTATATTACCAAAAATATTAATAAGTATGGCTGTGCACCTACTTTAACGGAGATTGCAAGCCATTTGGGGCTATCATCTTTAGCTACCGTTCATGAGCATTTAGCAGTGTTAGAAAAGAAGGGGCTGATAAGAAGGTATCGGGGTGCTATAAGAGGAATTGAGCTGGTAAATCAGGAGTTTGCCGAGGAAAGTTTCGTGGAATTGCCGGTTATGGGTTTTATTGCTTGTGGCGAGCCTATCGAACCCTACACCGATCCGGATGCCACTTTGCCTGTAAATTCGAAGTTGGTAAAACCAGGAGATCATTCATATGTTCTTCAGGCAAAAGGTGATTCAATGATAGAAGACGGTATTTTAAACGGTGATTACGTCGTAATCAAGGAGCAGCAAATGGCGAATAATGGGGATATTGTGGTGGCGGTTCTAAAGAACGGTTTTGCTACTTTAAAACGATACTACAAAGAAACGGACAGAATTAGATTGCAGCCAGCCAATTCAACTATGATGCCGATTTATGTAACAGACGTTGAAATTAGAGGCAAAGTAGTTGCTATTATTAGGCATTTCGAGTAATGCTATACATAGTATCTACACCAATAGGTAATTTGGAGGATTTGACAGCCAGGGCAAAGAAGGTATTGGGAAAGGTGGATTACATTCTTTGTGAAGACACGAGAGTAACCGGATTAATGTTGAAAAGCTTGGGTGTAGATTTGAAGGCCAAGATGATTTCTTATTATGACGAGGTTGAAGAGCAGAAATTGCCGGAGGTAATTAAATTTTTAGAAGAGGGATTGAGTTTGGCTTTGGTAACCGATTCCGGTACGCCGATTATCTCAGATCCAGGTTACAAACTAGTAAAGAAATGCCGTGAGCAAAATATTCCAGTGACAGCGCTGCCGGGTCCCTGTGCGGCGATAAATGCAATGGTTTTGTCGGGTCTACCTGGTGGGAGATTCTCATTTTTGGGATTTTTACCTAAAAAAGAAGGTGAAAGAAAAAGAGTTTTAGAAGAATATAAAAATGTAGGCGGCAGCAAAATCGTTTACGAATCGCCGTATAGGATAGGAAGATTAATTTCAGAAATTAGAAATGTTTACGGCGATGAGATAAAAGTGGCAATGTGTCGGGAGATGACGAAGCTGCACGAGGAAGTGATTTGGGGCAACATTGCACAAATCGAAGAGGTGTTGAAAAAGAGGAAGCTTAAGGGCGAGATGGTTGTGGTTTTTTCTTAGGTTTTTCCAATCTTTTCCCTTCAGCCCAGGCAACAATTTCTCTGGTTCTGTCGATGGCGTCTGGACTAACCGAAATACTACCGACTCCCCATTTGACTAATTTTTCAACGAGTTCCGGGTAATTGCTGGGGGCTTGGCCGCAGATGGAACTGTTTATGCCACGTTTTTGTGCGGTAGTTATGGCTTTTTTTAACATCCACAAGACTGACGGATCCATTTCATTGAAATCTTTGGCAACTTCACCATTGTCCCGATCAAGGCCGAGGGTAAGCATGGTTAAGTCGTTGCTGCCTATGGAAATTCCATCAATTCCGACGTCAATAAATTGATCAAGAAGAATGACATTACTGGGTATTTCTACCATCATATAGAGTTTAAAGGAGGGTGATCTAAGGAGTCCCGCGGTGGCGATGATCTTTTTGACCCGTTCCAATTCCTGGGGAGTTCTGACAAAGGGTATCATAAGCCAAAGATTTTTAAGATTATATTTGTTGCGGACTTGCTTTATTGCTTCAAGTTCCATTTCGAAAACGTCTGCAGAGTTTATATATCGAACTGCTCCTCTGAATCCTAATAATGGGTTGGGTTCTTCGGGTTCGTATAATTTCCCCCACTTAAGGTAGCGGTACTCATTTGTTTTAAAATCGGTTGCTCTATAAATAACCGGTCTTGGAGCAAAGCTTTGACAGAATTGCAGCAAACCTTTAGTTAGATCGTTGATGTATTTCTTTTGCTTATTTTCGGCGATCATTCTTTTGGGATGAATACCTATGTTGGCGATCATGAACTCAGCCCGAAGAAGTCCTATACCGTCAACATTTCTTTCGGATATATCTTTGGCCAATTCCGGCTCACCTAAATTAACCAAGACTTTTGTAGCTGTTTTGGGGGCCGCACCCGAAGGTAATCTGGCCGGTGTAAAGCTTTGGCTACTTTGAGTTAAATCTCCAAGCCAGACTTTCCCATCCGTGCCGTCAAGAGTGACTACCTCACCTTCTTTTAAAGTTTTTGTAGCTGTTTTGGTGCCGACCACGCAGGGAACACCCAGTTCCCTGCTGACAATGGCAGCATGGGAAGTTTGGCCGCCCTTATCAGTAATGATGCCATTTACTTTTTTCATGGCCGGAACAAAGTCGGGGGTGGTCATTGAGGTGACAAGGATTTGTCCTTTTTTGGCTCGACCGATTTCTTTGGGGCTGTTTATAATTACCACTTCCCCACTGGCGGTACCAGGACTGGCCGCTTCTCCCACAAGATCAGCTTCTTTAGTAATTTTTTGTTGTGATTCAAGTGTTTTTTGATTGGATTCGATGGTAGTTATCGGTCTGGTTTGGACTATAAATATTCGATTTTTTTCCAAGGCAAATTCGATATCCTGGGCTTTGCGGTAATGATTGTGAAGTTTTTGGCCAATTTTGGCGATTTCCTTTGCCTGAGAATCAGTAATTTTTGCCCTGCCCTGCTTACTTTTGGGTACGGCTACTTCTTTGGTTTCGTTTTTGGATTTAATCAGTTGGATAGTTTGCTTAATATTGCTTTTGGAAACAATTGACCAATCGTTTTTGTTTATTATGTGTTGGTCAGGGGTGACTTTCCCTTGAACGATATACTCCCCCAACCCCCAAATGGTTTCCACAATAATTTGGGTTTTATCATTTGTTACAGGGTTGACCGTGAACATAATTCCTGAGATGTCGGATTGAATTTGTTTTTGAATTGGTACGGCGATGCCAACTTTAAAGTGATCAAACTTTTTCTTTTGTCTGTAGAAAATTGCCCTGGGAGTAAACAAACTAGCCCAACAATCTTGCACCCGATTTATGACGTTAGCCTCACCGATAACATTAAGATAAGTTTCTTGTTGCCCGGCAAAGGAGGCATCAGGCAAATCTTCAGCAGTTGCGGAGGACCTAACTGCCACAGGAATATCCTTTAAGCCGCCATAATCAGATAGCCTCTTGTAGGCTTTCATCACTTCTATTGCTAGTTGTTCACCTACAATGCCCTTTTTGATGACCGCCATACACTTCTTGGAAGCTTCCATCAATTGATTTGGATCATCAATGTCGGTGGTGGACAGAATATTTTTAATTTTTTCGCTTAGACTGTTATCTTGGATAAATTGAAAGTAGGCGCTGGCAGTAACAACAAAGCCATTGGGAACGGGGATTCCGGAGTTATACATCTCTCCAAGGTTGGCTCCTTTCCCACCAACTTGATTAATGTCTTCGTGATGGATTTGTTTAAACCAAAGAATATTGGGCAGGTTATTTTTCATTTTTCCAACCTCGATTAGGTAAATCTCTAACGGTTTGTGTTTCGTTTTGTCTTTGATAATCATCCTGAAGCCTATAAGTGGTTCCGGTTTCCGGAGTGGAAGCTTCAAAAACAGTGCAATCGGTGATTGCTTCTATGCGGTGGATGGTTTTGGGAGTGAAGGTGTAACCAATCTTCTTTTCCATGGGTTTTGTGATCAGGTTTTCCATCGAATTACCCAATGTAATGTTAGCTGAACCCTGAAAAAGAGTTAAAGTTTCAATTTTTTGATCATGATATTGAAGGGACAATTTGCTACCAGCGTAAATTTCCAGAATTTTCGCTGTGAAAGGAAGATTGCTTTCCGTCAGGATAATTTCTTTTCCCCACGGTTTATCGATTATGTTGGACATTGTTTTAATAATAGCAGATAAGCAAGCAATGGGTAAGTCAGAAATCACGTATTATGGGATATGTATCTTTAATAAATAAAGATTAGCAATCGAATGTAGCGACTGATAATGATAGCTTTGTTTTAAAAAACGCCATATTTATGCGTAAATAGTGTGTATTATTATATAAGTATATAAGAGTACAATATATATCAAAATAAATCAATGAAAATGATTATATTATAGGTTTTATTTAATAAGATTAATTATTATTCTTTGTAAAGCTAATTCTTTTGATATTTTTAATTCTCCGATTTTATTTTGGTAGTCTAATTCAATCATTTGAAGATAAGCTTTTTTTATGGAACCCGAATCGAAGCGGGAATGGGAGATTAATTGTTTGCGTAAATTTGACTTAAGAAGATAGAGAAAAAGGTCGTAGAGGTTTTGCTCTATAACATTTTCATAGAGAGGGATAAAAGTTTTTAGATTGTGGGGTTTGATTGCGTTAAGACAAGCAAAGAGTTTGTTGTCAAGACGGAATAGTTCGATTTTTGATTTTGAGAAGGATTTTAGCTGGTTAGCTTTCAAGATTTTATCCTGCCAGATGACGATATCTGAAGCGGTGTTTGAGTTAATTATTTTTATAATTTTGTCTTGGGCAGATTTGTTGATAGAAAAAAAATTGGATAGGGCTAAAATTTTAGTGTTCTCAAAAAGGGACGTTCCGTTTAAAAAATTGTTAATAATATCAGGATTGGTTTCCTTGCTGTCCAGGCGAAGTATGTTAGTGTTTTTGGCGTTATCAAGATGTTTGAGAAAAGCTTCACGGCTGTCTTTGGGATTATCTCCGTGATAAATATAGATCATGTATAGGAAATTATAACCTGAAAGTATATTGGGGAATAAAAGCTGGAATTTGGGCGTGGTTGCTGATAAAATTAGAGCGTTTCCGATAGAAACGGCCCCATCGTCTAGTGGCCTAGGACTCCTGGCTTTCATCCAGGCAATCGGGGGTTCGAATCCCCCTGGGGTCACAAAATTTATGACTGAAAATGAAAGAAAATTTGTAATAATTGAGGATGACCTTGGTTGGCAAGGAACACTTAAGCGGTTTATAACGAGAAATGGCTACATGGTGGTTGGTTCGGTAAGTACTTTAAGGGATGCCCTAGAAATTATTCCACGATTTGGTGAGATGGGGGTAACCGACGTAACAGTTGATGGTAATTTGGACGAATATAGGCGAGGAAGTGACGGAACAGAGATAATCAAACAGCTGGAGGCTGTTTCTCCAGAGATACGAATAATTAAGATTGCAGGAGAGAATTTTTATGATGATACACATCCTTTTGTTGATAAATCAGATCGTAATGTAGCTGCTTTGTTGCTTGAAGCAATTTCGCGTATGGACTAAGCTATATTGTAAGATTGACTTACATTAAAGGGGCGGGTTCCTTTGGGTAAGGGATTAAATGATTGTTTCTCTACTCTGGCCATGGTTTTTTATTATTACCCCAAGAACTACAAATACTAAGCTTATAATTTGAGCAATTTTAATGTTGGCTATTGCCCAGGTATCTTCACGCAGGAATTCAAGAAAAAAGCGGATAAATCCATAACTAATCATATAGATTGCTGCTTTGTTTTTTTTAACCTTTAAAATGAGAGCAAATAGGAGAAGATTAAGAATAGATTCATAGAGCCAGACGGGTTGTCCTGATGGGCTATAAACCTCACGATTTAATAAGTTACCAAATCGACCGATAGATTGGGCCAGGGGTAATGGTATAACTACTTGATTAACGAGTTTGATAAAACTAATGTTTTTAAATTGGCAGAAAACATAGATAAATAATGCTCCACCTAGAAGAGCGCCATAGATACCCAGACCTCCGTTCCATGTTTTAATAATTTCTAGGTGGTTGTCGGTGTAGTAATCCCAATAATCAAGGACATGATAAAGACGAGCGCCAATAACACCTGATAAAATTGTGCCAAATATAAAATAATTGAGATGTTTTGGGGAAAGCAGGGTGTTTTGTTTTTCGAATATGAATACAGATGCAACGATGGCAATACCAATAAGAAAACCGTAAAGATGCATTTGGAGATATTATACTGGAGAATTTGTGGTGGGTCCTGAGAGACTCGAACTCTCGACCACCTGCTTAAAAGGCAGATGCTCTAACCAACTGAGCTAAGGACCCGAGGATTTATAAAGTTCTAGCTTTAGAATCCCGAAGGTAGTAAAGCTTGGCTCTACGAACAGTTCTTTTGGGACCGCGTAGTTTTTTGATGCTGTCTATCCAGGGCGATTGAACCGGAAAGATTCTTTCAACAAAAATTCCATCCGAAGCTGATTTTCTGACGACGAAATTTTGATTTTCATTGCGGCCTTTAACGGACAGAATGATGCCGTCGAAAGCTTGGATTCTTTCCCTATCACCTTTTTCTTTTATTTTGTAGTTGACTTTGATTGTGTCACCTACATTGAATTCGGTGTCGTTATGTGTAAATTTTAGAGCCATTTTTTTATTAAATTTGCTTTGAAATTATAGCAGATGGAACTTTGGTATTCTAGCACAAGGTTTGGTTAAATGAAAGGAAGTTTATTTGAGGATATTGGCGATATCTTCTGCCAGTTTTTTAGTATAGTTAACTCCGTATGAGAGCGGTATGTTTTTGCCATTGGCAAGAATTATCAATCCGCGGTGGCCATTTGGGTTCTTTTTCAATAAATTATTAAGCAACATTAACTTGTTTTGGCTTGTCCCTTGGGGGATTTGAATAACAAAATCATATTCTTTGGCGGACGAGCTTTTAGGTACTTCTTCTGAAAGGATGTCTATGAGGATAGAAAATTCATCATTACGAATATTAGTTTTTCCTTCAAAGTAGACGGGCTTGTTCTCTTCCAATAATAATTTACATTCTTCATAAGTTTTCGGAAATATAACTGCTTCAACTTTATGGCTTTCATCCTCCATGGTAACAAAAGCCATTTGGGCATTGTTTTTCTTGGTGCGGATGACTTTAAATTTTGAGATCACGGCGGCACCTTTAACATTTACATTGGGGTCAGTACGGGAAAGATTTTCGAGATTGGTAAAGCCGTACTTTTGGAAGGGTTCGAGAATTTTTGTAATCGGATTTTCAGTGATGAATATTCCCATTAGTTGTTTTTCCAAGGCCAATTTTTCCTTTTGAGGTAATTCTTCCATTTCAGGAAGATTGTCGGGCGGAGCTTCGAGTTTAACTGCTTGGGTGGTGGTAACGTTGTCAAAAAGACCAAATTGTCCGTTTGATTTTTTGCCCTTAAGTTTTTCGATGTCGGTTCGGATGCGGTCAAGGGATGACAGGAGAGCACTTCTTTTGCCAAACATGTCCATGGCTCCAACCTTTATCAAACTTTCAAGGACTCTTTTGTTGACTTTTTGTCCGTCAACCCGAAGACAGAAATCGGAAAGGCTTTTGAACTCGCCGTTGTTTCTTTCATCTAAGATTACTTCGATGGCGGCTTCGCCAACATTTTTGATGGCATTAAGACCAAAGCGAATTGCCAGACCATCTAATGATTTTTCGTCCGATTCCATGGTAAAACCACTATAGGAACGGTTGATATCCGGGGGGTGAATAACAATCCCCATGTGACGGCATTCTTCAATTCCCGATGAAACTTTTTCGGTGTCTTCAGCCTCTGCGGTAAGGAGGGCACACATGTATTCAACTGGGTAATTGGCTTTCATGTAAGCAGTACGGTAAGCCAACATGCCATAGGAAGCCGCATGGGCTTTGTTAAAACCATAGGAAGTGAAGGGTTCAATATAACCGAAGATTTCTTGAGCTTTTTCCTGGGAATATCCGTTATTTATGCAACCCTGGATAAACTTTTCTTTTTGGGCAGCCATTTCTTCAGGAATTTTTTTACCTATAGCTTTACGGAACTTATCGACCTCTGTCCAGTTATAGCCGGCTAGTTCGATGGCAGTATAAAGACAATCATCCTGGTAGACAAGAAGTCCATAGGTTTTGTTCAAAAATTTTTCCATTTTAGGGTCAAAATAAGTGGTTTTTGAGGGGTCGCTTTTTCTGGCAATGTATTCCGGAATCATAGCCATCGGTCCGGGACGATAAAGAGCCACCATGGCCATTAGATCCTCTACCCTTTCCGGTTTTAGCTCTTTGAGCCATTTGGTCATTCCTTCGCCTGACAGCTGAAAAACCCCCATAGTGTCTCCCCTGGAAAGCATTTCAAAAGTTTTTTGGTCGTCAAGGGGAATTTTTCTTAGATTTACTTCGATGTCTTTAGTTTTCCTAACATTTATAACGGATTCACGGAGAAAGGAAAGGTTGCGGATTCCCAGTATGTCGAATTTAATTAAGCCAACGTCTTCACAAGCGTGCATTTCATATTGGGTGATTTGCTTGTCGCCGCCGGTTTCTAATTGTGTCGGTGTGAAATCGTTGATGTCTGAAGGAGAGATGACTATGGCGCAGGCATGAACACTGATGTGACGGGCGCAGCCTTCGATTTGTTTGGCAGTGTCAAGAATTTTTTTGGTATCAGGATCTTTGACGTAAAGATCTTTTAGATCGGGGGTCGTTTCGATAGCTTTGTCTATAGACATGGGAAACCCTTGTGAGCCCATAGGGATTAATTTACTTATCCTATCCCCGACGGCATATTCGTAGCCCAGTACTCGGGCGGTGTCCCTAACAGCACCTCGGGCCATCATTCGACCAAAGGTACAGATTTGGGCGACGCTTTGTTCGCCGTATTGCTCAGTAATGTGGTAGAGCATTTCCTGACGCTTAACATCGGCGATATCGAGGTCGATATCGGGAGGTGAAGGCCTGTCCTTGTTTAAAAATCTTTCAAATGGCAGTTGGTAAATTAGGGGGTCAACTGAAGTAATTCCAAGGACAAAAGCTACAAGGCAGCCGGCAGCTGATCCTCTGGTATTGGTAGGTGTATCGTTGCTTTCGGTCCATTGAACAAAGTCACGCATGATCAAAAAGTAAGGGGCATAGCCTTTTGAGCAAATTACTTCCAATTCATAATCGAGCCTATCTTTGATTTCTGTTGTAATTTCTCCATAGTGCTCTTTGGCTTGACCGTAAACTAAATCACTTAAAGTCTCTTCTGCGGTTTTTCCCTCAGGGAGTGGAAATTTTGGGAAGTACCAGTTACCAAGTTCAATATTTACGTCACATTTGTCAGCAATTTTTACGGTATTTTCGATAGCATCGGGATATTGGGCGAACTGTTCTATCATTTCTTGTGGAGTTTTTATATAAAAATCAGGGATATCGTACATGGAAAGACGGTTGGGTGTATCGATGGTGGTTTGGGTATTGATCATCATAAGTACATCTTGGGCGAAAGCGTCTTCTTTGTTTATGTAGTGAGCATCGTTGGCGGCTACTAATGGGATGGCCAATTTGCGACTAATTTTGACTATGCCTTCATTGGATTTGTCCTGGTCTTTTAATCCCGGATGGACTTGAATTTCCAGATAATAGTCAGATCCGAATAGTTTTTGGTAGTCCAGCGCTCTTCTTTCTGCCTTTTCCTCTTCCCCATTTAGCAACAGTTGTGATATCTCCCCTTCGACACAGGCACTGGTGCAAATAATACCTTCGTGATATTTTTGTAGAGTTTCCCAATCAATTCTTGGTTTATAGTAGAACCCCTCAAGGTAGCTGATACTGATCATTTTCATAAGGTTCTGGTAGCCTTGATTGTTTTTGGCAAGTAAGATTATGTGATAGTTTCTTCTATTTTCGGCTGTACGATCATGGCGACCCTTGGGGGCTATGTAGAGTTCGGCTCCAATAATCGGTTTAACTTCTGATTTCTGACAGGCTTTGTAAAATTCTATTGCCCCGTACATGTTGCCATGATCAGTGATAGCGATAGCGTTCATCCCCATTTCCTTGATGGCAGGAACAAGTTTTTTTATCTTTGATAAGCCGTCCAAGAGCGAGTATTCGGTATGGACATGTAGATGGACAAAATCAGACATGATGTTTAATTTTGCAGGATTCTAGTAACTGTTTCAACAACTAATCAGTAGTGTTTGGGCACATTTAAAAACACTATATTTAGGCAGGATAATTTACTATAAACTAAAATTTGCAGAATTTAAAGCATTTGTTCGAGAGCTTTTATCCTTTCTTCAATTGGAGGGTGCGTAGAAAAGAGACTGGCAATTTTGTTGCCCTTGAATGGATTTTTTATGTAGAGAGAGGCGGTAGCGGTTGAAGCGGATTCCAAGGGGTTTGGATCCTGCGCGATAATCTTTAGGGCTTCCAGGAGGCCTTGCGGTTGGCGGGTAATTTTGACGCCGCTAGCATCAGCAAGGTATTCACGGCGACGGGAGATGGCCAGTTGGATTAGTTGGGCAATAAGCGGGGCAAGGATAATCAAGACAAGGCCGATAATGGCAAATAAACCACCGCTACTGTTTTTTCTGTCGCGGTTTCTAGAGAACATTCCCCTTGTTGTTATATTGATGAGTATAGAAAGTGAGCCGATGAGAATACTGACTATGGTCATTAGTCGGATGTCATAGTTTTGGATGTGGGAAAGTTCGTGGGCGATAACGCCTTCAAGCTGGGTTCTATTTAACTTGTTGAGGAGACCGGTAGTAACAGCAATCACAGAGTGTTGAGGATCGCGGCCGGTGGCGAATGCGTTCGTTGCCTGGCTATCAATGACAAAAGTTTGGGGCTTTGGTAAGCCCTGTGAAAGAGCCAAGTTCTCGGTAACTGTAAAGTAATCAAAAAATTCTTCCCGTGAGGCTGGGCGGGCGTGGTTTAGGCTAAGGACTATTTTATCTCCATAGAAGTAGCTAATTAATGAGGAGAAAGTAGAAAGGACAAGAGCAAGAACGGTAAAACCCGGTCCCAGGTCAAACAAGTAAGAAATAAGGTAAGCTACACCAAAAATAAAGGCAATAAAAAAGACTATGACCACAGTTGATCTGGTTTTGTTACTTTCTACCTGTTCGTAAACATTAAGCATTGTTAGAGATTGACGTCGGGATTTTTGGTTTCCTGTTGGGTGACCTCCAGATGTTGACCTTCAAGGGCAGTTTCCAGTCCCTTTTCTTCTCTAAAGCCAAAAGCGGAAGCAAACCAAACACCGGGAATGGTATTAATGGCGGTATTGTAATCAGCTGTAAGGTCGATCAGTGTTCTTCGGGCATACATAATTTTGTCAGCAGTATCACGAAGCTCATTCATTAGATTGGAAATGATGTTGGAAGCTTTAATTTCAGGATTGCTTTCGACAACAACACGAAGAGCGCCAAGAGCTTTACCGATTAATTCTTGGGATTGGTCAAGCTTTTTGGTGTCATTGGTATCGACAGCTTGAGATATCATTTTTCTGGCATCGGTTAAATTATCAAAAATGCCTTTTTCATGCTTCATATAACCTTTGACTGAATCCACCAAATTAGGGATTAATCCGGCTTGACGTTTAAGCTGGTTGCCAATTTCCTGAATTGAAGCTTTTATTCTGACTTGATAAGTTTTGAGGCGGTTGTAAAAGCCAATTATGTAAAGCACTAAAACTGCAATTGCTGCTAAAACTACGATTATCATTTGTTTTATTTGTTAACTGTTATGTGATTTAGTATAGCATTTTTGGGCTTCTTCTATTTCGTTTTCACCAATCCTGTTTGGGGGCTCTATGTAGCAGAGTTTAAGAAAATTATAGAAATCTTTTTCATTTTCGAAGTGATGGATTTTACCTGAGCGTAAATCCTTGATACCGTATTCTGAAAGGCTGAAACCCAGATTTTGGGCATAACGGCGGAGAAGAATATTGTGCTGACGGGAGCCGGTAAAGTGCTGAAGGAGTGATCCAAAAGTTTGAGGGGGTTGAACCATGAGATCAATTCTAATGTCGTTCTTAATTTTTATGGAAGCTTTTTTTGGGCCTTTAGTTATTGTTTGAATGTTTTCCGGGTAGTCGATGAAATGATTTAGGATTTCTTCCGTTTGATCTGATTTTGCTGCAATATCAATATCTCCTACCGATGATGCTTGGCGACGGAGGGAACCGAGAGGGATAAATTCAGTATTGGGGAATTTTTTACTCAGATAATTAATAATTTTTTGAGAGATGTTTTCGGCTTCGACCAGTTTCATCCGTCTTTTCCGGCCCATAAAATTTAGAGTATTTTCGAGTATAAGCTCTTCTGATTTTTCTCCGAAATCAGGAAAGTTCCGAATTTTTTTGGCTTGAGCGTAATCTATTAGTTCTTCCAGAGCATTTTCAGGATCTTCGGAGAACTTCAAATTATTGGTAAGTTTGTGGGCAGTTTTAGGTCCGATACCGGTGATTTTTGTAAATGTAAATACGACGGGGTGAATGCCGGAAAATGTTTTTAAAACTGAGGTAGGCAGTTGATGATGAGTAAAAAGATAGTCCAGTTTTTTTAGGATGCTCTCCCCTATTCCCGGTAATTCGTCTAATAAATTTTTATCTTTTTGCCAAAGTTTTTGAATCGATTTGGTTTGGTTGTAAATGGTTTCAGCGGCATTTTGATAGGAAACAATCCGAAAATAATTTTTGTTTTTTATCTCGTAAGCTGTGGCGATGTTTTCCAGAAGTTCTCCTATTTCGGTGTTGGTGTAATTTTCCTTATCAAGATACATAGTTATATTATAATCCTTCCCGAAGGTTGGAGTAAATTGTTATTTGCCGGTTGTCAGCATAAAATACTTTTGCTATAGTATCCTGTACTCTTGAGCAGGGCCCATGGTGCAGCGGTCTAGCACATCCGCCTGTCACGCGGAAGATCGTGGGTTCGAATCCCATTGGGCCCGCAAAGTATCCGCCTTAATAGGCGGATTTTTTTTGGTTTTGATGATAAATTATGATAATGAAGAAAGTGGTCTTTGTATTGCTATTGACGTTGTTTTTGACTAAGCCGGATTTGGCAGAGGCAAAGTCGTATTCAATTGACCAGGTGGATATTGAAGCCAGGGTGGATAAAGACGGTTCGATGAGTGTGACCGAGAAAAGAGTATATGACTTTGATGGCGACTACACCTTTGCATACCAGGAAATCAATAAAGCAGGTAGTGCAAGGGAAGCACAGTATTTGCTTGATAATTTCCGGTTGTGCGATGAGGTTGTTTGTTATCAGAAATTGGATAATTCCAGAATTGATACTTGGGATTCGAATAGACCAGAGAATACTTACTATGTTCAGGAACGTACCAATAGTTATTATATTAAATGGTTTTATAGGGCAGATAATGAGGAGAAAGAATTTTCGCTTAGCTATGATATTGAGAACGCCGTAACTTTACACGAGGATGTAGCGGAATTGTATTGGAAGCTGATTGGTGATGAGTGGGAGATTGGTCAGGAAAATATTAGTGCAAATATATATTTACCGGAAGGAATTGGTGATAATGATATAGAAGCTTATGCACATGGACCGTTGTCCGGCAGAGTTTCAATTCCGCAAAATAATTTAGTTACTTATGAACTTGGAAGTATTACCAGCGGTGATTTTTTTGAAGCCAGAGTTTTGATGCCAAAAAATATTTTTACCGGTGGTGCGATTGGTAGTGTAAACCGAAACAAAATAATTAGAGAAGAAAGTGATTTTATTCAGAGAACAGAAAGGCAGTTAGGTAGCCGCACAAACTGGTCAGCATTACTTTTGATTATATCGGTTGGCTTGAGCATTTTTTCTTTGATTTATTTTATAAAAATGCTAAAAAAGTTTTGGATTTATGGTAAGGACAAGCCATTTCCGAAAGTAAACCTATCGGATAGGCTTTGGGAACCGCCCAGTGACATCGATCCGGCTCAAATAGAACAACTTATCAGTGGCTCAAAATATCTGACTCCAAAATCGTTTACTGCAACAATTCTCTCATTGATTCAGAGTAGGTATTACAAACTAGTGAGAAGCGACAAAAAGGAAGGTTTGATTTTTAAAAATTATAAATATTATCTCCAAAAACTTGAAGTTGAAAAAGAAATGAGCGCCATCCAGATTAGTGTTGTAAGTTTTTTGGACCGGGTAAATACTAAAAAAATTAGTGTAGGGGGCGAGACAAAAAATATATTAGCGCTGGATGATATTGTAAGTTATTGCCGCGGTAACAGAGTATATTGCCAGCAATATTTTAGGGAGACTTGGCCTGAAGTAGTGTTGAAAGAGAACTTGAAAGAGGGAAATTTCGATAAAATTTCAAGTGATAATAAGAACTACGGATCATTAGTTTTTTTTGTAATAATATTGATTCAGGTTTATGCGATTTTTAAGTTAGGTGGTAGTTTACTAGTGGGAAGGGCAACAGCTTTTGTAATCCTTGGGACATTTATGACTTTTATTTTTAACATCACTGCGGGTATTTTTCATTCATATGGAGAGAGACGGACAGAAAAAGGAAGCTGGGAGGCAGCTTCCTGGTTGGCTTTTAAAAGACACATGAAGGAGTATGACAAAACAAAAAGATCACCCATAGATTCAATTATTCTTTGGGAAAAATACTTGGTCTATGGAACTGCTTTGGGGATTTCGGAAAAAGTATTAGCACAGTTACCTGTCAGGTTTCCAGATTCAGACGCAAATATTGGGGCAACTTATTGGGGTGTGGCTTCGACTCGGGATATGGCGAATATATCAAATAATATATCTTCGGTAACAAACGCCATTTCAAGTATTTCCAGTGCTGCAAATTCAAGTTACGGGGCATCAGGTGTGGGTTCTTCCGGTGGAGCTTCGGGTGGTGGTGGCGGCGGTGGAGGAGGGGGTGGAGGCGGAGCAGGCTGATTTATTTTTGAATAGTTCTTCTGACAATTTCGCAAGCAGCTTCCAGTGTATTTTCTAATTGGCCGGTTGGGTTGATCAGTAAATTGTACCTGACGGGACCGTTTTCTTCCATCCTGGATTTGTACCTTATCCATTCGGACCAATCTTCTCTAATTCTATCTAGAAAGTCTGTACGTTTGGCATTGGGATCACGAGCAAAAAACCTGTCTTTCAGAACAGTCAGGCGTTCAGTGCCAATGTAGATTACCACAGTATTATTTATTAGGACTTCAGCTTCTTGTGGTGAAAAATTTTGTTCATAAAAACATTTGATGTCAATTGCACGACTTGGGTCAATTCTCCAGAAGGCGCTCTTCCCTTCTAGGATTTGGAGTAAACTTTTTCTTCTGGTTGCTTTGCCTCCTCCGTAAAGAACATATTCGGCATAGACATTATTATCAATATTTCGTTGGAATTCCTTGGGATTTACGAAGTTGTAATCAACTCCATTGACTTCTCCGTCTCGTGGTAATCGGGCAGCGTCGGTGACAATTCTTTGAATATCAGGAAACTTTTTCTCAATGTGTTTAAGTACGGAATCTTTCCCAACTCCAGTAGGACCGGTTACGATTGCTAATTTACCTATTTTTCCCTCAGGACTCATTGTTGAGTCCTATAATAACATATTTTATTCCAGTATTCCGTCAAGGTTGATGTCGTAGATAATTTCTTCGTTAAGCAGCCTGTAGCTAAGAAGTTCTTCGGGTTTAAACCAGAGAGTAATTTCTTTTTCTGCTTCATCCGGTGAACCTGAAGCGTGAACAAGATTTCTTACAGACCTGCCATCAATATCAGCAATTTCGTAAGAATCAATAGTAAGGTCGCCTCTTATGGTGCCAACATCTGAAGTTCTGGGTTCGGTTGATCCGCAAATCTTTCGAACAACGCTTACGGCATGCATTCCTTGCCAAACCATGGCGACAACAGGCCCGGAGGACATATATTTAACAAGGTTGCTCAGGACACGATTGCCAACTTCTTCCGGGTTTTCGGAGGGAGGTGTCTTGTTTTGGGTTTTATAAGACTCTATGGCTTTGGTTCCGGTTTTTATTTTCCATTCAGGATCGACGGTATAGTGTTTTTCGATAAGATCTTTTGGGGGGACAAGCATCTTTAAAGCAATTAGTTTAAGTCCGGATCTTTCGTATCTTTTGATAATTTCCCCTATTAATGTTCTTTGGACTCCGTCAGGTTTAATAACAACTAAGGTTTTTTCTTTTTTAATATCTGGCATGTATTCAATGAATAAGTAATGTTTGAATTGTTGCATTTCCAGCTAGTATTATCAAGCCCTACATATAATAATGTTAAATAAAATACATGTATTGATATATTGATAATTATCTATATAATAAAGACATATGGATAAAATATTTAAAGCTTTGTCTGACAAGAATAGACGGCGAATAATAACATTACTAAACGAAAGGAGCATGTCCGTAAACGAAATACTGGAACATTTTGAGGTTACTCAGGCAACTCTTTCAAGCCATCTGGCAATTTTAAGAAAAACAGAATTGGTAAAAGTTGAGACAAGGGGAAAGCAGAGGATTTATCATCTGAATAAAAAGTTATTAAGCGCTTTTGTGGGTAGTTTGAAAAAATTTAACGGTGAAATTGAGAGTAATTCAAACAAGGATATTATCGTGAGAAGAAAATCTAGCTAATAATTGACTATAGGATAAGATTGGTGTAAATTTAGGGTAGTAACATTGATTAAAAATTCTATCTTTAAATGAAATTAAATAGGATAAAAGAAAAGTTTGGTGCAAATTCGGCAGAAGAAATTGTCAGTATGTTTTTGGGTTTGTTGGTAGTTGTTGTGGTTATCGGATTGGTGGTTAATTTTGTGCAAAGAAGAAAAGGAAGCATTGATATTCCCGGGATAAACACGTTTGAGAATATTTCTCTCAATAAGGAAGAGGGGGGCAGTGAATCAGTAGCCGAAGCTGACGGTGAAATAAGTGATAGCGGGACGGGAAACTATGAAGTCGTTACCGGTGATAATTTGTGGAAAATTGCAGAGGTTAAATTGGGCAGCGGTTATGCCTGGAAAGAGATTGCTCAAGCTAATAATATTAGTAATCCTTCATATTTGGAAGTGGGACAACAACTTACCATTCCGCAATCTGAAAAGAAAGAGGCTTTTGAAGCTTCCGTTGCCAACACCGGAGTCGAGGAAGGTAAGGAATATACGGTGATAAAAGGAGATCATTTGTGGAAACTGGCTGTGGCTGCTTATGGAGATGGATTTAAATGGGTAGAGATTTGGAATGCGAATAAGGGAGCTATTGAAAACCCTTCTTTAATTGAGGTTGGCATGGTATTGCAGATTCCTAAATTGGAGACTTCTCCTGTGGTAGAATAAGTAGGCATTTGCGGCTATAGTTTAATGGTAAAATATGTCCTTCCCAAGGATAGGTCGAGGGTTCGATTCCCTCTAGCCGCTCAAAGCCGAAGTAGCTCAGTGGTAGAGCATGGCTTTCGTAAAGCCGGGGTCAGGGGTTCAAATCCCCTCTTCGGCTCTTAATCTGTAGTAAAATATAAGAAGCATTCATATGCCAGAATTCAAACGTTCAAGGCTGGAAAGGAAAGCTGAAGAACAAATAACAAGAAAAACAGTGTTTTTGGGATTTGCCACTTTATTGAGTGTTGTTTTGGTGATCGTGTTTGGTCTACCGTTTCTCGTTAGGTTTTCAATATTCTTAGGAGAGACTAAGAGCAAGAACGATACTGAAGAAGTGGAAGGGATACCGCCTTTGGCTCCAAGAATTGTATTGCCTTTTGAAGCAACTAACAGCGCTAGGATTGCAGTAGTGGGAACGGCTGAAGCGAATACCGAGGTAGAATTGCTAAAAAATGACGTTTCATTGGGGAAAGAGGAAGTTAGCGCTGAAGGAGATTTTAGTTTTTCAAATATTGAGTTGGATAGCGGTGAAAATCATTTTAGTGCCATTGCTATTGCCGATGACGGGCTGAGCAGTGATATATCAGCACCCTCAGTTATTGTGTTTGATAACGAATCTCCAACGATTGAGATGACACATCCGATAGAAGATAGTGTGACCGTAGAAAGTGCGGAGTATGAAGTGGCCGGAAAAAGCGAAAAGGACGTTAGTGTATTGGTTAACGGAAGAGTGGCTTTGGTGGATAATGAAGGACAGTTTAAGACTATTTTGCAGTTGAATCCGGGTAAAAATGATATTGAAGTAACAGTGAGAGACCTTGCCGGTAATGAGGCTAAAAAGAAGATTGAGGTAACTTACGATATCTAAATTAGGAAAAGAAGAATCAGACACCAGGGATAAAAGAGAGAGTTTGCAAACAGCGAATGAAAAACCAAAGCGATAAGGATTGTTTGATGAGTCAGATCGGTTTTTTGAAAATATGTGTATAAACCGAGAAGGAAAAGAGACAGGCCGATTATTCCAGTGGTGACCAGGATGTTTATCAAGGAGGAATCAAATGCGTTTTTGGAATGGGAGTTGGGCTCCGTATTGCTTCGGTAGTAAGATATGTTGTTGTAACCAATGCCAAGGACCGGAGATTTGGGGATTAAAGTAAAGGCTTCTTTGTAGTTTTCTATTTTAGCAATAATCGAGGAAGTTCTTTCTAGTTTGGTCCCCTCACCGGGCATTCTTGGTAATGAAAATATTGTTATCAAGAAGACAATGAAGCTGATGATAAAAATTCGGGATTTTTTAGTTTTTAGGGCGATGTAAGTGAATGCAAGAAGAAAGGCAAGAAGAGAAGATCGGCTGTAGGTTAGGGCGAGGCCGATATAGGAAAACGCAACGAGAGGCGTGATCGTTTGTTTTTTTAGGAAAATAAATATCAAAAAGATTAAGAATATAAGAGCAGTGAAGGTGGGGTCAAAAAAGGTACCGACAAGGCGGTACAAATGAGGATCCCATTGGAGAGAGTCGAAGTAAGTGAAATCAGGCCAGAAAAAATACTGGAGTAATCCGAAGATAATCGAGGATATCAATATTAGGGATAAGAAGCCAAGAGCTTTTTTTGTAAAAATATTTTTATTTAGTGGAAAAATAAAAAATGATAAAAGCAGGTTGAGCCGGAGAAGGTAGAATAAGGAAGTTAGCGATAGGTGGTTTGACCTTATTAAATTTGTGGTATAGGTTAGCCATGTAAAAACCAGGAAGACGAGAAAGGGTTTATTGTGGATTTTGAGGTTCTTAGACGTTCGAAGAGAAATGATGTTGGTTATAAATAAGGTCAGGATAGCAAGGTCTAAGGCCGGAAAGGAAACTGAAAATAATTGGAAACGTAATAATTGGCCAAAGAAAAACACAATTAGGGTGAGATAAAAGGCTATTTTTGTTGCTGTAAGTGCCATAGTTTTGCCCTCACCAGAAAAGAGTGGAAGCTCATACCCAGAGCGATAATGATTCCCGGCGTCGAGTCTAATAAACCGAGTTTGATAATGTAAGTTTGGAAGAATTTGGCTGTGGGGTAGAATAGGATTTGGAAAATATTTGACCTCTCTCCCCTATCTAAAAGTTCACGGGCCCTGATGTCAGTGTAGAAATTTATTTTATTTAAAAAAGAAGAGAGGGTTTGATGGGAACAATGGTAAATCATTATATTTTTTTCATTTTTTACGAAGGCTGAGCTACTATACCATTTTTCGTGAACCATACCTTCGAATTTACCTTTATTTTTGTTAAACAAACGGAGAAAGGTTTGGGAGGAAGTCTCTCCATGTTTTAGGGTGTAACCAAGAAAACAATCTGATCTGGTAAAAGCGTAATTATCATATTGATTAATATCTATATTATTAACGTAGTTAATAAAATTGACACTTGGTTGTTCGTCGGCATCAAGCCAAAGTATCCAGTCGTTTGATGTTTTTGTAACCAAATAATTTCTTTGGGCAGCAAAGTTGTTGTTCAACTTTCTTTTAATAATTTTTACTTTTCTAGTTTTTGATTCATGTTTTCTGAGTACTTCTAGGGTGTCATCGTCAGAATAGTCGTCAACGGCTACAATTTCATTGATTCTGGGGCATTTGTCAAGCCAACTATAATTTTTTAGAATGTTTTGAGATTCGTTTTTGGTGAGGAGCATTAGGGAGATGTTAGGTTGATATGTGGTCGCTTGTACATTTGAGGATGTCGTTTGTTGTTTTTTCCCAGTCAATTTCATTGTTTTTAAAAAATAGTAAAATATTTTTACTTAAAAAATTACTA
Organism: Patescibacteria group bacterium; assembly: GCA_050943115.1. Taxonomy (GTDB): domain Bacteria; phylum Patescibacteriota; class Microgenomatia; order UBA12405; family UBA12405; genus CAZFAI01. Next base: position 90,516 of record JBMNON010000002.1, read on the forward strand.
AGTGTTTTCTTAGCAATTTTAATATTATTTGGGTAAAGAAATCCATTGATTCCATGTTGAATAATTTCAGGAGTTCCTCCTTCATTTTTTCCTAGTATAAAAAGACCACTGCCTGAAGCTTCAAGCGTAGCAATTCCAAAGGGTTCTTTAATATAGTTAGAAAGAAAAATTGAATATTTTTCTAGTATTTTAAATTTTTCATTATCGTTTTCAGTTTTAATTATATTAATGTTTGTTTTATGCTTATTTGCTACGTTCGTAATTTTTTGAGTCTCTAATGTTATTCTTCCGATAATTGAGACATTTGAGGATGGTTTAAGTTGGTACGAAGTAAATACATGACCTTTTAAATACGAAAGCTGCCCAATTGTTATTATTTTTTTATTTTGTTCTTTATTAATTTGTTTTGCTTTAATTCGCTTTAATCCGGGGTAGATTACTATAGAATTTTTTGAGTAATATTTTTTAAGAAGGTGTTGCTCGTATACTGAAATAGAAAAAATGTTATTTGATCTTCTTGTGTTATATCTATCTATAAATTTTATGTATGTTCTAAGGGTACGAGCAAGTGTCTTTTTAATGTTATAGTAATCAAAAGATGTTTTTTCATAAAATTCTCTCTTTGGTTCAGTGAAAATGTAAAAAACCTTTTCATCTTTGAGTTGGTTTAATAAATAAGGTGCCTGAATTAAGTTACAGGGAAATATTAAGACAAAATCGTAACTTTGTTTTCTTACAATATCTGAAATAATTTTACTTTTTTTGGGTAATTCGAAAATGATTTGTCTTATATGATCAAAAATATTGTTTGATTTTTTAAGTTTAATAATTTTTACATTAGAAAAATAGCTCTTTGGTGCGTTGTTATTAAACGAGAACAGGTCTATTGATATAGATCTGTTGTTTAGGCATTTAGATATTTCTATGAGGTAATTAAGGGCTCCGCCCTTTTCGAGATTATGGAATATTGCCACTTTCATATTGATTATTATTTCCTATAGGTTTACGATTTATTTATGTTATTAAAATCACAATTAGTTACTCTAGCTTGTATTATTTCTTTTATTGGAATGTCTATACTTTTACCTATGAGTGTATTTGCTGGTAGTATAAATGAAGACTTTAACAATTATAATGACTTGCTTTGGAATTTTGTTCCGAATGAAGGTTCTATAAGTGTTGATAATGGCAACTTAATTTTAGGTAGCAACAGCTGATCTTTTCCTATAGTTTATAGTAAATTTGAAGCTTTTGATGCCTTTAGAGTTTATTTAGAAATTAAGTTTAGATACACAAACGAGAATGTTTCTAGTATGGGAAGTGGAATTAGTATTGGTTATACTGGGACTAGTAGTAACTATCCTTTCTATCAGTTTTCTCTTTGGAGAGATGCGGACAGAGGTTCGCACTTTTTGTATAATGATTTTCATGTTGCTCCTTATGGTTGTACTAATTTTGCACCATATCAAGATCTGGCGAGTAGAAAATATAATAGTCTTCCTGAATTAGGATCTGAATGGCATATTTTAAAGATTGTAAAAGAAGGCTCTAAATATTCATTTTACTTAGATGGAAGTAATCTTATCTATGTTACTGATGATAATCAGTGTGTACCACCAGTATTGTTTTTAGGAAATCCCCTATCAGGAGGTCAAAGTGATTGGAATGAGCTATTGATCGATTATATAAGAATAAATAATAACCAAGGACCAGAATCGGAAAGAAAAATCGTATTGATTCCGGGATTGGGGGCGAGCTGGAATGAGAAGGCAATGGTTTTTGGCCAGGAAGTTGATGACGAAGATTGGAGGATGACTCCCTTTGTTAGTAATTGCAGGGATATCGCGAGGGCTTTTGAAGAAAAAGGGCTAATAATAAATGAGGATTATTTTGTTTGGAATTATGATTGGAGAAAACCGGTAGAGGAGATTTTGATTAATTTTGATGGATTTGTAGAAAACAATTTTGAAGATGAAGATACCATTGACTTAGTGGGCCATAGTTTGGGTGGTTTGGTCGCCAGAAGCTGGTATCAGGATAGTAATCGAACTAACTTAGGAAGGGTTATAAGTATCGGGAGTCCTAATTCGGGTGCAATTAAAGCATATGAGGCTTGGTCCGGTGGTAGAGTGTCGGACAGGACTAATTTTTCCTCGGTGGCTTTAAATATACTACTTCAATTGCAGAAGAAAAATTTTGAAAGTAATGTCGAAACTATCCGCTGGTATGCTCCAGTTATCAAAGATCTCCTTCCGGTTTTCAATTTCCTAAGAAATAATGAAGGTCTTGTTGATTTTGAATCTCAGACTTATAGGAACGATTTCCTGATCACTCAAAACTCAAATGTAAGTGAAATTTACCCAAATTTTGATGCTATAGTCGCTCGGGGAATACCGACTGTAGAATGGATAAATGTAGAGCCGGCAGGAATTTTTGATCGAATTTTGGGTTATTGGGATGATGGAAAACCAGTTTTTTATGAAAGGACAAGCGAGGGGGATGGTACTGTTTTGGTAAAAAGTGCCAAATTCCCAGATGATAATTACATTGAAATTGAGTCGAACCATGGAGATATGGTAGGCGGTGCGATAGATGAGGTATTTGAAATTTTGGGTTTGGGTTCTTTTGAGGGAATTGTTCAAGAAAACAAGTATGAAGATAATCTTTATTTTTATATGGGTTCGCCTGCTGATATTGAAGTACGTTGTGGACAAGATTTTTTTGAAGATACAGATGGGTTTATCGTAGTAAATGAGACAACTTCGGACAGTTGTGAAGTTGTATTAACCGGGATTAGTACCGGTGTGTATCATTTAGTAACCGGTAGTACTTACGAAGGAGGGGTTTGGAATTATTTTGAGAATGAAATTAAGGAGAACGAGGAGGTTGAATTTGTTGTAGATGCGGTGAGCGGCCGGTTAATTGATGATAATATTAACAGCGAATTTTTATTTAATCTTATTAAGAGGGATTTGAATTTGCTAAAAGAGAATTATGGAGATGCATCGGGCCTTGATCTGGCATTTAATGGAGTCCGGAAGAGGGACCTCGAAAAAATTGTTAGGGGTGTTTTTGTGTTTAGAAAGAACTATGAAGAGAGAATTGTAACGAAGAGGGTGCTTGAAAATGTTTTGAGGGTAGCTGAAAGCGGCAGTGTTAACATTGCCAAAAAGGAAGCGCTTAGTGTTTATGAAAAGATGACAAGAGATGAAAAATTTGTTGACAGAACCGTTTACAGTATGAGTAAAAAGGGGCAATTGCCATCCAGATTTCAGTCTTTGGCCTATAAGGACTATGAAGAATTGCGAGTTGAAGCAGATAAATATTTTGGAAGCAAGAATTGGCCCAGTTTATTTGCTACATCAATAACGGTAGATTTTTTGATTGACGAAGTCAGAAGATAGGTAATCTTGTTGAGCTTAGCAGGGTAGATTGATTAGGGTTCATATAAACTGATGGTAATTGAGTTTGATATTTCCCAAAGATTGTAATAGGTGTATCGTAGTCTGCCCAGTTAAAAATCATTTCTGCCTCAGGGGTTTTCATATTGACACAGCCATGGGACATAGGAACACCGAAGTTGTTATGCCAATAGGTGCCGTGGATACTATAACCAACATGTTTGGGAACTTTATCGTTGTAAAAGAAAAGTATGTAGGGTACGTTGGGCAGGTAATAATAGGTACCAAGTTCTTTCGATCCTCCGGACATTTTCTGGGAAAGGATTTTTGCCCATATTTTAAATGTACCCGTAGGGGTTCGATCCCATTTTCCGGTGGATATGAGGAAATTGTAAACAAGTTTGTTATTTTCATAGGCAGATAACATTTGAGTGGTTAAATCAACCTCGATTCTTTTTTGAGTTGTTTCACCGGTGTGTTCGCCAAGGATTTTTGAAAGATTTTGGGGTGGTACAGAGACTTCTCTATTGTCAAAAATCCCAAGTGTTTTTGAAGGATCGTAGTTTTCGGTGAGATATTCCGGATCAATGGGGTCTTGTTTGGAGAACATAAGAGGCCATGAGTCTTTGGTGAAAATAAGTCCAGTTCCGAATATTAGAAATAAAACCAAGAATCGAGTTATAAAAGCCTTCATCTTATTCAATTTTACACAAATTATTCCACAAAAGTTAGCTTATTAATTAAGTCTTATATTTTTGTTTAGTAGAACAATTTATTACTTTATCACTCTAATATAGTCAAATTTAAATTAGTCCTGTAATACTTTGGATAGTGTGATTAGAATAGTTCAAGATGAGCCGAGAGTTCATAAAGTTGTTAAAAGAAACATATAAAAATGAAGTTTCGGAAACGTCGGCGCCAGCTTTGGTTATTGCCAGAAAGCAAGATGATTTGGCAGGAAAAGATATGGAGAGGATACTCATGGATCATCCGGAATTCTGTCCAACCGATAGGGATGTAGATATAAAGTGTGGGAAAATTGAGGAGCATTTGGTGTGCCCCATGACAGGGATGACGATTGATTTGGAGCCGGAGAATTTGGCGGAGAGAGTGAGGGCCAGGGTTAATGATTTGGTTTTTGTTTTGATTGACGGTGATGACATTTCACTGTCTCCACAACAAGCAGCTCATATTAAAGCAAAATACCGGGAACAACTTAAAGACCGTGAGTTAGCATTCGTTGTTTTAACGTAAAATATACTCAAATGAAAAAATTCTTGATTGTAGTTTTTGGTATTACAAGCAACCTGGCAAAAGTTAAGTTGATACCGGCACTGTTTGAATTATTTGCAAAAGGTTACGTTAAAGATGTTTGCATTATCGGGTTGTCACACAGGGAAAGAAGCCGTGAAGACTACAAAAGATTAGTAAGAGAATCAATTAAAGAAAAAGTAAGGGGTTGCAGGAACGAAGATGTTGAAGAATTTTTATCAAAATTTCAATTCTTAAGCGGAGATGTTGAAAACAGTAAACTATATGAGGATTTAAAAGAATCTATCTATATAAATGGAGAGTGTGATAACCGGATTTTTTACTTGGCTACCCACCCAAATCTGTACGGATCGATTTTTAAATTTTTGAATAAATCAGGGCTAACTAATAAAAGCCAAGGAAGGTCAAGGTTAATGATAGAAAAACCTCTTGGTTATGATTTGGAGAGTGCCAAAAAGCTGAATATGTTGTTGGGGAAATATTATTCAGAGGATCAGATATTTAGAATAGACCACTACTTAGGCAAGGAAACAATCCAAAATATCTTAGCTTTTAGGTTTGGAAACAAATTATTCGATTCGATTATGGATGCTGAGCATATTGATCATATTCAAATTACAGCTGCTGAGACTATAGGAGTGGAGTCTCGGAGTTCATATTATGACCAGGTTGGGGCATTAAAAGATGTAGGCCAGAACCATTTGTTGCAAATGTTAACTTTTTCAACTATGGAAGAGCCCAAAAACTTTGATAACACAGGTATTACTGAGGCCAGGTTGAAAGTGTTGGAAGCCTTGGTCCCCAAAGATACAAGTTTAGTATTGGGGCAATACGTGGGTTATAAAGACGAAAACGGGGCCAAAACAAACACTTTTTTTGCTCTAAAAACTGAGCTGTCGAGAGGGAGGTTTAAAGGAATCCCAATTTATTTGAGGGCTGGGAAAAAATTAAAAGAAGACGTGGCTGAAATTGCTATTGTATTTAAAAATGAGGGAAGGAAGAAAAATGTTCTATTTTTCAGAGTTCAACCAAACGAAGGGGTAATAGTTAGAATTATGGTGAAGAAGCCAGGTTTGGGATTGTCGCTTGAAGAAGGATTGATGCAATTTTGCTACAAAAGTCTAAACAGGAAATTGGCTAACCCTTATGTAAAGTTAATTTTTGATGCTCTTAACGAAGACCAGACTTTTTATAATGACTCTTCTGAGGTAGAAGCACAGTGGAAATTTATCGACGGACTTAACGCAGAAAACCAGTTGCCTATTTCTTATAAACCAGGCACTTGGGGTCCTAAAGAAGCTGAGGAATTGATAAAAAGGGATGGTCGGGAGTGGATTGAACCATCGGGTATGTATTGCAGATAGTGGTTGTTGCAGGACTCGGACCTGCGACCTCATCGATGTGAACGATGCGCTCTAACCAACTGAGCTAAACAACCTTAGGGCAATTATAACAAAATTTAAGGCTACAAATTAAATGTTGTAGTTAAAGGTTTGAAGTAATAAACTAAATAATATGGGAAAAAATCAAAATTATGAAAAAGGGTTTTCTTTGGGAGGTTTAATTCTCGAATTTGCCCAATCGATTGTTTTAGCTTTATCGGTGTTTGTTTTGTTGTATTTATTTATCGCCCAACCAAATGAGGTTAAAGGTAGCTCCATGCTTCCGAACTTTAAAGATGGAGAGTATTTGCTGACTGACAAGTTGTCCTATCATTTGGGAGAGCCTAAAAGAGGTGATGTGGTGGTCTTTAAAGCCCCTCCAAGCGAGCCTTGCGCCGAAGATGAGTGTGAATACATTAAAAGAATAATCGGAGTTCCGGGAGATAGGGTTATGGTGAGAGAGGGCAGGGTTTACCTTAATGGGGCCCTTCTTGATGAAGGATATCTTGGAGAAGATACTTATACTGAGGCTGGTACTTTTGCAGTTGAAGGGATGGAAAGAGTAATTCCTAGCGGACAGTATTTATGTTTTGGTGACAACAGACCTCATTCAAGGGACGGAAGGGAGTTTGGACCGATTAAAGCTGATTCTATTGTCGGTAAAGCCTTCTTCAAGTATTGGCCTCCAAGTGAACTTGGCACAGTACCTAAGATTGAAATAGAATAAGTGTCAATTTTCAGTTTCCGGTTGTAGTTCCTTTTGGCAGATTTGTTTGTAGAGTGATTTAATATTTTCGAACCGTTTTTCAACCGGGCCTTTAAACTGAAATGTTATTCGGGTAAAAACATTTGATTGTGAAATTTTTACCGAAGCAGTTTTATCATCAAAAATGGATTCCAAGTCAGTACTGATGTTGTCCAGTTTGGATTTAAGGAAAAGAGGCAAATTTTCCTTGGTTATGGGAACGGTACCTTCTTCAATTTTCTTCTTCATTCTCCTGGCAATTTCCTCTGCCCTACGGACGGAAGCTTTTTCTTTTAGAACAATTTTATATGCTTCAATCATTAGTCGGGTATCACCTATTCCTGATAAAGCCCTGGCGTGGCCTTCGGAAATAAGCCCGGAAAGAAGTCCGTCTTTTAGCGCGTCGGGGAGAGTGAGAAGTTTAAGGACGTTGATAATATAGGGAATGCTTTTGCTGACTTTTTTGGCTATTTGTTGGTTATCAAGGCCAAATTCCTCTTTTAATCTCAGGAAAGCTTTAGCCCTTTCGATTGGATTAAGGTCTTTCCTTTGGACATTTTCTACAATAGCCATTTCCAGCATCTGCTGAGGGGAGGTTTCTTTGATAATTGCCGGAACGTATTCAAGCTTTAGATGGCGGGCAGCCCGCCACCTTCTTTCGCCGGCAATGATTTGATAACCGGCGGGGGTTTTGGCAACAATCAGGGGTTCCAGTATCCCGTGTTCGTTTATAGATTCGATTAATTCCGAAACTGATTCCGGACTGATGATACCTCTTGGCTGTAAAGGGTTTGGTTCCAGCTGATTGGTAGGTATTTGGGCAATATTTTTCATAGTAAAAGGTTACTATGAAAAGGTATGTGAAAAAAGTGAGGTAAAATAGTGCAGACTAGGTCAAATTAAGCTTTGATGACAGATACGATATTTTTGCCTAATCTTTTGATAAACTTAACTTTTCCAGGACGCATAGAGTAGATAGTGAAATCTTTACCCATTTTAGTACCATTGCCGGGATGAAATTTGGAACCAACTTGACGGACAATAATTTGACCGACATCGATAGATTGATCACCGAAAACTTTGACTCCCCTTCTCTGTCCGGGGCGATTTGATTTTTGATTGGTTTTACCCTGTGATTTGGTATGTGCCATGTTTATTTATTAATTTTTGTAATTTGAATATCAGTCAACTGGGGTCTAAAACCTTGAGTTTTGCGATAACGTGACTTTGCTTTGTATTTAAATACCCTAATTTTATCACCCTGATAATTTTTAATAACTTTATAGTCGACATTGGCTCCTTTTACGGTGGGTTTACCCACTTCGACTTTATCGTTGTCAACATGAAGAAGGACTTGATCAATTTGACCGGTTTCACCTTCTTTTAAAGCCATTTTGTCGACGGTTATAGTTTGATTTTCTTCGACCTTATATTGGGTGCCAGAGATGGCTATGACTGCGTATTTCATAATGTTTGATTATATCACAAGATATTGTTTGAAAATAAGGAATATCAGGAAGAAAAGATGATACCCAATGAAAAAAGAAGAGACATAATAGAAGAACCTCCGACTGATAGAAAGGGGAGGGGGATGCCCGTAACCGGAAGAATTCCAATATTCATCCCAATATTGACAAAAGCCTGCATCCATATTTGAAAAGAAATTCCCAGCGTAAAAATAAACAAGGCCCTGTCGTTGGTAGAATAAGCTTTTTTGAATAGGGAAACTATCAGAAGATAATAGGCAAAAATTATTAACAATAGTCCAAACAAGCCCAATTCTTCACCGGTAGCGGCAAACATGAAATCGGTATGCTTTTCGGGTAGGAATAAAAGCTGCCCCTGAGTCCCCTTTTTATAACCTTTACCAAACAAGCCTCCCGAACCAATGGCGATTTGAGATTGAATGACATTGTAGCCTTTGCCCAAGGGGTCTGACGCCGGATTCAAAAAGTACTCTATCCTATTTCTTTGGTAGTCGTGAAGAACTTTGGTCCAGATTACCGGTGACAAGGCCATTAGGGCAAATAGGCCGACAGCAGCCAGTTTTAGTAGTTTAGAATTATAAAGAACGACGGGCGCCATCAGAAGCAAGACTGAGATGGCACTTCCCAAATCAGGTTGAATGGCGATGATAGATACGGGGATTAAATGCAAAACCGGTAAGGTTGATGTGGAGAGGACAATCATAAGCAATGGTTTGACGATTTCTGTAGGCTGGATGGAGACGGGTCCTATATCTATCCAGCGGCGTGAACCGCGAGTAATGTTGTTTAGAGCAATGGGGAGAAAAAGAAGAAGACAAGCAGCAGCTAGGATGAAGTTTCTTAATGGCGATAACTGTTTTGGAATTAGTTGTCGGCCCAGAAAAAATAGTAGCAATCCGATGAACCAGGCAAATAATTGTTTTGGAAGCAGAGAGGGCGCCAGGGAGCTGACCATAAGCATGTTAATACAAAAGAGCAGGCAAAGACTTATCAATACCGGTAGGCCATAGTTTTTTTGCATTAACTGACTTTTTCAATTTGAAGATTATCGGATTTTTCAATTGAAACTGCAAGAGTTCTTTTTTTTATATCATCTTCAAACTGTTTTGGCCAGGAAGGGGCGAAGACTTTAATTTTATCTTGAATATTAAGGTGGTTTTCTTTTCTAAGATTTTGTATTTGTCTTATTATGTCGCGGCTTTCTCCTTCTGCAATTAAGTCAGGGCTTAGTTTGGTGTCAAGTTCGACCTTTAATTCGTTGTTTTGTTTTTCAATATCGACTTCCTTGACGTTAAGTTCATTTTTAATAATCTCCTGGTAATCTTTGCCAAGCTGGTTCGGGAAAGAGGTGAAAACAGAGGCTTTTTGAAGAGGTTGCCTAAGGCTTATGCCAGATGATTTCCTAATCATATTCCCCTGCTCAGAAATCGATCTAACAAGCTGCATACTGTCAAGGATTCCTTGATCAATATCGGTAATTTTAACTGAAGGATAATCGCTTAAATGTATAGATTCCGGGGAGTCCGGAGAGAAATTCAGCATTAGGTTTTGCCAGAAATATTCAGTAACAAAGGGGATTAGTGGTGCGGTGGTTTGACTAAACTGAACTAGCACTTGCCAAAGTGTCTGTAGAGCATCTTTGTTGCCATTGACAAAACGGTCACGGGATTGCCGGATGTACCAACGGGACAAATCTTCGATAAATGGCTGAACTTGCCGAACTGCATTGGGAATATTGTATTCGAGTAAGGCTTGTTCGAAGTCAAAGGTTAGTCGGTTGGTTCTGTTTATTATCCATTTATCGAGAATGTTGTTGGATTTGTTTGGCGATGGGGTAATGCTTGGGGACCAATCATTTAGGTTGGCGTAGGTAATAAAATATTTATAAATGTTCCAAAGGGGGAGGAGTACGTTTTTTACTTTATCTTCAAATTCTTTCTCGTCGATGTTTATATTCTCTCCGAGCATGACTACACTACCCATAAAATAAAGCCTGTAAGCTTCAGCGCCGTACTTTTCCAAAACCATGCGGGGATCTGGATAGTTTTTGAATAATTTGCTCATTTTACGGCCATCGGTGCCCATTATGACACCAGTGACGACACAATTGTTGAATGCTTTTGATTTAAAAAGGGCGCTACTTAAAACGTGCAGGGTGTAAAACCAGCCTCGGGTTTGAGCAATATATTCGATAATGTAATCTGATGGGAATTCTTTTTTAAACCTTTCTTTATTTTCAAAAGGATAATGTCTTTCAGCGTAGGGCATTGACCCTGATTCAAACCAACAGTCGAGGACTTCAGGAACTCTTCTTACTTCTTTTTGGCATTTGGCGCATTTGATTGTGATTTCGTCAATGTCAGGCTTGTGTAGATTGTTTACTTTTTGACCTGATTTTTCTTCTAATTCAGCAATTGAGGCGGGGACAAAGCGTTCCCCGCAATCTTCGCATTCCCATACTGGTATTGGAGAAGCCCAATAACGGGATCGGGAAAGACACCAATCGGGAGCGGTTTCGATTCCCTGTTTAAAGCGGCCGGTTTTTATGTGATCGGGTATCCAGTTAATTTCCTGATTGGTTTTTAGCATGGTATCGCGAATATCGTCGATATTTAGATACCAGGCCGTTTGAGTTTTATATATAAGGGGGGTGCCGCATCGGTAACAGAAAGGATAGCTGTGTGTAATTTTTTCTTCTTTAAAGAGAAGGTTGCGGGATCGGAGGTCATTAATGACAATTGGATCGGCTTTTTTTACAAATAAACCGGAAAATTGCTTGACTTTGTCAACAATTTTTCCTTCATCGTCGACGTGGTTAATTGTGGAGAGCTTGTTTTCTTTGCCGAAAAGAGCATCGTCTTCACCAAAACCAGGGGCGATATGAACAACACCTGTTCCTTCTTCCATCGATACAAAGTCGGCATGATAAATGGTGTAATCGTTTTGATTCACTTCGTAATATGAATAGAGGGGTTCATATTTTTGACCAAGGAGTTTGGTGCCTTTGAGTTCTTGTATGATTTCATATTTTTTGTCTTCCATGACTGGCCCCAGCCGGTTTTTGGCCAGTATTAGATTGTCTCCATTTGAGGTTTTTACTTCGACATACGTTTCGTTTTTATCGATTGCCAGAGCCAAGTTTCCCGGTAATGTCCACGGAGTAGTTGTCCAGGCAAGGATATAGGCATCCCGGTTTTTTAGCCTAAATTTAATTGAGATGGCCGGATCCTCTACCATGCGATAAGAGTTGTCCATGGCGATTTCGAAATTCGAAAGAGGGGTGGAGCAACGGGGGCAAAACAAAGATGTCCTGGCGCCCTTGTATATCAAACCTTTCTTGAAAAGTTCAGAAAAAGCCCACATGACAGATTCCATATAAGAAAGATCCATAGTCCGATAAGCGTTTTGAAAATCGACCCAACGGCCAATATGGTCGATATACCATTCCCATTCCTGAGAGACATTTTGTACATAGGAGTAGCAGGCATCAATGTAGTTTCTGATACCAATTCTTTCAATGTCTTTTTTTGATTGTATCCCGAGTTGTTCTTCAACCTTATTTTCGGCTGGAAGACCATGACAATCCCAACCCCAGACTCTTCGGACTTTTTTTCCTTTCATTGTCCAAAAACGTGGAATCAAGTCTTTAGCAATGCTGGGAAGAAGACTGCCGTGGTGAGGAAGCCCGGTTATAAAAGGGGGGCCATCATAAAATGTATAGGAGTTGGATTCGGGTCTTT
>JBMNON010000003.1:0-98483 GCA_050943115.1 Patescibacteria group bacterium
AAACAGTTTTTTGATTTACTGAAGGAGAATTTACCCAAAGATGATATGGATAAGTTTGACAGGAGATGCAAAGAGCTTTATTTGTCGTTTTGGCAGGGGGCGGGAAGTATCAAATCAACGGAGGATGTGAGAGGGTCGGTAACCAGATTTATTGCCGAGACGAGATCAAAACAATTCGGAAATAAGACCGGCAAAGAGCAGGGCGAGGACAATAAAAATTGATGCCCGGGTAAAAGTGGAAGTTTTTAGCTTGAGGCGAATTAAGCTAATTATCAGAACAGAGATAAATACAGTCAGAGAGCCGGTAAGGGAGATGATGGCGACAAAGGAGGTACCGGCAAAAAGAAGGACGAAGAAAGGGATAAGGGAGGAGAGGAAATAAGAGGTTGACTCCCTGACTTGGAGATCGCGAAAGAAAGTTTCCTTGAGAATATAAAGAAAATTTAGGGAAGCTTTGAGAAGAGTGATAATTCCAAAAAACGCCAAAAGCCGGCCAATTCCGGTGGAAGACTGGAAGATGCCGGTAATGCTATCGGGGGAAATGGCGTCTCCGCTAATACGGCCAACGGCAAAGATGAATAGAAGGTAGACCAGGATCACCAAAAGCAAGCCGGTCAACGAGGCCTGCCGAAGTTTGAGCTTGATGAAGGTTTCGCCGCGAAGGATTTCTTCAATTTCGGGGAGGATGGTAAAGCCGCTGAGAGCAAAAATGGTGGAGCCAAAGATTAGGGGAGAAAGTTCGTTGTGGACATGGAGTGCGGGGGGAAATTTGAAAGAGAGAATATAGAGGACAATGACAATAAATAGGCTTAGAGCGGGGAATATTTGTGACAGGGACTGAGTGGGTTTGAGCCTAGCAAGGTGAAGGAGTAGGAGGATTAAGAGAAAAAGGAAAGCAGAATATGCAGAAGTCGCAGGAAAGAGGAGATTGATAAAGCCGGAGGCAATTTTGATGTAGGCAGAAAGGACACCGATACCAAGGAGAAGAATGTTGGCTGTAGCTAGATTTTTAAATTTTATGCCCAGGTGGATTTGAGCATAGCCGGAGAGTTGATGGTCGCCTTTGGTGGCCAGGATAACGTCGATGTAAAAAAAGTTGGCCAAGGCAACGACCAAGACCAAAAGAAATAAAAGGGAATAGGCCAAAAGCGGGTCAGTGTGGTGGTAGAGATAGGGCAGGACAAAGATGCCGGCACCAAGAATCCCGGAAAATTGAAGAAAAATAGCTTTGTGCAATTTGCTTAGCATTAATGTTTTCTTCTTATTATAAAGTCAATGGCCTGGCTGAGTTGAGAACGGTAAGGTTCATGTGATAAAAACGTAAGCCGGGTATCGAATTGGTCTTTGGCTTCTTTGGCAAACTGAGAAGCAAGCTGACGGCCATAATCAAGAGAACCATAATGGTCCATTTTTTCAATGACCCAGGCAACATCGGCAGGGCTTTTGTCCTGGCGGTCTCTGTTAAGTATTGAATCAAGGCGAGATTTGTCATGCGGTGAGACAGTTTGGCAAAGATGCATCAACATGACGGTTTTTTTGCCCTCGTAAATGTCATTCCCCTGCTGCTTTTTTTGGCCGGCAAAATCGGAAGTGAGGTCAAGCAAGTCATCGACTATTTGAAAAGAGCGGCCTAAAGTAACCCCAAAATCATAAAGATCTTTGAGCTGGTCTGAGGTGGCATTGGCGATAATGGCTCCGAGACGCATGGGTCCGGCAATGGTATAGTAGCCGGTTTTGCTTTCCAGGATAAGGAAGATATCTTCCAAGCTAAGATCATTGCGGTTTTCTAAAGTCCACTTGAGTTCAACAGTTTGGCCAAAAGTAGTCCGGTTGATCATATTAAAGAATTCATAAAGAAGTTGCTGGGCTAAAATTGGATCGAGGTGGGAAAGATTGTCGGTTAGGAGTTTCCACATGAGAAGGTGGAGAGCGTCACCGGCATTTATGGCAAGCTCCATACCAATTTGCCGATGGAGTGTGGGGGCGCCGCGGCGCTCCAGGGAATTATCTTCAATATCATCGTGGTTTAAGATCCAGTCTTCAGAAACCTGCATAGCAGCGGCAGTGGCAAGGGATTTTTCCAAGGGTACACCCATGGATTGGGCTGTAAGCAGGAGAAGGGTTGGTCTAAGATATTTGCCCTGACGACGGGGATACTCGGAAATAATTTGATGATAGTAATCAACGAGTTTTGAATATTTACGATTAACCCGGCAATAGTCGGGAAAATCGACTTGAGATTTGAGGTTTGATTCTATCAGAGGCCAAACCAAGTTTTTGTAATGCCCCAAGATAGAAGGAAAGTCAGATGTGGTCATTTATCTTTGGTCTTGTCGTTAGCAAAATTTAATATGAGATCAAAAGTATAGGGAGATAGAATATAGAGAAGTTCGAAAGTGGCAATGGAAAGCTCGAAAGCGCAGGGTATTTGATTGGTAATCAGAAAGGCACCAAGACCCAGAAATATTGAATTTTTGAGGGTTTGGCGAAGATTTTCCCGAGTAACCTTTTGGATAACATCCTGAGGGATTTGGGCGGCTTGAGCTTTTTTGACTGCCAAAGAATTGCGGATATAACCAGCATGAAAAGCGGTGATAAAGGTGCCGATGGCGGTTACTGTGTTGAGAGTACGGTTGGGAATGGTCAAGTCAGCCACCAGCCATATACCTTCAAAAGCGGTGGGGATGTGACGAAGAACGACTAGGGAGATAACAAAAAGAGTGCCGCTGAAGCCAGCAACCTGAAGCAATAGTTTGTTGTAGCTAATGCGGGCGGAAAGTATTTGTTTGTTTTTCCAAAACAAAAAGCGGACAAGTCGCCAAAGCAGCCTGGGGACAACTAAAGCAAGAACAATATAGAACCAAATTAGAAAGATGCTACTCCAAGAGAGAGCGGCAGTTTGGGTAATGCTGAAAAAGGGAAAGTGGAAATCAGTACCCTGTAGAGGATACTCGGGATAAGGTATAAAACTGTAAAGTAGATTAGGGTCAAGCTTTTGATTGTAGAAATCTATGAGAAATATTCTTCCAGCGGAGAAGAAGGCGATGGTATTGAGAAAGAAATTAATTATAAAAAAGATAATGGCAGGATTGCCTTCTTTTACTTTTTTGGTAAATAGAATGTATTGTTCTTTTTCGTTTTTAACTTCCTCGAGGGTGTCTTCGAACTCCTTTAGACTAGTGGATAATTTCAGGCTGAAAAATCGGAGGGGGAGAAAAATCAGGTTTTGGAGAACACCAATAAGAACTACGGAAAGCCAGATTTGCTTGGTCAGAGCATAAAGGCCAAAGAAAGCACTGGCATAGAGCCGGAAGCTGCCGCCACCAAGAAACCAAATAGTGACGATGGCCAACAAGATCATCATCAAAGAGGTGAGAAAAGGGAGGAGGTGGCGACTGTTGTCGATGCCAATTACTTGTGATATCCGCGGCTTGATTGTTGTCACTGTGGCTAATTATAACGTAGTTTTAAGAGCAAATTTATCCTATACTTGTCTTAGTCATGGTAAACAGTAAAGAGATTCCTAGCCCAATACAGAACGAAGAAATTTCAAATGTTAAAATAGATGACCTTGAAAGTAAGGCTAACGAACCGCTACCACGAAATGTAGAAGGCTGGATTGAGAAGGTAGAGAAAGCCAGCGAAAGCAGCCAAAAGGTAGTAAGAGACGATACGACGGGACAGGTGGTGATGACACCAGCAGCTCCAAGTAACCCAACAGTGGTTTTGCCGATTACAAAGAATGCTTTCGCTGCCGGATTTAAGAGAACGGTATCTGATGCCGGCCGATGGCTGTCGGTTTTCGTGCTAAGAATAATTAAAAAAGAGAAAGGAAAGGTAAAATTCAAAGATAATGACACTTGATACATTAGTAGGCCAGTTAATCAATTGGGCGCTGCTTTTGGTAGCGGCGGGTTTGGTGTTGGCACTGGTAATTTTTTTGGTCTATGTACTGATATTATGGTACCGATGGAAAGATCGGGAAAAGAAGTCCCTGGAGATGATTACCCTATTGGTGGCAGTTCCCGAAGATAATGAAGTAAAAATTGATGCAATGGAACAAATAGTCAGTTCTTTTTCCAGTATTTATAAGTCGGCTAAATTTAAATTCCTGCAAGGCATACAAGCCCAGGATAGTATTAGTATGGAAATTGTGGGGACAAGCGATGACATAAAATTTTATATTTCCCTACCAAAAGATTACCAGGATTTTATTGAGAAGCAGGTGTATAGCGTTTATGCGGGAGCGGATATTCAAATAGTGGAAGAGCCAAACATTTATACTGAGGGAGGCAAGGTAGAGTATGCCTGGCTGGGGTTGAAGAAGAACGCTTATTACCCGGTTAAGACGTACAAAGAAATGCCAACCGACCCACTGGCTTCAGTCAGTTCAGCATTGTCTAAACTGAATCCGGAAGAAGCAGTATCCATCCAACTGATAGTATCGCCGACTGACGGTAAATGGGCTAAAGCAGGAAACAGTTTTATCAGCAGTACCAAAAAAAGTGAATCAAATCCGGAAAAAGCATCCTACAAAGTCGATGCTAAACAGCTAGAGGCAATTCAAAACAAGTGCAATAAAGCAGGTTTTGAGGTGGCTTTAAGAATTGTATCGGTAGCACCAAGTAAGGAACTAGCCAAGATGAATTTATCCAATATCAAAGCCTGTTTCTCTCAGTATGAATCTCCCTGGAACAAGCTGTCAGGACGGAAGATTAAGTTTAAGAACTTATTTATGGAAGATTTTATTTACAAGTATCCGGTTGTGTTTTGGAGCGGGCAAAGAAACATACTTTCGGCAGAAGAAGTCGCTTCGGTTTACCATTTTCCAAATAAGGCAGTAGAAACCCCAAACATTTATTGGCTAAAGTCAAAAAAAGCAGCTCTTCCGGTAGATTCGCCCCAAGAAGGAATGTATATCGGAGACAATTTATATAGAGGGGTAAAGAAAAAATTTTGCATCAGCAACACGGACAGACAGAGACACTTTTATATTGTCGGGCAAACAGGTGTCGGTAAATCCTGGCTGCTGGCCGATATGGCCTTGCAGGATATTAAGGCCGGCAAAGGTGTTTGTTTTATTGATCCGCATGATACTTTTGAAAGCATTTTGGAGAGGATTCCACCGGAGAGAGTTGATGATGTGATATATTTTGATCCGTCAATGACAAGCAGGCCAATGGGTTTCAATGTGATGGAATGCGATAACGAGGACCAAAAAGATTTCGTGACATCGTCGATTATTAACTTAATGTACAAGCTCTACGACCCCTACAAAACTGGTATCGTGGGACCGAGATTCGAACACGCCATCCGAAATATTATGTTGACGGTAATGACGGAGCCGGGAGCGACTTTTATCGAGATTGTCCGCTGTTTGACCGACCAGTCTTATGTACAGTATTTGCTGCCCAAGGTGAAAGATCCGATGGTCAAAAGGTACTGGACGGACCAAATTGCCCAGACATCTGACTTCCATAAATCCGAGGTGTTGGACTATATCGTGTCTAAATTCGGCCGGTTTATTACTAACACGATGATGAGAAATATCATCGGCCAATCAAAGTCGTCTTTTAGTTTCCGAGAGGCCATGGATGAGGGTAAAATCTTGATAATAAATTTGGCCAAGGGAACAATCGGCGAAGAAAACTCGTCTTTTTTGGGCTTAGTTTTAATTCCAAAAATTCTTATCGCTGCTATGAGCCGGCAGGATACTCCGGAAGAAAAGAGAAAGGATTTCTATCTTTATGTGGACGAGTTCCAAAATTTTGCCACACAGGATTTTGCAGTGATAATGTCGGAGGCCAGAAAATACCATTTGAATCTAACGGTAGCCAATCAGTTTATTTCCCAAATGGATGATGAAGTAAAGAATGCCGTTTTTGGAAATGTGGGTTCAATCTGCAGCTTTAGAGTGGGTATTTCAGATGCTAACTTCCTGGTCAATCAATTTAAGCCGGTCTTTAGTGAACATGATTTGCTAAATTTAGGGACCGGAGAAATTTATTTAAAGACAATGGTTGACGGGGTGCCAAAGACCCCCTTCTCCCTAAGAGTAGCGGCAGAGGAAAAAAAGAAGCCAGGCAACATTAAAATGGCAGAAATGGTCAAGAGATTGTCGGCTTTGAAATACGGGCGACCGAAAGAAATCGTGGAGGCTGAAATATCAAAGAGGGCAAGATTATAGTTCCTTGAGCTTGATGCCTTTGGATTCTTCTTTGGAGTCGATGAGTTCCAAATATTTTTCGGTGGTAGAAATTCTTTTGTGGCCGGCAACCTGGGAAACAACATCAATGGGGACACCGGATTTTAGCTGAAAGACAATAAAGGTGTTACGAAGATCATTGACTTTGACACCCTTGATATCGGCTTTTTCAAAATAGCGGTTAAGAAGACTTCTGACATTTCTGGCAAGAAGCCGGCGACCGGTTTTAGTGACAAAGACATTTCGGGATTTGCTGGGATAACGGCTTTCTTCCATATATCTTTTCAGGGCTATTTTGGCGGAATTGTTCAGAGGGACAATTCTTTCGGGATGACTTTCGTTGGCCTCAACTACCAGTTCATTTTCCCGGACATTGTCCAATTTTAAATTTTCGATTTCTTTAATTCTTAAACCAGCCTGAAGCATTAGCTCAACGATGGCAGTAGCCCGGGTATCGTTTCTACAAGCGTCGCGAAGAGAGCGATATTCGATAGGTTTGAGAACACGAGGTAGTTCGTTTTCGTATTTGGGATGTTTAACATCGCCGGAAGGATCTTTTTCGATAACACCTTCAGATTTGAGAAAAGAAAAGAAGTTTTTGATGGAGTTGAGTTTGCGGCTAACTGATTTTGCCGTATAGTTATTCTTCATCAAATCTTTCTTGAAGTTTTCTATGTAAGAAAAGTCGACAGCATCGACAGTACTGACGTTTTGCTGCGCCTTTAAGTAGTTCAATAATTGGTTGATGTCACCCTTGTAAGCTACAATAGTATTTGTAGACTTGCCTTTCTTGGTTAAAGAAGAGGTAAACAGATCAAGGGCACTATCAAAGGATAGATCTGCCATATTCGTCTTATAATAACATTATTTGGGACAACATACAAGTTTAAAGTATATGAAGAGAATAAAAGATTATATCTTATTATTTGGATTTATATTGATATTATTATCTATAGTTTTTAATATTTTGAATCAGTATAGAGTACTTAGAAACGCTTATGGTGAGAATAGAAACTTAGAGGCTTTGGTGAGGGAGACAGAAGATGAAAACCGGCTGCTTCAAAGAAAAATTGAATACGCTACAAGTAGCGCTTATTTAGAGCAACAAGCTAGAGACAAGTTCGGTCTAGGGAAAGCAGAAGACTACTGGATAGAGATGATACCGGAAGAAGGCGGAGAAGGCTTTTATCCGGAATTTACAATTGATGACAATAAATCTACATGGAAAATGTGGCTAGAAGTATTTACTCACTAAGTAAGGTGTGTTAAAATCCTTAGGCACAAAGACATGCGGGGTAGTGTACGGCTGCACGTGAGGCTCATAATCTCACAGGCCAGGTTCAACTCCTGGCCCCGCAACAAACAAGAAGGCTTCCATTAGGTTGGGGGCTTTTTTGTTTTTATGGGTGCTTTTTGAAGGGTGAAACTGCTATAATTGGCAGTACCTATGGCAGGGTAGCTCAGCTGGTTAGAGCGCAGCATTCATAACGCTGAGGTCGCGGGTTCAAGTCCCGCCCCTGCTACCAAGAAGGGTATGTAGCTCAGTCGGTTAGAGCACCGATCTTATAAGTCGGCGGTCCCTGGTTCAAGTCCAGGCATACCCACAGTTTTTTAACAAAAGCCAAGATTAACAATTAAAAGATAGGCTACCCATCAAATTCCCATGGCTTCCAAGACTTGAGTTAAGGTGGTTTGAGCTTCTTGGCGGGCTTGTTTTGAGCCTTGATTGAGAATATCTTCAATCAACTTTGGTTTGGATTCATAAAAGGCACGTTTTTCGCGGATAGGATCAAGAAAGTTATTGATAGCCAGAGCCAGTTTCTGCTTGACTTCCACATCCCCTACTTTGCCAGCGCGGTAGCGATTTTTGAGATCTTCAACTTCCTGTTTGTTGTCATTGAAAGCGTCGTGATAAATAAAAACCGGATTACCTTCAACTTTACCGGGGTCGGTGGCCTTTATACGGTTGGGGTCGGTATACATGGCCCGGACTTTGGCGTTGATAGTTTCTTCGTCATCAGACAAATAAATACAATTTCCAAGTGATTTGCTCATTTTAGCCTGACCATCAGTGCCAACGAGGGTACCACCCTCGCCAATCAATGCCTCAGGAATAGGAAAAACTTCACCGTAAAGACGGTTAAATTCCGTGGCAATTTCCCGGGTAATCTCGACGTGGCTTTCCTGGTCTTTGCCGACGGGGACCAAATTCCCTTTGACCATTAGGATATCGGCTGCCTGAAGGATAGGGTAGCTCAAAAGACCAACAGAGGGTTTTTCGATATGAAGGTCGCGGAGGACGTCTTTTAGGGTGGGGACTCTTTGGGCCCGAGGAACAGTAACCAACATATTAAATAGAAGGTATAGATAAGTAACTTCGGGAATCCGGCTTTGCTGATAAATGACCGATTTTCCCGGGTCAATACCAACGGAGAGGTAATCAAGAACAAGGCCTCTAGCCCTATCGCTTATAGTAGAAGTTTTATCTTTGGTAGGGCTGGTGGTTAGAGTGTGAAGATCGGCAACAATGAAGAAGCAATCGTAATCTTTCTGGAGCCGAACGCGGTTTTTGAGACTACCGACGTAATGGCCCAAGTGAAGAGGGCCGGTAGGCCGATCACCAGTTAAAATGCGAGGGTTTGTTTGTTGCATGGTTAAATTTTAACATTTAATGCTATAATAGCCTCTAGTTTATTAGAGCCAAAATGAGGTAGCTCCGAAAGGGCAAAGGCGTTGAGGCAAATTATTTAAATGGCAAAAACAAATCCGCAATTAAAAGCCCAAAATAGAGAAATCTTGGGCAGAAAAGTTAAGCAATTAAGAGCTGAGGGTTGGACACCAGCATCAATTTACGGGAAAGGTATAGAACCCGTTTCCATAAAAATCAACAGCATGGAGCTAGACAATTTGTTTGAAGAAGCAGGCGAATCCAGCTTAATCGACTTAATTGTCGACAAAGATAGTTACCCTATCCTCTTTAAAAACCCCCAGTACCACCCGGTGGATGGCAGCTTAATCCACATAGATTGTTACAAAGTGAACTTAAGAGAGAAAATTGTGGCTACGGTGCCGATCGAGTTAGCGGGTGAATCCCCCGCAGTCAAAGAAGGTATGATTTTGGTCGAAATTACCAATGAAGTTGAAGTGGAGGCACTTCCGGCCAATTTACCAGAAAAGATTGAAGTCGATATTTCCAGTCTAGTTGGTGTTGATGATGCAATTACAGTAGCTGATTTGAAAGTCGATGATAAAGTCGAAGTACAAAATGCAGCCGACCAGGTAATCGTCAAGATTGAAGAGCCAAAGATGGAAGAAGAGATTGAGGAACCCGAAGTGGCTCCGGGAGAAGTACCGGCAACTGAGCAGAAAGTTCCCGAGGAAGAAGGGGGCGATGATAATAAACCGGAAGCTCAGGAAAGCAGCAAGGAAGAGTAATTTACTTGTTGAACTGTAGATAGAGCTGGTAGATGTCATCCCGAACCGGGTCAAGATAATAAGCCTGGGAGATGGACATCTTGGCATCCTGCAATTTACCTAATTTAATTTGGATCTTGGCCAGCTCCAACCAATCTTCCTGATTTTTGATACCCTGGGTTAAAAGTTGATTATATTTGGTTTCCAAATATTGGGGCTGATTGAGTTCTTTGTATTGATTAATATCAGACGGCTGAAGTTGTTTTTCCAACTCTAATGCTTGCTTCCAGTCGCCTTTTTGAGCGAATTGCTGCCACAACATAAGACGACCATAGTAAGACTGGCCTTCCGAAAATGAAGACAGCCAAATTTTATTGCGGGTAAAAGGATCGGTGTGACGGTAGACAAAATAAGCGTTTAGGGCAACTAAGAAAACAAGAAAGAATAGAGCAGCAGATTTTATTGTAGATTTATAATTCATAAACAGAAGGCCAGGAACTAGTAGCCAAAAGGTCTTCTTCCAGTTTAAACTCATTTTTCAGGTTTTGGTAAAGTGTTTCGGTAATATAGGGCATGAAGGGGTGAAGAAGTTTGAGAGAAGAAATCAGAACGGTAATAAGAACCGGAATGGCAGCTTCTCCCCTATTTTTAGCCGATTCAATGTAGAGGTCGCAGAACTCATGCCAAAAAAACTGGTAGATGTCTTCGGATGCCTGTCCAAAACGATAGAGATTGAGATTTTTGGTGGTAGAAAGAATGATTTCGTTAAGTCTTCTGATGATTTGCTTGTCTGGTGCGGATAATGAAGAGAGCTCCATGTGGGGAGTGGGAACGAATTTGGGGTTTTGCTGTTTTGACCGGTCCGAGAGCATGAGAATAAAGCGGGAGGCGTTCCATATTTTATTGACAAAATTGCGCTGAGCCCTAATTTTATCCTCGGAAAGGGCGACATCAGAAGCGGGAGCGACACCATAGACCAGAGCCATGCGAAGAGCGTCAGCACCATATTCAGTGGCAATGGTAACCGGATCAATAACATTACCCTTGGATTTGCTCATTTTTTGACCCTTGGCGTCAAGAACCCGGGAATGCATATGGGCAACCTTGAAGGGAATATCCCCTGTAGCATAAAGACCCATCATAATCATTCGAGCAACCCAGAAAAAAAGGATATCCCACATGGTATCAAGAACGGTAGTGGGGTAAAAATACTGAAAATCGGGCGAATGGTTGCCGTCAGGATTCCAACCGAGAGTGGAATAAGGCCACTGACCGGAAGAGAACCAGGTATCAAAAGTGTCGGTCTCCTGAAGGACATGAGGACCGGATTCGCCAGCCTCCGATTCAGAGAGATAATATTTGGCGTCAACCGGGGCAATAAGGGTTTGAAGACCTTTTTTGACTTCCTCAAAGCGACGGGAAACATCGGACCAGTTAGCGTTGATAATTTGACCATTATTGTCCAGAAACGAAAGGCGGATTTGAGGGTTTTCATCAAGGTTGTACCAAATCGGGATCCGGTGTCCCCAAACAATTTGTCGAGAAATAGGCCAGTCTTTGATGTTTTCCATCCAGGTAATAAAGGTTTTCTTAAAACGGCGAGGAAATATCTTAACCCGGTCCTCGGTGACAGCTTTTATGGCGGGTTGTGAAAGCGGATCAATCCTGACAAACCACTGAGGAGCGGTTATCGGTTCAATGGGACGACCGCATTTATAACAATGGCCAACTTCGTGGGAATACTTTTCAGTTTTGACTAAAAGTCCCTGTTTTTCCAAGTCGGACAACACTTCTTTTCTGACTTGTTGGGGGTAGAGGCCTTGGTATTTTTGGGGTACGTTACCATTGGACTTGCCGTCGTAGTCAAAAATCCGGACAAACTCCAAATTATGACGCTTTCCCATATCATAATCTTCGGGAGAATGAGAAGGAGTAACCTTAACTGCACCGGTGCCAAATTTAGGATCGACTGTTTCATCGGCTATTACCGGAATGTTGCGTCCGACAAGAGGCAGTTTTAAGGTTTTACCAATCAGATTTTTATAACGAGTATCGTGGGGATTAACGGCAACGGCGGTGTCACCCAACATGGTTTCGGGCCGGGTAGTGGCGACCGACAAGGGGCCATATTTTAGATACCAAAGGCTGGAGTCAATAGTTTTGTGGACAACTTCAAGATTAGAAAAAGCAGTACCGCAAAAGGTACAGTAGTTGACAATTTTTTCATCACGATAAACCAGGCCATCCTGATTCATTTTTTTGAAGACAGCAAAGATGCGTTGGTTGTGATCTTCGTCCAAGGTAAACTTCAGACGGGTCCAATCAAGGGAAAAACCAAGGCGTTTCATCTGGTCAATGGCAATGCCGCGATTTTCGTCTACAAATCGGGAGATGAGTTTAAACAAAGTCTGACGGTCATAGTCAAAGCGGGATTTACCCTGTTTTTGGAGATGTTTTTCAAACACGAATTGGGTTTCAATGCCGGCGTGATCAGTGCCGGGAAGCCAAAGAGTGGGATCGCCCAACATGCGATGAAAACGAACCATAATATCTTCTACGGTGTAGAGGGCGTGGCCGGCATGAAGAGGATTGTTGGCATTGGGAGGTGGCAAGATAACGGTAAAGGGCTCTTTTTTTACCCGGGCATCTTTGGGATTTTTGGGGACTGTCGGAGTAAAAGCCTTCTTGTCCAGCCAAAGCTGATAGATATCGGCTTCGGATGAAGGATTGTAGCTTTTTTCCATGGGTGTATTTTAGCACGAAAGGACGTTAAAAATGATAAAATTGTGTCCAGTGGAAAGGGTAAATCTTGAGGACAATTACAAGACGAGTTTAGAAAAAACTGCCCAAGTATTAAAGGCGGGGGGGCTGGTCGTTTTCCCGTCAGATACAGTTTACGGCTTAGTGGTAAATGCCAGAAACAAAAAGGCGGTTGAAAAACTATTGGCATTTAAGGAGAGGTGGCTGGGAAAAGCTATTTCGGTGGCTGTCAGCGATAAGAAGATGGCGGCTGACTATGTTGAGTTTAATAAGGACACAGTGAGAATATATGACAAGCTGCTGCCCGGTCCTTTTACGATTATAAGCAAAGGAAAGCACAAATTAGCAGCCGGAATTGAAGCTGAAAATGGTACCTTGGGAATAAGAATACCCGAATACAGAGCCATAAGGGACCTGGTCAAAATGATGGGGGGACCAATTACGGTAACTTCAGCCAATCTATCGGGGAGAAGTCCCCACTATTCAATTAAGAGTTTCCTGAATACCCTATCAGAAAAAAAGATGATCATGCTGGATTTAATAGTTGATGGCGGGAAATTACCTAAAAAAAAGCCATCAACCGTAATTGATGCCAGCGAAGGAGAGTTAAAGATTTTAAGAAGGGGTGATTTGATTACCGGCAAGACAGAAACATTGATTTCAAAGTCAGAAGAGGAAACCGGCAGAGTGGCCGAGTTTCTGTTGAAAAAATGGGGTGAGGGAAGACATCAGGGAGCCTTGGTGTTTGGCTTGAGTGGCGACTTGGGTTGTGGCAAAACTGTCTTTGCTAGAAGTATGGCAAGGATATTGGGGGTAAAAGAAAAGATAACATCACCGACTTTTGTAATATACAACGAATACAGGTTGAATGGTGCGATGGGATTTGAACAGTTTTTACATTTTGATCTTTACCGGATTAGGGAAACCTATGAGCTCCAAGAGATAAATTTTTTGGAATTGTTTGGCAATAAAACCGTAGCCTGTATTGAATGGCCGGAAAACATGGGGAAAGAATATTTTGAAAAACTAAAGAAAAAGGTGAACTATATACCGATTGAGTTTGGATATATAGACCAAACAAGCAGGGAAATTAAGTATTAGATTACCATTTGCCAGAAGCGCCGCCGCCGCCCGAACTACCGCCGCCAAAACCTCCAAATCCCCCTCCCGAACTACTGCCGCGAAATCCTCCCCCGGAACTCCAAAAGCCAGTAGGACGATTTTGGCGTAGACTGCTTCGATAATTTTTTGAAAGAATGTAGTCGAGAAAAAGGCCAAAAAGAGTCAGAAAGACAATACTGCCCCAATTGCCAACGATGTAACCAGCAATAAAGCCGATGATACCACCAAAGAACCACGACTTGGTCCTGGCCATATAGGCGGCAAGATAGATAAATGCAAAGATTATCCAGGCATAATATTGAACACCATCTTGATTGGAGGCCGGAGATGATTCAGGGGCAGGAGCGCTAATATACTCCTGGATTTGGAGGATGGCGTCGTTTATACCTTTTTCATAATTGGATTCTTTGAATGCGGGATTGATATGGTTTCTGATAATGTCTCCAGCACGACCATCGGTCACATGGGGCTCCAGACCATAACCAACTTCAAAACGAACCTCCCTTTCGTTGGGTGCAACAATTAGCAGTACACCATTGTCCTGAGATTCTTTACCAATCCCCCATTTATCAAAAACTGCTATGGCAAAGTTTTCTATAGTCTGGTTTTCAAGACTGGAAACGGTAAGTACAGCTATCTCGATTGAAGTTCTTTTTTCATACTCCGATAGTTGGTTTTCCAATCGGTCCCTGAATTCGGGTGAAAGAATTTGAGCAAAGTCGTTGACATACCCCTGGGCACTGGGAATGTTGATGGCGGCAACGGGCTGCAAACCAAGAATAATAAATGAGAGTAAAGCAAATACAATTGCCTTAACTTTCATTATTCAAGATCGAGGTTAACTGCCGGAGGAGTATCAGCCTGGGGAGCTGCCTCAAAGAGCGACATTTGACGAAAGCCGTAAATGTTGGCAAAAAGACTGTTGGGGAAGCGCATAACTCCAAGATTATAAGTAGTAACCTGATCGTTAAAGCGCTTTCTTTCAACTGAAATACGATTTTCGGTGCCCGCTAATTCATCCATAAGGCGATTAACAGTTTCATTGGATTTGAGTTCCGGATAGTTTTCGACAATAAGAAGCAAACGACTCAGAGAAGATTCCAATTCAGAAATGGCCTGAGTTTTGTCATCCAGTGTTTGGGCACCGGCGTAGCGAGTCCGGGCATCCGCAATGGCTTCAAAGACTTCCTGTTCCTGCCTGAGAACACCTTTGGTAGATTCAACAAGATTGGGGATGAGATCAAGACGGCGCTGATACTGGGTTTCCACCTGGGCCCATTGGTTGTTAGACTGTTCCCTGAGAGTGACGAGTTGGTTGTAAGAACTAACAAGGTAAATGCCTGAGATAAGGACAATGCCGATAACAATAAGCCAGGTTTTTTTCATATTTGTTTAGTAATTTATAAAAATTTAAAACTTTCTAAGAATTTTTCGCATTCGGATTTGGTGGCAGTGCTGCCCGAGTGAACACATTGAATGGTATAAAGAGTGTCACCGTACTTAACATCAACTATGGTCTGAGCCTCAATATCGTAGCGAAAGCTGGATTGACCAGAAACAGGAAAGCTGTTGCTAAATTGGCGATTGGGGTAAATCCAGGACCAGTCAGTGCCAACGTGAATGGCAAAATTGGCATCCTGGCGGAAGAAAGTGTAGCGCCGGCCATACGATTGAGTGTCCTGGTAGACTTTGCGATCAGAGGAATAAAGAACTGAAAAGTTATCTTCCTGGCTAGTGAATTCCTTTTCTGTTTCGGGTGAGACTGAAGATGTTTCAGTTGTAGGAGAAGGAGCGGGAGAGGGGGTTGGGACGGCGGAGGGGGAGGCTGACGATGAGGGATTAAGCATTGGTGAGGGAGTGACAGAAACCGTAGCTGCATTAGTGGGGCCAGGAGAGACGGTAACAGTCAGCAGAGGCGGGTCAATTAAAACCACCCTAGTAGCCTTGAGAGTCTGGATATAAAGATAAACTCCTCCAAGGGACAGGAAAAATAACAAAATTGTTAGTAAAATATAAGTCTTAGTTTGAGGAGATAAACTCATAAATTTATAATACAGTATTATGAAAATTTTAGCGATTGAAACCAGTTGTGATGATACCTGCAGTGCCGTGTTGCAGAATGACGGGGTTTTATCGAGTGTTATTTCCTCCCAAACTAACCTTCACGCCAAATGGGGAGGGGTGGTGCCAAACATTGCCAAAAGAGCACATAGTGAAAGGATTGGGGCGGTAATCGCAGAAAGTCTAAAGAGAGCTTTTAAAATTAAGAAACAAAAAAGTTTGTCCGATTATATAGAGGTGGGGATGAAACAAATAGATGTAGTAGTTGTGACTTATGGACCGGGATTGGCGATTGCTTTGGGGGTAGGGATAGAAAAAGCCAAAGAGTTGGCATTGAAATACAACAAGAAATTGGTGGCAGTTAACCATATCGAAGGGCATTTATTGTCAAATTGGGTAAAAAACAGCCAGGGTAAGCCAGTTCGGGAAATAGTTTTTCCGGCATTAAGTTTGACGGCATCGGGTGGGCATTCGAAAATTGTGTTGATAAAAGAGGTGGGTAAATACGAGATAGTGGGAGAAACACTGGATGATGCGGCCGGAGAAGCACTAGATAAAGCAGCAAAATTGATGGGTTTGGGGTATCCGGGCGGAGCAGTAATCGAAAGATTGGCATTGGAGGGGGATAAAAACTGGATGGAACTCCCCCGACCGTTATCGAGACAAAAGACTTTTGATTATAGCTTTTCGGGCTTAAAAACTGCCTTCTATTATCAGATTAAGGAGTGGTCGAAAGAAAAAGTTAGCGACAATTTGGCCAATTTAGCCGCATCATTTCAGGAGGCGGTGTTTGACACACTTATAATGAAATTTGAGAGAGCGGTTGATATTTATATGCCTAAAACTTTATTGGCGTCAGGCGGAGTGATGGCTAATGAAAACTTAAGAAAGAGGTTGAGGGTTTTGGCAAAATCAAAAAATTTGAAAATCTACATGCCACCCAAAAAGGAACTAAACACTGACAATGCGGCTATGATTGGGGTGGCTGGATATTTTAAGGCTCTACGTGGCGAATTTGTGGAAGATATTGAATCATTGGACAGGGATGCAAGGGCAAGGTTGTAAGATTATGGCTGAATGCCACGACGATAAACAGCTGCCCAAGGTACATAATTACTTTGAAAAGTTTTCTGATGAATTGTTTCATCACTACGAACAACTTTCCAGTCAAAGGCAACTTTGAGACCGGGAACAGCTGTTTCTTCTTTGACCAATTGGCCGGGTGCTAAGGTAGGATCGTCAATGTAGCGAGTGGGAGGGGGCGGAGCATAATCCCACTTGCGATAATTACTGATTTCAGCCTTGCGGCCATCGGAAGTACCGTAAATTTCATAAATAAGTTTCCGATTTTGACCATCATAGGTATTTTGAACAAGAAGATGGTGACCAGTGTCATTAACAAACTTTAGGTCGGGACTGGGTATAAAAATGGTAGCGTCGTATCCGGGAGGGGAATCTTCTTCATAATAGCTAACACGAAAAGCATGAGGACGACGTTCGGTGATATTGACGCCGGAATCAAGCATGGCCCTAAAAAGGGTGGTGGATACCTGACAGATACCACCGCCGACGTCAAGCTCGGTACGGCCTTGGCGAATAATGTAGGCTTTTTTGTAACCGGCTTCAAGGGTGACTTCCCCAAGGTGCTCCAGAAAAGAGAAAGTTTCACCTGGAGGAACAAGAATACGATTAACAATCGAAGCGCCTTTTTCAATATTAAAATTTCTGGTTGCGCTAGAGTGTTTGAAGGTAGAAACTCCCCTGCCAAGTAGCTCCCGGATACCCAAATCATTGGCGGCTTCGGTCGTGATTTCTGGTTGAGTTACCTGGGTGGGAATTTTTAAGGCAAGAGAATTTTGGGAAGGTGCAAGGATATTGTTGAGATTATCAGTTATAAGATCAACAAGTTCGGATTGTTTTACCTGGTGGCCTTCTGAGGCGGGGCGAAATTCGGTAACTTGACCAGAGTCAAACTTAAAAACAGCGTTAACCGGATCTTTTTTTAAGCTCTGAGAAATACTATCAACATAAGCCGTAATCTTTTCCCGATTTGGCGTATCGTCAAAGTTGAGCCAAGAAATAAGGGTAAGGTCGTCAATTGGAACATCGGCAAGTTCAGGTGTGGGTGCTTCAAGAAGCAGAGATTTTCCAATAAGCTTTAAAGCTTTGGCTTTGGTGGATTCAACTTGTTCTTCAGAAGGCAAGAATCCTACAGTTTTTACCGGAATTTCGATGGAGTTTTGGTGCTGCCAATTAATAAGATGGTTTTGAAAAGAGTCAAGGAGTTCTTCTTTGTCTATTTCCAAGCCCAGTTGGCCGACTTTGGCGACAATTACTTTGGTTTTGGGGTCAACCTGAAGTTCAGTGGGGATAAAGGGCTTTTCGATTTGGGCAGAAATGCTGCTAATTTTCTCATCCAGCAGGGTATTGTCAAAAGAAAAAGCCAAGGGAAAAGAGTAAGAAGTAAAAAGGCTTTTGATTAATGGCTTAAAACCATAGTTAAGGTTCCTATAAAGGAGGTTGTCGGATACTGATTGTTTGTCGAGAACCGCGGAAATTGAAGCCATTTCTATCTCAAACTCCCGATCCTGGTATTTAAAAAGTGCGGATTCGGGCAAGGGAAAGTCGACCCCGAGTTGTTCGATTATTTGAGAACGGTCAAGATGAGAATAATTTTTGTCGAGAACATAGGTGTTAGGAAAGGTCTTGGTGGCGCCAAAAATGACGGTGGCCAGGAGAAGAAGTAGGGGCAGAGAAAGAATGAAGGCGGAGACGATAAGAAGTAGATGTTTTTTTAGTTTATTCATAGGCGTCGATCCATAGCTTCATTGGCTAAACTGTCGGCAAGTTTATTGTAGCCTCGGCGGATATCGCTAAAGACGCAGACGACATTAATCTGGCTTAATAAATCTCTGGCTACTTGATGGAGACCTTTGAGATTGTCTGACTTAACTTTATAATCACCCTGGATTTGCCGGACTAGAAGCTGTGAATCAGAGTAAAAATTGACCTTTTCCAAATTAAATTTATGTTGATTGTCCCGAAGCCAAGTTAGAGCAGCAATTAAACCTAAGTACTCGGCTTCATTATTGGTTTTTATACCTAAAAATTTGGCATCCTGAAAAATCAAATTATCGGTTTCATCGTAGACAGCTAAACCATACCCGGAAACACCGGGATTGCCACGAGATCCGCCGTCAGTAAATACTTTTAGTTCCATAGTTTATGATAACTGATATCAAGGCTATTTTGAATAAAATGTTAAACCTATTCTAAAAAAAGCAGCAGAACCATGAGGGCAACTCCAAGAATGATGAGAAGAAGTTCCAAAAAAGAAGAAAGGGCTTTGGTTCGCTTTCTGTGAAGTTCGGGGATAAGGTCAGAAGCAGCTAAATAGATAAAACCTCCGGCAGTAAGCGGTAAGAGATAAAGCGAAAAATTTTCGATTAACGAACCGAGGAGAAAAGTTAAAATAACTCCGGCGATACTAAAAAGAGCCGAAAGAAAATTAAAGCGAACGGTTTTGGCTACACCCAAGCCGCTGTGAATGAAGATACTAAAGTCCCCTATTTCTTGAGGTATTTCATGAAATATTACAGCCAGAGAAGTGCTAAGCCCTAGAGTAGGACCAACCATGAAACTGGCAGCAATAAGCATGCCGTCGATGAAATTATGGACTGAATCGCCAATAAAATTTAGAGCCACAAGAGGACCATGGTGTGAATCCTGGCAATCAGGATCATGGCAATGGCGCCACCTGAGCACTTTTTCGATTATGAAGAAAAGAAGCATTCCTAAGATTATAAAAAGAGAGGTAAAAACTGAGGAATCAATAGTTTCGTAGGATTCAGGAATAAGGTGTAGAAAAGCATCACCAAGGAGACTGCCAACGGCGAAAGCAACCAAATAAAGCGTGATTTTTTTGAGATTTTTGAGTCTAAGAAAAACAAGAAAAATGGTAGCAAGCGAAAGGGAGCTAATTAATAAGGCGGAAATGAGGGACATAACAAGAGGCGACATAGGCAAAGTTTAGCAGAAAGACATTTGGCAATCTATTGGTGTTATTTTTGATATGATATTAATGTGAGCATAGAGGACATCAAATCACCCTTACCAGCGCGCGATTATAATATTCCGGAGGAAGAAAGATCAGAGGATGTTTCCGGCGATAATTCAAATAGGGTTGCCCAGATAAATAATCCTGTGAGCAGCGAGGAGGGGGGAGGAGAAAGCCAAGTAACACCAGAGGTAAAAAAATCAAAAAAAGGGCTATTTGTTGGAGGTGTAGGTATTGCTTTGCTATTGCTTGGTTTTCTGGGATATAAATTTTTATTGCCGATGTTGGCACCTAAGGAGCCAGAAAAGGTTAGACTGGTTTACTGGGGAATATGGGAGGAGGATGCGGTTATACAAAGTGCAATCGCTGATTATACTGCTAATAATCCCCACGTAGAAATTGTCTATAAAAAAAACGAGCCGATTGATTATCGGACCAGACTAAAAGGAAGGTTGCTAAAGAGCCCTGATGAAGTGGAGGTGCCCGATATTTTTAGAATTCATAATACTTGGGTGCAGGGTTTTAGGGAAGAATTGGCTCCGGTACCAGCGGGAACTGTAAGTAATCTGCAGTTGGATACGGATTTTTTTGATGTTTACAAAGAAAACTTAATAGTAAGCGGTAGTTACCGGGCAGTGCCAATAATGTACGACGGCATGGCCCTTTTTTACAATAAGGACTTAATAGAAGCGGCTGCCGTAAAACTACCTAAAACCTGGTGGGGGCTGGAGGCGGCTGCTAAAAAATTAACAGTCAAAGATGAAAATAATAAGATACAAGTATCAGGAGTGGCCATGGGTTTGGCGGAAAATGTAGACCATTGGAGTGATATTGTCGGATTGATGCTGATGCAAAACGGGGTTGATCTGGCAGTAAATGACGAAGTCACCAATAAGAAGCTAACAGATGTGTTGACTTACTACACAATTTTTCGGACGAAACATGAGGTTTGGGATGAAACACTACCGTCATCAACCGAATTTTTTGCAAACGGAAAATTGGCTTTTTATTTCGGACCTTCATGGCGGGTATTTAATTTTAATGATATGAATCCGAGTTTGCGTTTTGAAGTGACAACAGTACCCCAACTGCCTACCCTCGAAGGAGCAGAATTAGACCAAATCGAGAGCAGTGAAACAAATGAAAATATTACTAATATTCACTGGGCTTCTTATTGGGTTGAAGGAGTAAATGTAAGGGGGAAAAACCAGGAAGAAGCATGGAAGTTTCTTGAACACCTGGCAGGTAAAGAATCCCTGGAAAAAATGTATAAAGCAGCATCTGATATGAGAGCTTTTGGTGAAATATATCCCAGGAAAAGTATGGCAGACAAAATCGCTACTAACCCAAAGATAAAGCCGTTTGTGAGTGCAGCCAACAATGCAACTTCATGGTATCTTTGCTCCAGAACGGCTGATAGCAGCGGAGTCAATGAAGAGATGGCTGGCTACTTTAAAGATGCGATAAATAGTATCACACAAAAAAATCAAGCACCAGAAAGCGTGGTGGGCGATCTAAGAAACGGAATCAACCAGTTAGTCCTTAAATACCAAATTAAAAAGAAATGATTCTGGTGAATTATAAGGTTTACGAGGAGAGTTTTGGTGAAGGCGCTATCAGGTTGGCTTGGGTTTGCAAGAAAGTGATGGAGGCAAGCGGGGTGATGATTTTTCCGGTGGTTACACCTTTTGATGCTTACCGCATTAAGGAAGAGGTCGGTATAGAGGTGATGATCCAGACAGTAGACGGAGATATGAGCGGCGCCCAGACAGGAGCAATATCAACTAAACAGGCTAAAAGGGTTGGTGTTTTCGGAAGTTTAATCAATCACTCAGAGAGGAGACTGCCTCCGGGTACCATCAAATCCTTATTAAGAAATTGGCCGGATAATTTTGTTTCGGTGGTGTGTATCCAAACCCTAGGCCAGAGCGAAAGATGGGCAAAGAACATCAAACCTGATTATATTGCTTATGAACCTACAGAATTGATTGGTAACAAAACAAAATCAGTGGCAACGGAAAAGCCTGAAGTAATTGAGAAAATTGTTAAAAAATATAAGAATGTTCCGGTTTTGGTAGGAGCCGGCATCCACTCCAAAGAAGACGTAGAGATGTCAGTTAAATGCGGAGCAAGGGGGATTTTAGTGGCTTCTGACGTGGTTAAGGCAAAAGATCCGGAAAAAGAACTGTCTGAACTAGCCTCTGGTTTTGGTGTTATAATTGAGAACAAGTAGAAAATACAGGGCTTTATGCTGTGTTTTTTATTTGGCACAATTAATTAGATTTAGTCTCTTTAATAAGGACGAGGCTGTTGATATCTTGAAATAAATGGCATCTATAGATAATTTGCTAGTGTCGCTGTTTGTCGATGAGGTTGTCGGAGGATTTATCGTAACCGTACCACCGGGACATGTCGGATGTATTTATTCAATTTTCCAAGGCGTATTGAAAAATGTTTGGCATCCGGGAATGCATATTAAAATCCCATTGATTCACAGAGTAAAGTTATTTAATGCTCAATTGATTGAATACACCATAGCCAAAGACGTAGTCCTAAAAGACAATAAAGAAATTATGGGTGACGAGGTAATAAATGCCGTTACCGCAGACAATAAATTTGTAGCTGTTGAAGCTACGGTTTTGATTAAACTGGATACAAACCGATTGCCGGAAATATGGCAAAATATCGGAGAAAATTTTGTTTCAAAAGTTGTCAGGCCAGTAACAAGGAGCCGAATCAGGAAAGTTTTAACCAATCATACCCTGGCACAAGCATTATCAACTAACAGAAGTTTGATTGAGGATGAAATCAGAAATGAGTTGAAAGAATCACTCGAAGGACACGGCTT
Source organism: Patescibacteria group bacterium (assembly GCA_050943115.1). Lineage (GTDB taxonomy): Bacteria > Patescibacteriota > Microgenomatia > UBA12405 > UBA12405 > CAZFAI01. The sequence continues at coordinate 22,468 of JBMNON010000003.1, forward strand.
AATTGTCGATAATTTTTATTTAAGCTCATTAACACCTCTTGAAGGAGTGGTTATTGAAGAAGCGAAAAGCGCGGTTGGCGAGGAGTCATTATCTAAGACCCCTGAAGATATCAGAAGCAAGAGACTAATTTCCGGAAATATTCCCAGACAGGAAACTAGCCAGCAAGAGTAAGTATCCAGACATTGGCATGGCATGGTTCAAGAACGGTAGCGGCAGATTTGACGGTACTGCCAGTAGTGTAGACATCATCAAAGAGAATGATATTAGATGGCGGCTGATGTAGAGGATTGGGGGCAAAAACAGGGCTATTGTTGAGTCTGGCTGAACGTTTAAGTTGGGCTTGGGGTGGAGAGTGGGTGCGGCGCAACAGCAAATCAGGAAGACAACCGAGATGAAGGTCATCCGCGAGAGACTGAGCAATTAATTGTGATTGGTTAAACCCGCGCCAATTTTGCCGATAAGTATGGAGAGGGATGGGTACCAAAACAAAATCGTCTTTTTGCCAGTAGGATAAAAGGTGGGGAAAAGATTTTCGTAAATGAAAGGAAACTAGGCTGGTCATATCGGGAATCAGATCAGTGACAAAATTATATTTTAGATCATAAAGCAAATCCTGGAGACAGTCTTTATAGGGGAAAAGGGAAAGGCGGCCTTCGAAAAATGAATTCGGCATATTCGTTATGGCATTAGGAATTAGGCCAGAGGAGCATTCCGGACAAAGATAGTCGCCGAAGCGGTGACAGACATAGCATCTTTTGGGAAAAATCAAATCAAGGATGAAGGACATAAGTAAATTTTTGAATAAAGACTCGAATTTTGCAATCAGGTAAAATTAGCTATGAAATTAAGATTGACAAAAAGAGACAGCGCCAGTGAGCTTTTGTTGATTGTCATGACTTGGGCGATAATCAGCTTGCTGTCAACGAGGTTGTTCCTGTCAATTTATGATTATCCACAGCTTGGCAACGGCGACTGGCATGTAGCCCACGTGCTGTGGGGAGGATTATTAATGTTTTTGGGGATGATTCTGGTTTTTGGTTTTCACGGAGAGAGAGTCAAAAGAAGCGCGGCAGGAATATTTGGCATTGGCTTGGGGTGGTTTATTGACGAAATCGGAAAATTTTTATCAGCAGATAACGATTACTTCTTTCAGCCGGCCATTGTTTTTATATATGCCTTTTTTGTCGTTTTTTTTATAATTTACAGGTATATAGAGAGACATAAGCCAAAAGATCCCAAGAGTTTACTTTATAGCAGCTTAAGCAGGATTGAGGAAATAATAGAGGGAGATTTTGAAAGACGTGAGAAAAGGCAGATAGTTGGCAACCTAAATAATGTTTTGAGGAGCAGCATGGATAAGAAAACTAGGTACTTTGCTGCCGGACTGTTGCAAGTGGTGAAAAATATTGAAGAGATAGATGATAGAGAAGAGAGCTGGAGAAAAAGATTTTGGGGAAGGCTCAGAAAATACGGATACAACAAATTGTTTAAAAGAAAAATAGTACTTAAAGCTTTGGTAGCTTTGGCTTTTGTTTATATTCTCGGATCAATTATTGATTCCTTTTTATTAATTACCGATTTTAGGCATTCGTGGTTAGTCGAGTTTTTTTATAGCGGCAGCGGAGTGAGTAGCGAAACAGACTTGCTATTTTTTAACTTAAAAACCATTTCGGACATAATTGCCTCGCTGCTTTTTGGCTTGGCTATTTGGTGGACTAAAAAGGGTAAAAAAATGAGAGGAGTAAATTTTTTCCAATACGGATTACTGGTTAATATATTTTTATCGTCAGTATTTCGTTTCTATTTTGAGCAATTTAGAGGATTAATCGGATTAACATTAAGTGTCGGTGTATATTATGGCTTGTCCCGCTTGAAGAAAGATATGGTAATTTGGGGGAAAATTTGATATAATGGGAACACTGGAGATGTATTGCATCGACGGAGTGAGTACTTTAAAAAACTGCAAGCCGACTTTGATTCTAGAGTCGTTAAACAAGGATCAAAATATAATGCCAAAAATTCTTTTGGTGTTGATTTAACCAAAGTAGCTGACGCCGTTTCCGGCGTTTTTGCTCCTAAGGCTCCTGCTTTAGCATTAGCTTAAGGCAGATCAACCATCGCCTATTTCCCCTATTCTGGAGGAGAAAGGGTGGTGTAAATTAAACCAGAATGCTGTGCTTAGAATTTCGGTTTTTTAGGTAAGCAAGTGGAGGGTAATGCCTTCAATAACCGACACTTCGACACTTTTCATTTACTTTAGTTGCCGAAGGTGCAGGATAAAGTAAATTAAGCTTGTAGTAAGTTTTTTATAGTCCACATTCGGACCCTGGGTCATTCCCGGGCATCTCCGCCATTATCAAATCTTTTGTTTTCCCCTGCCAACAATGAAGGCAGAGCTGGTTTTTTGGCAGGCTGATTGCGTCAATCATTGACGGGACGGTTTGATAAGCTAGTGAGGTGACACCTAATTCCTGGCGGATATATTCAATCATTTCCTTGTATTCGGTAGTTGAAGAATCAAGGAAAGGAGAGACGGAGGAAAATTTTTGAGAAAAGGCGTTTTGGATTGCTCGGCGGGCAGCGAGTTCACCCTTTTTTCGGATAGACAAAAGATAGGGGCAGGGAAAAAGAAGGGGTGGACAGGCGATGCGGACATGAATTTCTTTGGCACCACAATCCCAAAGTTTTTTGATTGCCTGATTTTTTAGCTGAGTTCCACGGACAATGGAATCATCACAAATGATTATTTTTTTACCTTTAATAATTTCCGGAATTGGAATGAGTTTTAATTGAGCAATCCGGTTTCTGGTTTCCTGCTGCGGGGGCGTGTAGCTACGGCCATACCCGGGAGTATATTTAACCAAAGCCCGGCGATAAGGAATCCCTGAACCAATAGAGTAACCAATAGCATGAGCTATGCCGGAATCCGGAATGCCAGTAACAAAATCCGCCTTTACCTTATCATTTTTGGCCATATTGATACCACACCTTTCCCGAACCTGTTCTACAGACAATCCTTCGTATGATGAAGCCGGATAGCCGGTGTAGATCCAAAGGAATGAACAAACTTTCTTTCGATCTGAACCGGGAGACTGCGAACGAACAAGACCATTTTTGGTAAGCAGGATTATCTCTCCGGATAATAATTCTTTTTTAATTTGGTAGCCAAGATTCGGGAAGGCACAACTTTCCGAGGAGACAGCCAAGCTAGAACCGTTTTTGCCGAGGATTAGTGTAGTTCTACCAAGAGGATCACGGGCGGCGTAAATACCCTTTCTTGTCAGGACGAGAAGGCAAAGGGAACCTTTCATCATTGAATAAAAATGCTTAATCCCGTCAACAACGTTCTCTTTTTGGGCGATAATTTTCCCAATTACTTCGGTGGGGTTAATTTCGCCACCACTCAGCTCGGAAAAGCTCCCACCCTGTTTCATTATTTGCCGGGCAAGTTGATTTTTATTAGCCAGAAGACCCGAGGATACTAACGCAAAAGTGCCGAAAGAAGAAGAAATAATTATGGGCTGAGGTTCATTGTCAGAGATTACACCAATACCCATAGTACCTTTCATGTTATTTATTTCGTCAATAAAGCGGGATTTAAACTGAGAAGTTGAAATGTTATGAATACTTCTATAAATCCGATGGTTCATAACAGCCATGCCGGCTTTTTCAGTTCCTAAATGCGACTGATAATCGGTACCAAAGAAGAGGGTCTGGGGGCAATCGATTGTTGAAACTACACCAAAAAGACCGCTCATGTATTCATGTTATCATTCTTTTTAAATTCTCTAGCTTTGATTTTTTGCCGTTTTTCGAATTTTCTTAACTTGCGACCAATGCCCAACTCAACCTTAAACCACTTGCCTTTGGGATATATGGCAATAGGGATTACCATATACTTTTGATTGCGGGCAGAGATGAGACGGGCAATTTCTTTTTGGGACAAAAGCAGATGCCTTTCCCGGGTAGTGTCAATAATTTGACCCTGGGAGTATTTGTATTGGGGAATATTTAGACCGGAGAGTAGCGGAATGCCATTTTTAATTTCCAATTTGGAGTTGGCAAATTGAGGCGATTGGGTGCGCAAAGACTTGGCGTCGGATCCGGTTAAAACCAGACCGGCTTCGATTTTGTCAGTAAATTGGTAATCTCGGGATTCTCGATTAAAGTGTCTCACAGCCAGAATTATATCCTAAATAGCCACGAAAATACTACAGCGGATAAATGCTAGAAAGATATTTGATATATTTTTTGATCGTCCAGAAGCAAGTAAAGGGTGCTATCGGCTTCGTTGATGGCAATGTCAATTATCTTCTTTTCCCCAAGGTTATATTTTGCCTGAGATTGCCCGTTTTTATTGAAAATATAAACAAGATTGTCGTTGTCGGTAAAAGCGAGGATGTCCGTCTCAAGAGTGGTAACAAGATTTGAAGCCCGAGTAAAGGCAGATTCCGGCTGAGAATAATCGGCTTTTATACCCCTGTCAAACGGCTGGATTTCACCGGATTGGGAAATAAGCCAGATTTTGCCGTTGATGGCCATGGATGACGGAATACCGGATATTTTCTGACCGTCTTTTAGCCATACTTTGGGTGAACCAAAACCGGAGGCGTTTGGAGTGAGTTTCCAGATAGTAGGAGCGGCTGAGTCGAGAATATAGAGAGCGCCGTTCCAAGATTCAAGGCCAGCAGGCGAAATATTATTTTCTGAAATATCAACTTTTGATTCAAGATCATCTTCTGCGACCAGATATACATTGCTTGAAGAAAGCGCATAAACTTTATCGTCAATAACGGTAAAATAGGCAGCATCCTTGAGTAAAGTATTTTCTGATATTTTTTGGATATTTTTTTGTTTAGGATTAAGGGAATCTAAGCTGCCGACGGTAGTATCAAGAAGATAGAGGGTGTTTCCACGATAAAGAATCTGGGTATAATTGGGTTTTTCATTTTCACTAATTAGAGAAGTGTCATAGAGGAACTGGGGCTCAAAACTATCAGAGGAACCGGTTTGGGAGAGAAGTTCGTGGATGCGGGAACGGTAACTTTCAAGCTCGTTTTGGTGAATATTTAAGGTAATAATCCGGTCGTAAATTTCCTGGGATTGCCGGGCTAACTCCTGGGCGGTATCCAGATTTAAATTCTTGACATTGACGGCTTGAGAAAGCTTTTGATCTATTTGAGATTTGAATTCCTGGAATTGTTTTTCAGTTTTGTCAGCCTGATTTTTTTTGTAACCAAAAAAGGCGCTCAGTGATAAGGCCAGCAAGAGAATAAGAGCGATAAGAAAATTGAGCTTCTTGCGGCGGGTAACTTGGGCTAGATCATGATTTGATATGAATACCGATTTGCCTGTAGAGGGAGATACCGAGGCAGGGGGAATGGATGTGGTTGCTTCCTGAAAGGTTCCCGGGGTTTCCGGTTCCAATAATGAGGCTTCTTCAATGACTGATTCATCCTCAGTATGAGGCTGGATTAGGACAGCGGCCAGTTTATCCTGGACTTCAATTGAGTAGAGGGAGGAAAGGATGCTCTCTTCGATATCCTGAATTGAGGGTTGGGATATGGCGATTTTTAAATTTTCCAAAGAAAATTTTTCAAGAAAAGCAGTGGTAGTTAAAATTATTTTATCCTGGGGCTGAATCGGGCCGGACACAAAGATTACCTCAGATTCTTTGCCGGAAAGAAGGATGCTAAGCTTATTATTACGGTTTATTATAGCCTGAGTAAAGTTTAGAGCAGCCAAATAAAGCCGGGATTGATGAATAACGGCAACAACGAGGTTTATTTCATAATTGTGGTAAAGAGGGTTTGAGGAGATAGACTCGAGAATGGTTTTTAGGTGAAGATCTATGGGATCGTCTGTTGAAGAAAAGTAAGATTCACTAATTTCACTGATCAAATCATGACCGACAATATTAATTTCTTTATCAGAGTCGGTGGAAAAAAGATTGATTAGGGCAAAAAGATGGCCTCTTTGAGATACAATTTGCGGATCATCGGGTTCATTTTCCCAATACTGAGACCAACTGTGCTGGTTGGGGCTGCCTATAAAGGAGCGGCAGGTGTAGTGCATCTTAATTTACTATACTACAAAAGTATCAGGGTTAAGATTACCAAAAGAACTGCAAAAATCAGATGGATGTAGGAAAAAATGATAAGGGTAGAGTTAAACTTATCAACAATGTGGCGGGCCATCGAGGTCGTTTGTTTGACAATAATAAGGGCAAATATGGCATATATTACAGCCCCCAGAGTGGACAGGATTTTTTGAGACAGAATGACGATGTCGTTTAATTGATTCATTTTATCCTCCCTTCCAAAGACTCCTGCTCCTCCTCCCCCCTCATCTGCTGGAGAACCTGCAAGACAAGATTGGGGTTGGGAATTTTTTCTATTTTTATAACCGGGATTTCTGCTGCAGTTTGAATTAGAACTGATCCATAATTAAATAAAGTTTGAGAAACACCGCCGACCACAGAGGTAACATCCTGGATCATGGAAATTTTGGCCTCAGAGATCTTCTTGTCTATTAGATTGAAAAAGTCAATATCGACAACCCTTTCCTCGGTGATAATAAAGACGTTGAAGTACCAAGACAGAAATTGTTCGAAAGCGATAGCAAAAGTTAAGAGATACCAAAAGATGAGCAAGGCAAAATTCAGACTGGCAGGGACAAGATTAATAATGGGTGGCAAAAAGGAAACTAAAATGGGGGCCAGTACCATGAGAAATGTAACTAAAATCCAGGAAACATTAGTAAACCAATGTCGACGTAAAACAAGTATTATCTCTTCGTCATCCTCACGAGTGTCGAAGGTAAAAACTTTTGGCCGGGCCAGGAAGGAGGAAAAGGAAGTTTTGGTTTTCCCTTGAAGAAGCTGATAGACCCTTTGGCGAAATTTCTGGTTTCTCGAGGGAGAGAAGGATGGTGCGCCCTCCTGCTGCAAGGGTTTTGATTTGAGGGAAGGTTTAGCTTCTTTTTTGGAAGCTTTTGGTGAATTTTCTATAGGATCATCGGGAGCAATAGAGTCAAGATCTTTTGATCGAGCCATAGGTTTATTGTAACATTTTAAGTAAGCTTATTTCTTTTCGATGTTGAAAAGAGCCGACTTAATGGCAATGGCTCCGGGAGCCCGAAGGACAAAGATTTCTTTGAAATCTTCACCTGAAAAGGTAAAGTTTCCTTTATCGGTAGATAGATGAACATTGGTAGTGTAGCCACCGGTAGAATAATCGACGGAAACAGAACTGACACTGGATACGGGGCCACCATACTGGGCAGCTTTCGAGCGAAGTTCATCTCTGGACCAGGCGTTGGGATCATTGCCGCCAAAACAACCTCCTGAATCAATTTGAGAAAGGTGACCGATGCTTCCCTTATCTTTTGAATAGACTAAAACGGCGTTAACAATATCGGCAAACTCATCGTTAGTCAGCCAGGGATGAGAACGGCCACAAGCTTGATTGCTACGAGTTTTGTACCAACCTTTGTAATACCAGGAGGAATTAGCACTGCGTTCATAGGAATCGTTAGGCCAGCAGGACTGGGAGCCACAAGCAGTATCCCAGATTTGAGGTGTGGAGTGGCCAAGAGAACTGTAGCTATATATGGCACCGCCGGCGGTTGAGGCATACATAGTAGAAAATATTTCATTAGTTTTGTTGCTGACTACCACCTTGCCCCTGGTGGCTTCGACGGCTTGTTTCCAAAGACCAGGACTATTGTAGCGGGACGATTTATAGACCTGACAAGCTTCAGTAACACAAATCGTGCCGGTTGAACTGCGGCTGTTTAGGCGCCAGTTAGTGGAGGCCAGGGCATAAGTGCGGGCGGCAATAGCCTGAGCCTTGAGAGCCTCCATGCCACCGTCACTCCCCCAGTTTGCCGGCATTTCGGCTATACCTACCAGATAATTATCTTCAAAAGGCAGCGAGCCGACAGTGGTGCTAATCGTACCGGGCATATCAACGGTTTCGATGCGGACATCACCATAGTAAGCCTTAAGAATGGTTTCAAAATTTTGGCCAGCCTTGGAACGGCCATATGCCCCAAATTGGCTCATGCCCTTACGATGGGGAGCACCAAAGGAAAATGCAGCAAAAGCGGGACTGAAGCCGGGGTTGTAGTCCGACCTGGAAGCCGGATCGTCAGAGGAAGATACGTCACCAACGGAAGTATTAAACATAGCCGTCTTGGCAGCAATAAGTTCCTGTTGTTTTTTACTTAGTTCAGCCTTGTAATCTTCGGCTTTTTGGATTTCATTGGCAAGAAAACCAAAACGGTCCTCAAGGCTTTTTTTGATTGAAGCTAATTTGGTTTTTTCTTTTTCAAGACTAATTTTGTTTTGTTCCAAGGTGGCAATATCGGTAACATATTGGGCGATGGTGCTTTTATCCTGAGAAATAATGGACTGGAACCAGGCGTATTGCCGTAAAAGACTGGAGCTTTGAGAACTGGAAAAGAAAATAAGAAGAGGGTTAAATTTTTGGGTATTGATGTAATAACGACGGATACGTTCATGGAGAAGAATTTTTTGGACTTCTAAGTCCGATTCTTTATCAACCAAACGCTGGCCAAGGTCAGCGACCTGTTTTTCGGTAAGGACAATTTGGCTTTTCGCGTTGGCAATTTTTGATTTGAGGGAGGTGGATTCCGACTTAAGTGGGGCGATGGCCTTTTCAAGGTCTTCGATTTGCTTGCTGATTTGGGCGATTTCATCGTCTATGGTGGCAAGGGACCTGAGTGGAGAAAGCAGAAAAGATACGGAAAAAGTAGCCAACAAGATAAACAAAGTTAATAATGATAATTTGGAGAGCTTATGATGCACTAATTGATTTTAGCATCGTGTTATACTTCAATAAAATGAAGCGGTTGATTATCCTGTTTTTTATGATGTTTTTTAGTTGCATGACGACTAAGAGCGTGTTGGCTGCATGTAATGACGCAAGTATGCTTACATATACCACATGCAATAGTTTGGCAGATTGTGACCTAGATGTAGAGGCCTTTCCAATTAGCGGTAGTGACGTAGATGACTATAAGACTCATTGTGAGAGTACTTATAACGGAAGTGCGTGCACAGAAATATTGAATTTGCCTGGAGTGGGATACACCGTAATGTGTTATATGAAAATTAATCAACCGACACCAACTACACCACACCCGACAAGCTGCGGATTACTGGGGGGTATTTGTTGCAAAGATGGTGAAGATAAGTGGTTCTGTCGGGAAGACCAGGGCGGCCCCGCACCTGATGGAACATCTTGTTATTGCAGAGCCACCGCGCCAACAGTGGAACCGACATTCCCGGTAGCATCACCGACACCTGATCCTTATGTCGATGGGGATGGAATTAGCTTAACTTTTACCTCTGACAAAGAAATTTTTTGCGGAGCTGGCGATAAACCATCCGAGACCCCCTTGGATCCAGAAAATCCATATATTTATACAGCTTTCGGCTGTATGCCGGTAAAAAGTAATGCATTTATTAAATGGTTGCTGCCGTTTTTATTTGGGATTGCCGGAGGAATTGCCTTTTTGTTAATGATATCCGGATTCTTTATGATACTAACCTCGAGAGGAGATCCCAAGGTTGTCCAGGCCGGAAGAGAAAAGGTAACCGCAGCCATAACAGGTCTTTTGGTGATCCTGTTTTCGGTGTTCCTGCTCAGGCTAATTTTAGTAGGAATATTAAAAATTCCAGGAGTATTTTGAGCAATGCTTAATTTATTAAATTTAAAAGTTTGGGCAGCCCATGATCCTTCAGCTGATGGAGCCGGCAACACGGCCATGCTACCTACATACGAAGGAACGGGATTTACTTTAGAAGGTAAGAACTTGGGGCAAATAATTACCGAATTTATGCCTTTTGTATTTACTATCGCCGGAGTTGCACTGCTTTTTGTGATTATTATGGGCGGGGTAACACTGATGACCTCGGGAGGCGATCCCAATAAAACAAAAGAGGGATACGGCAAGATTGTCGCTGGGGTAATTGGGTTTTTGATAATTTTTGCCAGTTATTTTATTGCCCAGATTATCGAAACGATACTTGGAATGAAATTGTTATGAGACGGGTTGAAGCAGTAAACGGGATACCCGTCGATTGCCCGGTTTTGGACCACTTTTTGGGGATGTCCGCCATCAGATCGTGTCGGGGGACCAATCACGAGGTCTGTGATGAGTGTAGTTTAAGGAAGGGAAGTAACAGGGAGGCTGTTCCGGGAAAAATTAGCGGCCGTGACGACGAGAGCGCTGCTGGTACCAATAAATAGTTTGTTCCAGCTTTTTTGGAGTAAAATCCGGCCAAAGAGTATCGGTGAAGTAGAGTTCAGCGTAAGACATCTGCCAGAGGAGGAAGTTGGACAGACGGAATTCGCCGCCAGGGCGAATAATTAAGTCAGGGTCAGGCTGACCTTTGGTATACAGATATTCGGATACTAACTTTTCATTAATTTTTTGAGCAGGAACCTTATCCTTGATAATTTGCTTGATGGCATTAACAATTTCATCCCGGCCGCCATAATTAAGGGCAACATTGAACTTAACCCTTTCGTTATCCAAAACTATGTCCATAACACTTTTAATGGCATTTTTTACCTTAAAAGGAAATGCCTGAAAATTACCAAGAACAAAGAACTTAATTCCGGAGCGCTGGTACTCTTCTTTTTTGGTTTTGACAATATTGACTAAAAGATCAAAGATACCCTTAACTTCCTTGGCTGAACGCTTTTTCCAGTTCTCAGTGGAAAGGGCATAAACAGTTAGATGTTTGACACCTATTTGGCGGCAATACTCAACAATTTTTTCCAGATTCTGAGCTCCAGCTTTGTGACCATCGGTAGGTTTGAGACCCCGGGCAACAGCCCAACGGCGGTTGCCATCCATAATGATAGCGATATGCTGAGGAAGGTTATTCGGGTCAATTTTCAGTTTGGTTACAAAAGGAGATTTTGCTTTTTTGGTTTGGATTGAAACTGGAGTCATATTATTTATGTCGCTGATTTTTGGAAAATCATTCTAAAAAAACCCGCCAGATGCGGGTTTTTAAATTCAATCTATCAAGCGTTTAAAGCTGCATTGTTAGTACCAGAAAGACGACGGATGAAGAATTGTCCGACACAAGATCGGCATAATTTCCTCAAAGGAGGTGATCCATCCGCACCTTCCAGTACGGATACCTTGTTACGACTTAACCCTCATCGCTGGATTCACCTTGGTCCTACAACAATGTAAGACTTCAGGTGCCCCCAACTTTGCTGATTTGACGGGCAGTGTGTGCAAGAGGCGAGAACGTATTCACCGCAGTCTGCTGATCTGCGATTACTACCAATTCCGGGTTCATGCAGGCGAGTTTCAGCCTGCAATCCCAACTGAGGGAGGTTTTTAGGATTAGCTCCGCCTCGCGGCATTGCAACCCGTTGTACCACCCATTGTAGGATGTGTGTAGCCCTGGATATAAGCATCATGATGACTTGACGTCGTCCCCTCCTTCCTCCCAACAAAATAATGCTGGGCAGTCTCCTGTGACACAGTAACACAGGATAGGGGTTGCGCTCGTTACCTCACTTAAGAGAACAACTCACGTCACGAGCTGACGACAGCCATGCAACAGCTGTGTACCACCCTCGAAGGCTTCTACATCTCTGTAGCTTGCAGGTACATGTCAAACCCAGGTAAGGTTCATCGCTTCGTATCGAATTGAACCACATGCTCCACTGGTTGTGCGCCTCCCCGCCAATTCGTTTGAGTTTCGGCCTTGCGGCTATACTCCCCAGGCGGTCCGTTTAACGCGTTAGCTAGCATCCCCCAAAAAAAATCGGAGAATTAACGGACATTGTTTACGGCTAGGACTACTCAGGTCTCTAATCTGATTGGCTACCCTAGCTTTCGTCTCTGAGTGTCAGTACATACCTGGTTACCCGCCTTCGCGCTTGGTGTTCTTTCTAGTATCCACGGATTTTACCCCTACACTAGAAATTCCAGTAACTCCGATATGACTCAAGTCTTCCAGTATCCTGCCCCTGTCTCCGATTGAGTCGGAGGCTTTGAAACAAGACTTAAAAGACCACCTACAGACGCTTTACGCCCAGTAAAACCGGGTAACGCTTGCAACCTACGTATTACCGCGACTGCTGGCACGTAGTTAGTAGTTGCTTATTCGAAATAGCTTCATGCTAAAACAAAAGTGGTTTACAACCCGAAGGCCGTCATCCCACACGCGGCGTCGCTGCGTCAGACTTTCGTCCATTGCGCAAGATTCCTAACTGCTGCCACCCGTAGGTGTATGGGCCGTGTCTCAGTCCCATTGTGCCGGACTCTCCGCTAAGAGCCGGTAGCCGTCATAGCCTTGGTGAGCCGTTACCTCACCAACAAGCTGGTAGCAAGCACGCTGCTCTCTAAGTGATTTGCATCTTTACCCCGGAGGGACTATGGGGAATTACCCTACCTTTCGGTAGGCTATGCCCCGCTTAGAGGTACATTCGTACTCATTACTCACCCGTTCGCCGCTGAACTTGAAGTCTACACTAAAGAACTCTACACGCAGGAGTCCCTTAGTGTAAACAACAAGCCCCGCTCGACTTGCATGTCTTAGGCACGCCGCCAGCGTTCACCCTGAGCCACGATCAAACTCTTAGTACAAAAATCCCGACAATCTCGGGATAAAAGATTTTTTTAGTTAAATCGTCTTTACCGGTACTAACGATATGGCTTTAAAACGCTTGCGATTGTCAAAGTACTTTTGGCTAACCTTCGGTTAGTCAGTGAATTATTATATTACACCTTTTGATAATTTGCATTAGGCAAATTAGAAGTAGTACGGTTGATACTTTTGCTGGTAGTTATCGGTGCAATTGTTGTATAATTGTATCAAATTTCCGGTAATATGTCCAGTTAGAGACGAATAATTTTGGCGCTAGGGAGATAGAAGGCACTACTGTCTTCAGAAGAAGTGAATATGGTTTGATAGTTAAGAGACAAGTGACTGACTAACTGCTGGTGTTCAGGATCAAGCTCGGAAAAGATATCATCGAGCAGTAATAAAGGTTTTTCCTGATAGATTTTTTCCAGGTACTGAATTTGAGCCAATCTGAGGGCAAGAACTGCCAGCCTCTGTTGACCCCGGCTACCCCAATTTGACAAGTTTTTATCTTCGTACGGAAAAATTGAACTATCAAAAGAAAAATCGTCCCGATGACAGCCTGATTGGGTAAAGCCACGGGAAAGATCCAAGGAATAATTGGAATCAAGCTTTTCTTGGCTAAGGATAGAGGGTTTGTAATTAAGGGATAAGGTTTGGATTTCCGGGTGGGTGTGCCGGGAATAAAATGAGTTGACGTGGCGGGTAAAAGCCAGGCGGTGATCATGAATAATTTTGTCGTTTTTAATGAGTGATTGATCCCAATAGAATAGTTCGTTTTTGGTATTGGTCATCTGCCGAATTTGATCTAACAACTCGTTGCGATGCTTTAGGGCTTTATTGTATTGGGAGAGGGCCGAGGCATAACGCCAGTCGATAGAGGAAAAGGTATCATCAAGATATTCGCGACGACGGGAGGGAGAGCCGGTAACCAAGCGAATATCTTCGGGCTGGAAAATTACTACTTTGAAAGTACCTAGATAGTTTTTGCGGCTTTTTTCGACTTTGTCGATGAGAAACTTTCTTTTTATGGAAGCACTGCCTTCTTCCCTGATAAGCTGCAGCTCCAATTCCAAATCCTGTTGTTTTCTGGTGATTTTTGACCTAACGATGGTATAGGGGTGCTGCCACTTAAGTAATTGAGGAAGAGTAGCCGACCTAAAACTTTTACCAGTTGATAGAAAATAAATTGCCTCCAAAATATTACTTTTACCGCTGCCGTTCTTGCCTAAGATTAAGTTATTTTGAGGACTAAACTCCAATATCCGTTCAGAGTAGGAACGAAAGTTATTTAATAACAATTTATTAATATGCATGGAATATATTGTGTGCTAGATTAGCTTAATGTTAAAAGATAACATAAGAATACCCGGATTCGAACTTTTTGTCGAAAAAAAGGTGAAGGTTGGCGATATTTTTATTAACTACGCCGAAGCGGGTGAGGGTAAAGTAATAATTCTGATTCACGGTTGGACAAACAACTGGACTGGACTGATTCCGGTAGCTTCTCACCTACTGCCTAATTATAGGGTAATTATTGTAGATTTACCGGGCTATGGGGAAAGCGGAAGGTTGAAAAACTATTCCGTAATGACGATGGCTTCACACCTGAAAGGATTAATAGACGGACTTAAGCTAAGGAGGGTATCTTTGGCCGGACACTCAATGGGAACTTTTGTGGTATCAAAATTTTTGGAGATGTATCCTGAAAGCATCGAAAAATTGATACTAATCGGACCCGTATTTAGAAAAAATAATAAGGTAAGGACGTTAAAAGCAACCGAAAGGTTCTTCTCCTTGGCAGACAAACACGGCAGGTTACAAACGGTGATTGATAAGGTGGTGAAAAGAGACACGTTCTCTTACCTTACGGCCAAATATCTTAATATGTATAAGTTCGACAAGCCGACAGTGCAAAAGTATGGAATAGTCGGAAAAAGGAAGATGTCAATTGACGCCTATGTGGATATGGGGGTGGAAATAGCCAAACTAAAAATGGAGAAAATTATTGCTAACAACAAAAAACCGATTTTGATGGTTTTCGGGAAGTACGATAAAATTACTAATTGCGAACAAGCCAAGGAAGCGCTTTTGGGCTTGGGTAATTATAAATATGAAGTAATCGATAAAGCCGGACACGTGGTTACGGTGGAAAAGCCGAAACAAGTGGCCGAGTCGATAAAAAAATTTTTAGACTAAATGACAAAAATTAAAAGGCTGTACTGGCTACTAAACAAAGAAGGTTTGTTGGGATTAAAAAGTAAGATAGCGGAAAAGAAACAAAAATGGTGGTGGAGATGGCCACTTCAAGCGGGCAATAAAATCCTGGGCTGGGAGAACATGATGAATTTTTGGATTAAAATTGATTCAAAAGCAGAGGAAGAGGATTGGGGGACAGCATCAAAAGAATTAATTTCAAAACTGGGGATTGAATTGGATACGGGCGAGGATTTGGAAAGAATTAGAAAGAATAAAAAGGCGACCTTGGTGCTGGGAGTTAACCATGAGGCAATTTTGGAACCGTTTATTATCGCTTCCCTGTTAGGCGACAGAAGGGTGTCGCTGATTTCACTTAAAGTACTGCAAGTGCTGGGAAGAGCATACAGTAAATACATTATGCCGGTGATGCCAAGACGTTATGCAAAGGATGAGAAAAGATTTAAAAGATGGATTGTCAATAAAGTACACCCAAGGGCCAGGCTTTACGGCATAGAGGAGCTGAAAGTAGTTGAAATCGATGAAATGAATGAAAAAGTGTTTAATAGAGCAGCCAAGAGGCTGATGGAAGGCATGGATGTAGTACTATTTGCTACGGGAGGAAAAGTGGCCCAAGCAGCTTGGGGCAGAGGTTTGGGAGAAATTGTCAATAGAGTTAGTAAAGAAAAGCGGAGTGATGTACAAATTGCGTTTTTCCATTTTGATGGACTAAGGCAGATGGAGGTAGTAAAAAGGTTTTGGATGGCAGCAAACGGAAAGAAACTTAAAAAGATAAACGTAAGGGTAAACTGCCATAAGGGCTTTGAATTGAGTAGAATTGAACAGGCACTGGGAGAAAGATTTGAGCCAAAGAGCATCGTCGAGTACATTAAAGCCTGGAGTTTGGAAAAATTCGGCTATAACAAAGTTAGAGAGAGAAATATGTGGAAATGGCCGAAATTAGTATACCAACCGGTTTATGCCAGGCTAATGACGATTTGGGCTTTTGTGAGGATGAGAATCTAATTTTGCCGGGTAAGAAAGCTGAAAATGTGTTGACAAGCCTGTTTGACATCACCGTAGGTTTTCAGTTGGAAGGATGGAGATTCATCTTGGGAAATCCCCCGAACCATGTAACTTAAGTCTGGTAGTCTGCCCTCCCCTATCAAGCATAATACCGGAGTTTGGTTCAAGCCAAATTTCGGCTTATCCAAAGCCCTTTGAATCTCCATACCCACTCCGATACTGGGGGAATTAACCAAGGCAACCAGGTGGGTGGCCTGATCAACCCAAAGAATGTCCTGGCGACGAACCGAAAACCAGGGTTGGCTACCAAGACGACCCAACGCAGTACGCCTAGTCCTAATTTCTTCCATTTCCTCGCGGCTGCGAGCTGCAACATGTTCGCTTAAAACATCAGCACCATTGTCCATCATATATCTTACTAATTTCCAGGGTAATTCCGAATCAGGTTCCGGAGAACCTTTGATAGAGCCGGAATAATAAATTTTAAATCCGCTAAAAATTTCCGACATGATACTTATTCTAACACCGGGAAAAAATTATTTTAGTCCAGCGGGTAGGAGTCGAACCTACCTAAGACAGTTTTACAGACTGTTGCCTAACCGCTCGGCTACCGCTGGTGACAGAGAGAATTATACCAAAATAGACAGAATCAAAAAAGAGTTATAATATAGGCCTAATGGCAGTAGTAGAATTAGCAGGACGCCCTGTCATTCCGGTTGAACAAATAAGGGAAAGGGCACTTCTTTGCCCGGTAATTATTACGAGAAATAATCAATTACCTTTTGTCATGCAGGAATCGGAGCAGGTGGCTAACGGTGCTTTTAGCAGATGCTTTAAACATCAAGATGGGTGGGCGATAAAAATCCATGAGTACGCCGAAAATGGGATAAGTGAAATTGAGAGGGTGAAGGAAATACTTGGAATTGACAAGCAAGAATATGAACAACTAAGAAAAGGGCGACTGGGTGAGTATGCGACAGAAACTTCATTTATCATTGGAAGAGGTCCAGGTGGAAATGTAGCAGAAATTCAGGTCCAACCGTGGGTTGAAGGAAGAGTCCTGGGAGAAATGGATGTATCAGAGATATGGTCTAATAGGGCGATATTAACAGAAATAAGGGAGTTTGGTGTAAGCCTAATTTTGGACGGAACAAGGACTGGAAGGTTTACTGACTATATGGGGTTTAACGTCAGGAAGGATTGTGGTTTCACAACAAAGATTAGGGCAAGGTCACTACTAGCTTCCCGCAATCTAATTTGGGATGGGACAAGGTTACATCTAATTGATGTCACGAACCATACTTGGCAGAAAAGCAAAAGACTTAGCCAAATTAAGCATAACCTGGCAATCATATTTTGTGTGACAAAAGATTTGATCAGAATTAATAGAAGATTAAAACAAATGGCTTAATTGTTTAAAGGCGACAATCGGTTATTATTAGATATGCAACAAATAAGATTTGATGACCTAGAAGAAAAGATAAGGGATGAAATTAAGACAGCTGAAGAATCGGCGGATTGGGCTTTCCCAAGAGGGCGAGATGTAAAGATCGGAGCGGTGCTGGTGGCTGAAAACGGTAAAAGGTATACCGGAGCAAATATCGCCAGGGAAAGGTTCAATAACAGTACGTGTGCCGAAAGAATGGCAGTGGACAAGGCTTTAAATGATGGGGTTGCGAAGATAGAAAGAATTGTGGTGATCGGGGTGAACGACAGTAAGCCCTTTGAAGAAGTAGTGGCGCCTTGCGGTGCCTGCAGACAGATAATCTTTGATGCTCTAAAAGAACTGAGGCAGGAAGACACCGAGCTAATTTTAGTTAACAGCAACAAGAGTAAAATTGTCAGGGCAAACTTAAGCGAGCTGCTGCCTTTTGCCTATGAAAGCTCCCGGTGACTTATTCGATACCCCAGAGAATTGACAGATTGGCTGATATGTTGAGTTCTCCAGGAGATATTTGAGAACCACTACCGATTGATTCATCCAATGCTTTGAACTCGGCCACGTTGGTATAACGAGGCAAGGGTGCGATATCATAGCTACTGTCAGAAATTGAAATGGGCTTAGTAAGTTTCACCTTGGATAATTTGGAAAGCTCCTCAGCTTTTTGCTTGGCTTTATTGAAGGCCAGCTCCCTAGCCTGAGAAAAAAGTTCGGTTTTATCTTCAATATCAAAACTAATACCGTTCATTTGGACATTATCGATGACAGAAATTTCATCAATAATTTTGGAGGCTTTTTCAGCTTTGGCATCAATTTTTTTAATTTTAATTTCCAGAGATTGAGATGCTCTTTGGCCAACGACCCTTCGGGCTGAACCGGAATAATCATACTCAGTCCGGATACTAAGGTTGTCAGTGGTGATATCGGATTCGGGGATACCGTTATTCTTCAGTACAGTCATTACAGAAGCAATTTTTTCGTTGACTTTAGTCAAAGCCGCCTGGCTGGTGGGGGCTGTTTCCTGAAAACCAATATTAACCCGAACCATGTCAGGTTTGGCGGCTACCCGGCCATCGCCAGTAACTGAAATGGTATTGGAAACCTTGCCATTGGATTCGACTCCGCCGGTGTTTTTGATATAAATACCGGTTTTGGATATCAGAAAGGCTGAAACAATTAGGGCTAAAGAAACAATAATAAAGGGGGTAAGCGTATTTTTGTTTTCCATGAAACCAGTTTACTACTGATAAAATGAATAATAAAGATGAGGATCGTTTCCTGGAACATAAACGGAATAAGAGCAGCAGCCAAGAAAGGCTTGGGGAAGTTCATGAAACAGGACGGAGCGGATATTTTTTGTTTTCAAGAGGTCAAAGCCAAGGCCGAACAGGTACCAATGGGTTCAAATTTCCCAAGCGATTATTATAGTTATTGGAATCCCGCAGACAAACCGGGTTATTCCGGAGTAGCTACTTATAGCCGAATTGAACCAAAAGTGATAATTAACGGAATGGACAGACAGGAGTTTGATAAAGAAGGCCGGGTGCTGGCGACAAAGTTTGCTGAGTTTACTTTACTTAATGTATATTTCCCAAACGGGAAAAGCGGCAGAGAGCGGCTTTTTTATAAAATGGACTTTTATGATTACTTCTTGAAATTCATAAATAAACTGAGAGATAGCGGGGAGAAAATAGTATTCCTCGGTGATGTCAATACCGCTCACAGGGAAATTGATTTGGCAAGACCCAAGGAAAACGAAAATGTTTCCGGATTCCTCCCGGAAGAGAGACGGTGGATTGACAAGGTGGTTGGTGAGGGATACGTAGATACCTTTAGGGAATTACACGGAGGCCAAGAGAAGTATACCTGGTGGAGTCAAAGGAGCAAAGCAAGGATAAGGAATGTAGGCTGGAGAATTGATTATGTCTTTGTGGATAAAAGCTTGATGCCGAAGGTAAAAGAGGCTTTTATCCTGGATGCGGTGGAGGGCTCGGACCATTGTCCCATAGGAATTGAAATTGAATTTTAGGGTTTAAGGATAAAATTTTTTTTACCCTGGGAAGACAACCAACGATTGTTGGTTTTGTAACTAGGGTCATACTCCCCTAACTTTTGGTAAAATTTTGGAGAATGGTTTTTTACTTCAAGATGAGTTAACTCATGAAGGAGAAGGTGGCGGAATTTATCAAGAGGAAAAAATATTACCTGCCAATTGAAATTCAAACTATTGTGAGAAGAACAAGAACCAAAACGAGTACGCTGATTCCTGACGGAGACGCGTTTATAATAAAAACCGTAATGAGAAGCAAGAAGTTGAAGATGATACCTTATTAAGGAAAGGGAAATTTTTCTAAATTCTTTTTCAAACAGAGTTTTCAAATGTAATTCAGAGAAGCGGGAGGAATACAAGTAAATTTTGTGTTCATTTCTATTTATTATTACTGACTCCTTGGTAGATTTTGTGATTATGAATTGATACTTATCACCAAGAATACTAAGACTTTTGAGAGACTTGAGTGAGGGATACTCAGTAATTTTTTGGGAATTTTTCAAGATCCAATTGGAATTTTGAGAAATAAAGCGGTTGAGAAAAAACTGAGGAGTCAGGTGAGGACAAGTAATTTCAAAACTTTGACGAGAGTTGAGTTTTAGACGGATTGAATTTATGGATTTTCGCTTGAGGGAATATTTAAAAGTCTTATCCCCTATTTGAACTGTGTTCATTTTGATTATTTTAAAGCAAGTGGTTTACAATTATCTTATGAAAATGGTGTATTTGGGTGCAGACCATAGAGGTTTTAAGCTAAAGGAAATAATTAAAGATAAACTCAGAGAATGGGACTATGACGTAGTTGACTTGGGCAATAAAAGCTATGAAAAAGACGATGATTATTCCGATTATTCCCTGGCTGTAGCCGAAAAAACCGCTTCGGGAAGGGAGACGGGAGTACTTGTTTGCGGATCGGGGGTTGGGGTGTGTATGGCGGCAAACAAGGTTAAGGGGGTAAGAGCGGGAATGGGTTTAACTGAAAGGCAAGTGAGGGTTGCCCGAGAGGATGATGATATTAATGTTTTGTGCTTAAGTTCTGATTTCGTGAACGAAGAAGAAAACTTGGAGATGGTAAAAGTGTTTTTGGAAACTCCCTTTTCTTCTGAAGAAAAGCATATCAGAAGAATTAATAAAATTAAGGAATATGAAAGCTCTTAGATCGGTTGAAAATATCGGAAGCAATATGAATGTAGTCTTAAGGATTGATAGTGACTTGCCAATGAACGAGGGGGTAGTGCTAGATAATAGTAGAATAAAAAAGTCGCTTAATACAATAAAATTATTGTTAGGAAAAGAAAACAAATTAATTATATTGGGACATTTGGGAAGGCCTAAAGGACGAGATAAGGAGTGTTCACTGAAACCGGTGTATTTGGAGTTAATGAGCCTGCTTGAACCCGACGGAGAGGACCTGGTAAAAAGCGTGTTCGTAGAAAAGATAGACAAAAATCTGATTGATGAAAAACTGCAAAGCAACCAACTGGTGTTCGTGGAGAATGTCAGGTTTTGGGAAGAGGAAGAAAAGGGTGAATTTAAGTTTTTGGAACCGATTATTCAACTGGCACAGGCTTATGTTAATGACGCATTTGCAGTAGCTCACCGGAAAAACGCTTCAACAATGCTTTTCAAAAAAATAAAGGGATATTACGGTTTAAGTTTTGTGGAGGAAACAGAAAAAATATTGAGGGTAATACAAAACCCGGAAAGGCCATTGACAGTGGTTTTGGGAGGAGCAAAAAAAGATAAATTGGGTTATTTGCCAAATTTAGAGAAAATTGCAGACAATATTCTTGTCGGTGGTAAATTACCGGATTATATCAGCAAAGAATTTGAGAGCGAGAAGGTTGTGGTGGGAGAATTCGATGAGAGCGGGCTGGATATAAGCCAGTCAACAATTGATAGATTTAAAGAATATATTTATAGTTCTAAAACTATTATTTGGGCCGGTGCCATGGGTTTTTACGAGTCAGAAAATGAGAGGAGAGGCACAGAGGCGATAGCCAGAGCCATAGCCGAAAGCGGGGCTTACTCGATCGTGGCAGGAGGTGACACAACAGCATCCATTGCTAGTTTGGGGTTAAAAGAGAGGGTAAATTTTGTAGCCTCAGGCGGAGGTGTAATGCTGGAATTGCTTACAAAAGGCACTTTACCAACTTGGGAGTAATGGATTATTAGTTTAATATGAAGTTATGAGAAAAAATAAAAGAAAAACCAGAATCGCAATTAATGGGTTTGGGAGAATAGGGACGGTGGCCTTGAGAGCTATATTGATGGAAAAGTATGATGTTGAAGTGGTAGCAATAAATACAACCGGAGCTTTTGGTATCGATGATATAGCTTTTCAATTCAAGTACGATTCTGTTTACGGAAGAATCCCCTATAAAGTCGAAGGAAAAGACCCGGAAAAAGGAGCCGAGATCGGAAGACTGACGGTGGGCAGTAACGAGATACCGGTATTGGGAGAAATGAACCCAGTAAAAATACCTTGGAAAAGATACGATGTGGACGTTGTACTGGAATGTACAGGGGCATTTACCGACAAGAAAGCTGAAGCGCATTTAAAGGCCGGTGCCAAAAAGGTGGTAATTTCAGCACCACCCAAAGACGCTTCAATACCCATTTTTATTCTGGGAGTAAATGAAAAAGAATATAAAGGGGAAAAGTTAGTATCAAATGGTTCTTGCACCACTAATTGCGTTGCCGGAATTGTCAAGTTAATTGACGAGAAAATCGGTTTTCAAGAAGGAGTACTGACGACAATCCATGCATATACAAGCAACCAAAATATCGTAGATGGAATCAGCAAAGACCCAAGACGGGCTAGAGCTGCAGCCATTAACATTGTACCGACGTCAACGGGAGCAGCCGATTCGGTAGTGGCCGCCTACCCTGAGGCGAAAGGTAGGTTTTCGGGGACTGCCATAAGAGTACCGGTAGTATGCGGATCGTATTCAGATCTGACTTTTAAGCTAGTCAGGAGAGTCAGCGTTGAAGAAATTAATACAATATTCGAAGAGGCTAGTGTGTCGACGGAAATGGTGGGAAAAATGAAAGTATCTTATGAACCTTTAGTATCCTCCGATATCATCGGCAACAACGCTTCCTGCATCATCGATACCCGAATGACAAAAGTGGTCTCCGATGACATGGTGTCAATAGGTGCGTGGTACGATAATGAATATGGCTACAGCTGCCGTTTAGTTGAAATGGCCTGCCACATAAGTAAATAAAATGGAAATAATTCCCACAATCCTTAATAAAGAATTCGAAGGAGCCGAAACAAAAATAAGTCTTATAGATGGTTTGAGTAAGTGGGTCCAAATTGATGTTGTGGACGGATATTTTACGCAGGGAAAAACCTTTGAGCTGGAGCTATTAAGCAAGTTACCGGAAGCCCAGCAATTGCTGTGGGATGTCCATTTGATGGTTAAAGAACCGGAAAAATGGATAGAAAAGTGTTTGTTTATTGGAGGAATAAGGGTAATCGGACAGGTAGAGTTAATGTCAAACAGAGAATCTTTTGTGAATAAAGTAAAAGATGCAGGCATGGAGGCAGGAGTGGCCTTTGATGTTGAAACAGAAGTTGGAGATATTCCTAGTGAAACAGACGTGGTTCTTTTGATGGCCAGAAAAGCCGGATTCGGAAATTTTGAAACCGACAGAAGAGTCTTTGAAAAAATAAAGAAGCTGCAGATAATCAGAGACGAAGGAAATTACAAATTCAAGATCGGTATTGATGGCGGTGTAGACCTCGGGAACATAAAATTTTTCAAGAAAACCAACGTAGACATAGTTTACATAGGAGGAGCTATTTTTAACGGGGATGTTGAAGAGAACTGGAATAAGTTACAATTAACAAATGATTTCTAAAACAAATAAAGTTATTAAAAGGGTGGCTTTTTTCGGAGACGCAGCAGCCAAGGAAACGGACGAACACTATATGCTGGCATATGAAACAGCTAAGTTACTGGCAGAGCATAGGTATATAATTGTTAACGGCGGCGGACCGGGAGTAATGTTTGCATCTACTATGGGGGCAAAGAGCGTGGGGGGGGAAGTTGAGTTGGTAGTGCTGGATAAAAACGAGGAACCGGATAACTACGAAGGTCAGCACATGATTAATTTATCCTTGGCCGATAAGGTGATTAACACTGAAAATTACCAAAGAAGATTGGAGAAGCTGGTTGAGGTAGCAGATGCATTTATCATCTTTAAAGGAGGAACGGGTACTTTATCCGAAGTCGGTCTAACATGGGAAATGGCGAAGTTTGAGTACGGTAATCACGAACCGTTAGTATTTGTTGGTAGATGTTGGAATAATATTGTCAAGGGGATTATTAAGGATCTGGATTTGGAAGTAATCGAGCAAAGGGTGGTGGAAGTAGTGGAGGGGCCAAAAGATGTCCTGAAAGTATTAAAAAGGGTGGCCGCAAAAGTTAAGGCGACATCAGGCGGGGTTGAGAATTAGCTACAATTTCAATAGGATAGAGCTCTTGGGCAAGCACTTTATCTTTTGTGAGGGTTAAGCGGGCTATTTGAGAGTGAGAGGTTTCATAGGACCAGCTTTGGTCAAAAATAAAGTTGCCAAAAGAGTAATATATTAGTTTGTCTTTATAAACTTCAGGCTCCTGCCAGACATGGGGGTGATGACCGTGAATAATGTCAACTCCGGCATCGATTAGTTCTTTGGCAAAGTTTTGACGCCAGGATTCAGGAGAGGGCAAATACTCATTACCCCAGTGAAGAGAGACGACCAGCCAATCTACCTGATTGTCGTAGAGCCTGGCTTTATCCAAGACCGTATTGCGATCATACTGAGGATAAGTAACAAAATCATAGCCTAAAAAACCAAAGGTGATGCCGTTTATGGTCCTGGTAATAAACTCGGTGTCAGGGGAATGAGAATAAACAAAGGGAATTTCATTTTGGTTTAGATAGTCTTTTGTCTGCCGAAGGCCATCGTTGCCATAGTTGAGAATGTGATTGTTGGACAAATTAAAATAAAATTTATTGGACTTAAGATGAGGTAAAAATCGGGTGTCGCCGCAAAAGGTAAAAGTGCCTGTGGGTCCATGTGGACAATCTTTGATAACGGGGCTTTCAAGATTGGCCAGGTTAAAGTCGTTTTGACTCAGCCAAGAGGTAGCTTCTTGGAAGCTCCAAGAGAAATCGTCCTTTTGACGTGCGGTTGAAGTGATATGGCGACCTAAGCCCAGATCACCAAGCAAACCAACAGTGACGGTTGCGGGGGTAGGGGTAGGAGAAGGGGGGTTGGTGGGGCTTCGAGGATCTGAACTTAGAGGTGAATGGACCAAGGGCGGAGGTGTCAGAAAAGATAAAAGGATTACATAAACAACAGTAAGAAGAACAAGAATTGCAGTAACTTTTAAAAATATTTTCGACATAAGGTATTACTTTATTATAAAATAGGAACATGCTAAAAAGGATGGGATTAATTGTTGCAGCAGCCCTGGTATTGGGAGGATGCAGTCTTATCCCCCAAAAATCCGGTGTGGAAATCATGAGTTACCCAGTGGCAAAAGTATATTTAGACGGCAAGGAAGCAGGAATGACTCCCTACAAAAATTCATCTTTATTGCCGGGAAGTACAGAGGTAAGATTGTTGTCACAGGATGGAGAATGGACTAGAATACTAGATTTAAAGAACAATGTGAATACGGTGGTAGACTGGGAGCTGAGCAAGAATGATAAGCTGGAAGGTGGCTATGTGTTGTTTTTAGAAAAAACCGGAGATAGCAATAAGGCCGGCCTTTTAGTAAACGCCTTGCCAAATAAATGCGCTGTGGCCATTGACGGAGAGATTAAGGGCTACTCCCCTATTCGGATTGAGGATATAAATGAAGGGGACAGGCAGGTAACAATTTCTTACCCAGGATATAAGAGCGTAAATGTTTTTGTAAAGGCGATCAGGGGATATCAGCTGGTAATTGATAGCAAGTTAGCCATGGAGGAGGTGTCAATTACAGAAACACCAGATGTAAAAGAAGAAATTGTCGATACATTACAAACAGGCAAAAAGGTGGTGATTAAAGAAACCGGAACAGGGTGGTTGAGGGTGAGAGACGGGGCTTCTAATGAAGCTACCGAGATAGGCAGAGTGAGTCCCGGTGAAAGCTTTAACTTACTTGAAGAAACCGAAGAGTGGTACAAGATTGAACTTGGCGATAGTGATGAAGGCTGGATATCGGCTAAGTACGCCGAGATATCTGAAGAATAGACAAAAAGAAAAGAATAGCCAAACCCAGAAAAACATAAAACTTTTGCTGACTGTTGAGAAAAAGGGAAACCAATCCAAGTAAAAGAGTGATAGACCAATAAAATAAGGAGATTTGAGGCCGAGACCAGCCAATTTTTAAGAGTTGATGGTGAAGATGGCTAGCGTCGGAATGAAATATGGATTTTCCGTTTTTTAACCTTTTAAAGATAACCCAAATGGCATCGAGCATCGGTATTCCAAGAAGGAGAACCAATGTGGCCAATTTAGCTCCGGAAAGGATAGAAAGAACGGAAAGATAGAAACCAGCCAGACTTTTGCCGCTATAGCCGGGCATGACCGACTGCGGATAAAAGTTAAAGGGAAGAAAACCTAAATAAGAACCAGCAACGGCACCAGCAAGAATTATAACAGGCCACTGGGTAATATCGGAAGAATAGCGTAAACCCAATATTCCAATGAAGACGGCGGCAATAGAAACAAAGCCGGGGAGTTGGCCTTCAACACCAGCAGCCCAACCAACCGTATTCATGCACCAAGTAATCCAAAATACGCCCAAAAGAGCAGGAATGAGCCAAATAGAAGAATTGCCAAAGATTCCCACGTCAATGTTGATAAAAGACAAATCCAACACTCCCCCAAAAGGGTTAGAAACGTAGGCAATACCTATGCCAACACCTACGACGAGAACAGAGGCCAAAATATTAGTGCCTAAACGAAGCAACGGGCTGATGTCCTTGAGGTCATCCCAGAGGCCGACGAGAAGTGTTAGAAAAGAGGCAACAATTATGGCGGTAAGGTGGCGATCAAGAGGAAGGAGCAGAATCGAGGTGATTAAAATACTAAAAAAGATAGGAAGTCCCCCTCCCCGAGGTACAGGGTTTAGTGCTGTAGCGTTTTGAGTTTTTTGATTTTTTTTGAGAGGATCCTCAAGCCAGTTCCTCGATACAAAGAAGTTGCGAAATAAGGGGGTTAAAATGAAACTGATAAAGCTCGACAATGCTATGGATATCAGGAAAGTAAGATACATCAGGCGACGAGAGCAACAATATTAAAAACAGAGATGGCGGTGAAAATGGAGAAAATTAGTGAGAAAATAACCAGAAGACGGGCAAAAAGGACCTGAGAATTAACCATAAAAGCAGCCAGGAGATTATTTAAAATAGCGATAACAATGGAAAAGGTGGGCATGAAAAATAATGACGAAGCCGGAGCGAGTTGGTTTTCTCCCCACGGTAGAGAAAAGTATAGGGGGACCTGGGGAGGGAGATCTCCGAACTTAATAACCAAAAAACCGATACTAGACAGAATGAGGAGAACGTTCCACCTAAGAATAGTGTGATTTACCTTTTCCTGCCAGAATTTTCCCAGAAGAGACAATTTGAGAGAAAGAGAGTGAATAGCGTTGGCCATTAGTTAACGTTTTTTGAAAATGTAGGCTGAATCAATAATTTGGTCAAGAGAATAGTATTTAAGGATAAATTTGTCAAGATCAGGAAAAGGCCGGTTGGACATGGGGAAATAAACTATGTAGGCAGGTTGACTTACTTTAAAGGAATCAATGGTTGATTGATGGCCTCCGAAATCGACTACGTGATAAGCGACGGTAAATTTGCCGGGCGGGAGGCGTTGAGAAAGGGCATAGATATAGGGTTCATCACCCCAAACAAAAATCTTGTCCTGGGAGGAGGTGTTGGACTTTATGAAGTTGGCTATGGCATAAGTAGTGTTAACCCTAGGGCCAAAGAATCTGCGATAAGCCTCAAGGCTCTTTCTGCCAGTTATATAGGAATAAAAATTGGTGTAATAGGTGATGGTGGGATAAAAATAAAATTCATACTTAATAATGACAACAGCCAAAATAAATAAAGAAATCAAGGAGAAGGTTTTAAACTGATTTCTCTTTGACTGGAAGAAGAAGGCTAATACCATACAAAAGGGTGGCAGTAATTGAATAAGGTAGTGGGGGTAAGGACGGCCGGACAGCAAGGAGCCGAAAAGGGCAGCCGAAAACCAGAGATAGACAAAGAGGGCCTTTTTGTCGATAAATTTAAACAGGTGAAATAAAAACAATAGCAACCAAGAGAACACAGTAATTATAAAACGAGTGGATAGCCCGCCGGAAAGAGCCGAAGCAGAATGAGTTCCTGTAGACCAGGAGGAAAGGTAGCCGAAATTCTGAAGAAGGGCGGCGAATAAAAAATCAAAAGAGGCCCCTTTTGTGGAATAGTAGATAAATTGAACAAATATGGGCAGAAAAAAGGCCAGGGAAAAGATGAGCAAAGAAATAATCGAGGGAAAGATTTTATTCTTTAGGTTTTTGAGAGAGAAATTAGTTTCCCGAAGGCCAAGCCAAAGAGTTAGAAGTGCAAATTCAATAGCAACTGGAACCTTGATAGTAAAAGCCAAACCCAGAAGGAGTCCGGCAAAAAGGTAAGCAATTTTTTGGGTAGACGACAGTATTAGCAAAACAGCAAGGATAGTAGGAAGGAGCATAAAAACTTCAGCATTTGCAATAGTGCCCTCAATCAGGGGAATAGAAGACAGCAGGGTAAATATCAGAGTGGAAATTTTGGAGATTTTGGGAGTAAAAAATTTTCTAGCTAAGCGGTAATAAAAAATAATGGTGGGAAGCATAAAAGCAAGCAAAAGAAGGCGAAAACCAAACACGGTCTGGGAAAAGGCTGCCAAGTAATAGAGAGTGGGTGGCTTGTTATCATGCATCTGCCGGTAAAGAGTGAGACCGCGGCGAACAGCCTGTCCTAGCACTAGGTATATACCTTCGTCTCCATACCAATAAGGTTCAAATAATGAAGGAAGGCGAAGAATTATGAAGAGGAAAAAAAGAAGAATCCAGAAGCGGTTTTTTGATAATAGTTTAATCATTCCTAAACTATTATATTAGTTTTTCGCTTTTTTGACAGTTGTTTTGTATTCTAATCTTTTTCCAAGCAGGAGTCGGGTGTGAGAATGAAGGCCGGGTAACACAGACATGGTTAGGGTGGCGATTGGCATAAGAGGCCACTGGAGGAGATTCTTGAGAAAATTTTTGAAGCCTTTTTGGTAATTAGGCCGAAGTTTCCAGTCAAGAATTATTAGGACAAATAAGGGTATCAGGCAGACAGACAAAATGATGTTGGAAATCCGAGGCAAGTTGTAACCAATGGCCGTCTGAAAAAACTTGGGGTTGATAATGACAGGAAGAGAGGTGCCAAGAGTGAGAATAAACCAGTTACTTGACCAAATAACATGGGTTTGGATAAGTTTGTAGATGCGAAGAATTCGGGTGACAAGAGGTATTTCTTTGTGGAGTCTGGCTTGCTCGATTGCGTAAGGTATGTCAATGGCTCCCCAAGCGTGACGAACACACTGATTATAGCGATTTTTTAGAGCTTTAAAGTAACCATCACCGTCCGGAGCATCAACAACGGTAGGTAAAAATATGGGTGTAACAGAGGTTCGTCCTCCGGTAGCAAAAAAGGTTTGAAGGAAAATGTGCCAATCTTCAGGTATCATGTCAATATCCCAATAACCAGCAGAATCTATAAGTTTATAGGAAGAAGAGTAACAGGAGTAATTAAAAAATAGACCGTCGGGTTCCTGAATGTTGGAAATATGAATAACATTACCCATAGTACCAATAATTCTAATTGGAGCCGGGACGGAATTTATGTTGTGGTGCCAAAAGATGGGTGATTGCCAAAACCTGTAATAGCGGTTAGTATCTGAAGCAAAATGATAATGAAGAGCGGAAAAGTATTTGGGATGAAAAATGGTATCCACATCACAACTGGTTAAGGTCAAATTCTGGATATTTAAACTGCCTTTATCAACGTATCTCTTCTTAAAATTCTTGGCTGCCCAAGCTTCGTTACTATGTTTACCAGCGGTCTCTCCGGGAAGGTCAGGGGGATGTTCGGTAAAAACAATGTCAGCAAAAGTATTTTTGTACTTGGCTTTAAAGTAGTCAACTGTCCTTTGATTATTTTCTTTGCCTGCTCTGGCTTCTTGGGCAATGACAACATAAATTTTTTTAAGGTCAATATCGATTTGAGCAGCGATAGAACCAACAGCCATTTCCATAACCTCAACGGGCTCTTTGTAAGAAGAAATTATAACAACATGCCCAATGTCGTTGTATTTCAACCAATCAGCCCGAAAATTATCCTGAAACTGTTTTTGCCATGAGATACTGGAATATTTTTGAATTTTAAAGTAACCTATGGTTGAGAGTATGGCCGCTTTGAAAGATTGATAGAACCAGTAGACCAGAAAAGCAATGACAAAATACGCAACCAGACGGGGAACCAGTATAGCTCCCCAAAGGGGAAATAAAATTACACTCCAGGCGATAAAGCCGGGAATCATTTCAAAAAGGCGATATTTTTTCGAGTTTTTGTTCATCGTGGAGATTGGCATATTATAGCAAGGAAAAGTATGTTTTAAGTTAAAATTAAGTGAAATGTCAGTAGAAAGAGCGGTAGAGACAACAATAAGGTATGCCAGGAAGTTTGGATGTTCTCTGTCAGGGGAAGAAATTGCGGAGAGATTAATCTCAAAAAGGCAATACAGGCACAAAGAAGTGACAGATGCTGCTGCAAAGATGGGGGTTTCGAAAAAAAACTCAAATAAAATATGGCAAGGGAAAGTGGGGAAGGGAAAATGGTTGGCAAATTATATAGAAAAGAAAATCCCCCTTGTTGTGTTTATGGGTTTAACTGGTTCGGTAGCAACCAAGCACCCGAAACAAGAAGACGATGTCGATTTTTTAATTGTAACCAGACGAAACAGCTTGTGGCTGTGCCGTCTTTGGCTCAAGTTTATCCTAGTGAAAGAACATATTCCTCATCGAAGATATGGCCAGAAAGAAGCGGGGAATGATTTTTGCTTTAATTTATGGCTGGATGAGGAAAAGCTATCAATACCCAAGAATCGAAGAAGACTTAGGACTGCAGTGGATTTAGTTCTGCTAATGCCCTTATTTGATAAGGCATCAATATATAAGAGACTTATTGATGAGAATAATTGGGCTGCCAGTTTTGTGGCAACACCCTATGAAAAGAAGAGAAGGATGTCGGGGGACATTAAGAGTGTTGAATCGTATGTTACGATACTACTGGTGATATTTAATTACTTTGTCTTTTTAGCACAATATATATATATGAGAGGCAAAATGAAAAAGGGAGAAGAAGCGAGCATACACCAAGCCTTTTTTAATGTAAAAGGATAAACGCAAAGACCTATAAATTAAGCTTTTTGGAAGTTATTTAAGTTGATTTTTGAATTATTCTTTGGAGAAATTGTATCCTTTAAGTAATTGATGGGGTAAGTGATTGAAAGTATAATTACAAGTAGTGGTCAAAGAGAAAAATTTTCAAACAGAAAAATACGTAAGTGGGCTATATATTGTCTTTGTAGTTTTATTTTCTGCAACCATCCTATTTGTTTCAATCAGCAGAGCAAGCTTGGATATTTGGGCGTCGGAAAACAATTTTGACAAAGCCAGGAACTGTCCAATCGAATTTATTATTAAAGCAGATGCTCATGGAATAGAAAAGGGTTCGTATAATCTGCCGAGCATTTCAGTATTGCCCGGGAGTCCCCTATATATTTTAAAGGATATCAGGGACGAACTGTGGATTGGATTTAGTACAGGACCGGAAAGTAAGGCAACAACAGCCTTGCTGGTAGCGGATAAAAAGATGTCGGCAAGTAAGAGTTTGTTTGAAGATAACAAAGGGGACAAGGCGGTGGAACTTGCCAGGGAAGCATTGGAGTACATAAAAAGAGCAAAATCAGAGTGGCAGAAAGCTAGCAACGATGAGCCGCAGATGTGCAGCCCCATAGACAACAAAATCTTTAATGCCGGATTAGCCTATGAGGAGGTATTGAAAACTTCAGGGAAGAAAGCGGCCGGTGATAAAAACGAATTCAGAGAAGTACTGCTACAAATTCAAGAGTGGAATGAAAAGCAAAAAGAAGAAAAAGAAAACTAAAAATAAAAGATTGCCCTTACTGGCCAAAATCGGACTAGTTCTGGTTTTACTGGGTACTCTCGGGAGTGCTTTAATTTTAAGGGACGTTCCTAATCCCAGGAAGTTAAGTACTTCAGAGTATCCAGAGTCATCACAAATATTTGACCGAAATGACAAAATGTTGTTTGAGATATACGCTGATATCAGAAGGGTTCCGGTGACTCTGGAAGATGTGCCTGAGGCCTTGCGGCAGGCGACTTTGGCGGTAGAGGATGCCAGATTTTATAAGCACTGGGGCTTAGATTTCCAGGGGATATTGAGAGGGTTTTACCGAACGGTTTTTAAGAAAAGACTACAAGGAGGATCAACGTTAACCCAACAGTTAGTAAAAAATGCCCTACTGACACCGGAAAGGACGTTGAGTAGAAAAATTAAAGAGGCTTTTTTAACACTGGCAACCGAGGTAATTTACAGCAAAGAACAAATTTTAGAAATGTATTTCAACCAAACACCTTACGGAGGAACAATGTGGGGGGTGCAAGCAGCAGCCAAGGGAATATTTAATAAGGACGTAAAAGAGCTAAGCCTGGCTGAATCAGCACTTCTGGCTGGTTTACCGGCATCGCCCACGAGGTACTCCCCCTTTGCTTACCCGGAAGCTGCAAAAAAAAGACAGGAGTTGGTGCTGGCAAGAATGGAGGAGGAAGGCTATATAAACAGCGAGGAAAGGAAGGAGGCTAATGAGGAGAAATTGAATTATTATGTACAAAAAAGCAGTATAAGCGCCCCCCATTTTGTATTTTATGTTAGGGAAAAGTTAATTGAAGAATACGGAATTAAACGGGTAACTGAGGGAGGATTAAAGATCAAAACCAGTCTGGATTTGGATTTGCAAAATTATGTTCAGGGGGCGGTGGCAAGTGAAATTGCTACTTTGGACCGATATAAAATCAGTAACGGAGCAGTGGTGGTGACGGAACCTAAAAGCGGACAGATTCTGGCAATGGTAGGATCAAAAGATTATTTTGCAGAAGATATTGACGGGAAGTATAACGTGACCACCGCCCTTAGACAACCCGGATCATCGATTAAGCCATTAAACTATGCGGTAGGTATTGAATTGGGCAAGGCAACGGCCGCTTCGGTTTTTAGCGACAACCAAACCTGCTTTGGCGTCGAAAACCAAAAACCATACTGCCCCACCAACTATGGGTATAGATATTTTGGGCTGCAAACATTGAGGAATTCACTAGCAAACTCATTAAACATCCCAGCTGTAAAAATGTTAAAAATGAACGGAGTAGAAAACTTTATTGCCTCGGCCTCAGCAATGGGAATAAGTACATTTAAGGACCCGTCTCAGTACGGATTATCATTAACACTTGGAGGTGGCGAAGTGATGATGATTGACATGAATACAGCTTTCGGAACATTGGCTAACATGGGGATTAAACAAGAGCTGAATCCTATTTTAGAAATTAGTGACAAGAATGGTGAAAAGTTATATGAATACAAATATATTCAAGGTGACAGGGTCCTATCCAGAGAAACAGCATATATAATTCACGACATTTTATCTGATGACGGAGCCAGGAGTGCGGTTTTCGGAAGAGGATCTTTGCTTAACATAAAAGGACACCCGGAAGTGGCAGTGAAGACGGGAACAACAAATGACTTAAGGGACAATTGGACCATCGGCTACACACCAGATTATGTAGTGACAGTGTGGGTGGGAAATAATGATAATTCAAAAATGAGTTATGTGGCATCCGGAATAACAGGAGCAACACCTATTTGGCATGAGGTAATGTCTTATCTTATGGAAGATAAGACCGTAAAAGAGCCGGTAAAACCGGAAGGTGTTATTACCATGAAAGTATGTAAGGCAAGCGGAGGAGTAGTACCGGAAGAGGGTTGTGAATCTTACAATGAGCTTTTTAGAAAAGAGTTTCCACCTATACGACAAAACATAGCAAAAATGGCCGTATTAATAAATAAAGATACCGGTAAAGTTGCAAAAGAAGGTGACGACTCGCCTAATTTAGAGTGGCAAGAGCATACCATGTTTGAAGATATCAGTGGCGATAAGGTATGCCTTGATTGTCCAATAGCGGAAGAAAAAAAAGAGGAGGATACAAATTAATAGGAGGACATAATAAGTGAGGCCAACATTCAAATTTCTTGTCCTTCTTGGCAGGCCCTTGTTGTGGTTGATAAAAACGGTATTTGTGCTATTTGCCAGAGGGTGCAAAACAATCGGGGCAGGAATAATTTTTTTTGCTGTAGGACTAAGGAAAATTTGTCTGCTAGTTAGATGGAGATATCTGATAATAGGATGGGTGCTTTTTGGGCTAGGAAGCGGGACGTTCTGGTTTTATGAAGAAATAATCAAAGAGTTACCCAACATAAATTTAATATACAATCCACCAATATTATCATCAAAAATTTACGATAAAAACGGCAGATTGTTATATAAATTTTACAAGGAAGAGAATAGAAGCTGGACTTCACTGGATAAAATTCCCCAGTCTCTAATATGGGCGACTTTGGCAATTGAGGACAAAAATTTTTATACCCACCGAGGAATATCAATCAAAGGGATAGCAAACGCCAGTATTTACAATTTTTTTAAAAGAGACAAAGACGACAGCCTGAGGGGCGGCTCGACTATTACCCAACAGTTGGTTAAAAATGTGTTTTTATCCAGCGAGAAAAGCTGGACAAGGAAACTGAAGGAGGCAATCTTGGCGATAATGCTGGAAACAAAAATGAATAAAAACGAGATACTGGAAAGGTATTTTAATCAGGTACCGTACGGCGGAGATACTTACGGCGCCCAAGAAGCAGCATGGAAATATTTTGGTAAAAATGTGTGGGAAATTGACATGGCTGAAGCGACATTTTTGGCGGGATTACCGGCGGCTCCAAGTTCCTACTCCCCTTTTGGGAGCAACCCAGAATTTGCGATATTAAGACAAAGGCATGTAATAGATGAAATGGTAAAAGCGGGATACATTGATGAGACAAGAGCTGAGGGGTTGAAAAACAACCAGTTGGAAATTGGAGAAGAAAGAATCAGGCTGGTGGCACCACACTTTGTGTTTTATGTCAGGAATATTGTGGAGGAAGATTACGGATTCAGTAATTTTGAAAGATTGGGATTAAAAATTACAACCAGCTTGGATACGGCAACTCAGGAGATGGCTCAAAGAGTTGTACTTGAGGAGGTGGAAAAGGTGGAGAATTTAAGGATAAGCAATGGAGCTGCTTTGGTAATTGATGTAAAAAGCGGCGATATTTTGGCTATGGTGGGGTCCAAAAATTACTATGCCAACGATATTGACGGTAAATATAACGTGACAACGGCCTTAAGACAACCAGGGTCGTCCATTAAACCAGTCAATTACCTTTTGGCATTAATGAATGGCTGGTCGTTGACATCAGCAATTGACGACACACCAGTAGCATACTACATAAACGGACAAGCACCTTATACACCACAAAATTACAACGGAAAATATATGGGGAGGGTGACATTAAAAACAGCGTTGGCTTCTTCACTAAATGTACCGTCAGTAAAGTTACTTTCAGAAAACGGCGTGGATAATATGATCAGTTTGGCTAAGTCTATGGGGATAAACAGTTGGGAGGACAGATCCAGGTTTGGATTAGCCTTGGCATTGGGCAGCGGCGAAGTAAAAATGACTGAGTTATCACAAGCATATAGTGTATTTGCCAACCTGGGAGACAGGGTTGAGATAAATCCAGTAATTAGAATTGAAAATTATTTGGGGGAGGTAGTGATGGAAAAGGAAACAAATAGAGAGGAGTTGATAGATCCTGGTTATGCATTTTTAATAAATAACGCGCTGAGTGATAATCAAGCCAGAACGCCTATCTTTGGGCCTAATTCTTTATTAAAGATCGACGGTAAGACTGTCGCAGTTAAAACCGGTACCACTAACAATTTAAAGGACAACTGGTGTATAGGCTGGACACCGAGTTTTCTGGTGGCAGCTTGGGTGGGTAATAACAATAGCCAGCCAATGAGTTGGGTGGCTTCCGGAGTGACAGGGGCAACACCAATTTGGAATAAGATTATGAAAAATATTTTATCGGACAAACCTGATGAACAGTGGAATATGCCGGAGAGTGTCTATAAGGCCACGATATGCGGTAAAGAGGACTATTATATGAATGGCAGCGAGAACAGGGTGAAATGTATACATGATGAGAACAAGGAAAAAACAGCTAATTTTAACTAGACAATTGGAGAATGTGCCAGTAGATTTTTTCAGCGATAATCTTGAGAGTGTTTTCCGGATTATTTAATGTATTGGGTTGTGATACTTTAATAATCATAATGATCTGTTTTTGGGGAACAGTAATAAGCGAGCGGGAGACGATTGAGTCAGTTTCTGAGACAAAAAGCTCCTGGACTTTGGCTCCAGCAGGAAGGATTGAGGCGATAGGGCCGGATTCGGAGACGGGAGAAGCCATCAGGGATTGAATAACGGAAGGATCGTTATAATCAGAAAACGAACCAGTTGGATCATGTTTCCAAGTGAAAGTTTCCGGTGATCCCAGGGCCTGAACATAAACGTACCAATTTGCCGGCTGTTGGTTTTCCAGAATTAAGGATATTTTTGAGTCGAGCGAATCGCTTTTGACGGGGTTGGTGTTTTTTTTAAAAGGAAGATTAAGATTAAGGGATATTCGGGGAAATTTTTGGGTGTCAATTACGGTTTTGATTGATCTATAAGCCCAAAAAACAAAACTCAAGCCGACAGTTAACAGAAGAAAAATTACCACAAACCGCCGTTTGCTGCTGATTTTCTCTTCGCTACTTATCGAGTTAACAAGATCAAGTTGTTGGGGTTGGTTCTTCTTGTTCTTTTCGGGTTTTGGCAACATATTATTGGATGATGGATTTTATCTTATTTTTGGTCAGGAGTCCGGTTTTGGCACCGAGGTGGGAAACGACAGAAGCTGAGTTTTTGAGAGCCCAAAGGAGAGAGGTGTCAAGCGTGTGTCCGTAAATGAGGGAAGCAACAAAAGTAGAGCCAAAGGAGTCACCAGCACCAGTTTCGTCGACGGGTTGAGTGTTGATTACCGGAGAGAAGAGATTTTGGTCTGGAGTAAGAATATGAGCACCATGGCGGCCATTGGTAACAGCAATGATCTTGGACTTAAATGAAAGAAGTTTATTCCAGAAGTCGGGATGAGTAATGGAGAGGTTGGTGAGTGTTTCTGACTCTTCTTTATTTAGAAGTAAGAAGTCAACATGCTGAAGGAGAGGAATCAGGGCCTGCCGTTTTGAAAGTTCACGGCGCCCGGGATTAAGAGAAATTTTTATTTTGTTTTCAAGGGCAAAGCCAATGAGTTTTTCCAGTAGGTCTAAATTACCTTCGAGAGATGTGATATAAAACCACTTGGTATGAGCAATTCTTGACCAGGTGATATGTTTGTCCTGGAGATAGGAGTTACCCCGGTTGGTCAATATGGTACGACCACCATCTTGACTTACCAGGATAATTGAGTAATCAGTAGATTCTGTTTTGGGGCGTACAAGAAGCGAGGAGTCGACTTTATCAGTTTGGAGATCATTTAGGACAAAAGTTGACAAGGGGTCGGAGCCAAGAAGGGCAAGGCAGGCAGTATTAAGTTTGAGGCGAGAGAAGGAAACTGAGGCGTTGGTAGCTCCCCCACCAGAAGAAATGAGGCTGTGGGAAATTTCGTTTTTGGAAGAAGATGGCAAGGAGATCAAACCATCAGCAACCCGATACTGAAGCGATTTGGCAAATATATCTACAGTAGCGGCACCGATAGTAATGATGTCAAATGTTTTGGGCAAATTGATTAAGCCTGGTAACTATTAATGTTTTGATATCGGCGATCACAGGAGCAAGGTATTCGTAAATTTTTTCGGACTGGTTGCCATCAAGCTGTTTTTGAAGGGATTTCCTAAATTCCAGGCGGAGTTCAGTATTGATATTAATTTTGGTTATGCCAAGTTTAATAGCTTTCTGAATCTCTTGGTTATCGATACCTGAACCACCATGAAGGGTGAGAAAATTATCCGGCAGGGACTGGGAGATGGAGTCAAGGAGTCCCAAGTCGAGTTTTTCGGGAGTCTTGGCACTAACTCCGTGAAGATTACCAATGGACACAGCCAGGAGGTCAGCTCCAGTGGTAATCATAAATTCCTTGGCCTGAACAGGATCGGTAAAGCTATCCGTCGACAAGTGGGAGTCGACTAATTCAATTTTATTGAATTCAACTTCGATAAGTTTTTCGGGAGAAGCAGAGCGGATGGCAGCAACCAAATTTTTGGCTGCAAAGGTATTTTCTTCAAGGGAAAGGGAAGAACCATCAAAGTGAGCCATATCAAAACCAAGCGAGAGGAGATAGCTGAGTTCCGGAGGAATTTTCCCATGGTCCATATTAAGGTAAATCGGCAAACCATCGATTTGAGCTTTTTTAACCAGCATCAAGAGACGTTCGGCTTCAATAAACTTGTCTTCACTGGGGGACAGTTGGACAATAGCAGGCAGATTGGTTTGGTCAACTGCAAGCTCGACTGCCTGATAAATCTCGAAAGAATCAATGTTGAAGGCGGGGAGGGCTTTGCCCTGTTTTTTATAGTCCTGTAAGACTTGACGGAGTGGTTTCATCTTTTTATTAATTTGGCGATGCTGGCTTTTAGAGATTCCGGGCCAATGCCATAAAAATTATAAAGTTCAGGGAGATCTTTGCCGGATTGACCAAACTGACCTTTAACAGCTAAATGAATAAATCGGGGCGAAAGTTGAGATGATAAAAGGAGAGAAGCAACAGCTTGTCCCAGTCCCCCATTTTGCTGATGGTCTTCGAGGACGAGAAGGCGACCGGTTTTTTTTACACTTTTCTTAATAATAACTTCATCGAGCGGTTTAAGGGAGGAACAGTTAATGATTTCAAGGGAAATATCGGTGTCTTTTTGGAATTCCAGAACTTGAGCCAGAATCGGACCATAGGAGAGAACGGTGATATCCCGACCGGTTTTGACGGGATAAGACTTGCCAATGACAAAAGAATTTTTGAGAGAGGTAATGTTGGGAGTAACCGGGCGGACCAGGCGAAGATAGGCGGGTTTTTTGCTACGCAGAAGACAGCGGACAATTTTTTCAGTTTCCAAAGCATCGGCTGGGGCGAAGACTTCCATGTTGGGAAGAGAGCCCATAAGAGCAACATCTTCTAGCATTTGATGGGTGGCACCAAGATCACCGGAAAGAAGACCTGAATGAGAACCAACAATTTTGACATTGGCATTGTTGTAGCAAATAGATTGCTTGATAATAGCCCAGTTTATGGCCGGAGAAAAGCAAGAAAAAGAGGTCAGGAAGACGACTTTACCGGATTTGGCCAGGCCGGCAGCAACTCCGGCAGCATTGGCTTCAGCAACTCCACACTCAATAAATCGTTTGGGGTAGCGGGAAGCAAACTTGTTTAGGTAGAGGGAAGATTTTAGATCAGCATTAACCACGTAGAGATTCTTATTAGTCCTGGCTAATTTATATATTGTTTGACCGAAAGCTTGGCGGATGGATAGTGGAGTTTTATTTTTTGAGTTCATTTTGAGCCTGTTGGTACAGTTTGTCCGGTAAATGTTTGATGTCGTGATATTGATAAT
Organism: Patescibacteria group bacterium; assembly: GCA_050943115.1. GTDB lineage: Bacteria > Patescibacteriota > Microgenomatia > UBA12405 > UBA12405 > CAZFAI01. Next base: position 61,707 of record JBMNON010000003.1, read on the forward strand.
TCCCCTCCATGAAAGAAATGCCTTTACCAAAAGTGGTCTGGGCAATAATACAATGAGGGTAGCGGGAGCCAAGCGAATTTTCAAAAGCCTTCTGGACTTGTTTTATGTTGTGACCACTGACATGAGTGACGGACCAACCAAAACTAATATATTTTTGGGCCAGATTGCCAAGCGGCATAATATCGTCGGTAGCTCCATCAATCTGATAACCGTTGGCGTCAACAATGTTGATAAGGTTGCCAAGATGATATTTGCGGGCAAACATGGCGGCTTCCCAAATTTGACCCTCCTGGTGTTCGCCATCAGATGTCAGACAAATGGAAAAGTGTTTTTTGTCACCCAGGGCTAAACCAGCAGCAAAAGACAAGCCTTGTCCAAGCGATCCGGAGGAGTATTCAACACCCGGAGTATTAGTAGAAATATGGCCCTGGAGCCGGGACTTAAACTGGGAATAGGTTTGAAGATGGCTTTTGGGGAAAAACCCTTTGCTGGCAAGAACAGCGTAAAGGGCAGGAGCCAGATGACCGGCGGAAAGAGTAAAGTGATCGGATGGGAAACTGAAAAGCGAAGAATAATAGACGGCAATCATAAGATCAAGGGAAGAAAGCGAGCCGCCAATGTGACCACCGTTTTGGTATATCATATCAAGGAGATTTAGGCGTAAATCAGATGAAAGAGTAGAAAAATTTTGCTTTTGGGCAGAAAAGAACATAATTAAGTATAAATAGGAAGTTATTGTTAGTAAACACTTTTGGTATCAAGCAAGAAGATTGTGGTAAATTAAGGAGCCGTGAAAAAGTTTTATAAAAAGTATTATAAAAGTATAAAAAGCTTCGTTTTAAAAAGAGTTGATGATGAGGGGGTGGCAGAAGAACTGGTCAATGATATTTTGTACTCGGGAATGAAGTCACTTGTAACATACCAGGGTAACGGTTCAGAATTCAGCTGGTTATGCGGAATCGCAAAACATAAAATTGTTGATTACTATAGGAAGAAAAAAATAAAGACTATCCTGTTTTCCAGCAGTCCGGTTTTTGAAGAAGTTGCCGATGCGGCCTTATCACCGGAAAGAGATTGCCTAAAAAACGAACTGGTTGATGAAATCGAAGCGACTTTGGGTGAAATAAACGAAGGATATAAGAAAATATTGCGACTAAAGTATATAGACGGCCTGAAAGTCAAAGAGATTGCCAAAGTACTAAAGGTAAGCGGAAAAGCAGTAGAATCAAAGCTGATACGCGCCAAAAAAAGTTTCAGGCTAGCCTGGAACTATGATAAGAAGGGTAAGTAAAATAATTACATTAAGTTTTCTAATTGCTATAAGACAAAGCTGGAGATTTGTTTGTAACTTGTATCTAATCTCCTACCAGCCGTATTTGACGATAAGAAACCTGCTAGAACAAAAAGATAAATCTCAATTGTTTTTACTGGGAGTTTTAGCGATTTCGCCTGCTGTAACCTACACCTTGGGCCGCGTAATTTGGGATATGTACCATTACGGTGGAGTATTAACTTCAGTGGGGTGGGTGTTTCTGTTTATGCTTATTTTGCAGAGTGTAGTATGGGGGTATTTGGGGTATTGGTTTTGGAGGGTAATTAAAAACAAATGACATCAATTGCTGAGAATTGGAGAACAAGAGGGCAAAGACTAAGGCTTGAAGGGAGTAACTGTCCTAAATGTAAAATAGTTCATTTTCCACCAAGAATTATTTGTCCGGATTGTGGGTTTGACAGCCAAAAGGCAGCAAAGCCTGAGGTGATGAAGATAAGAACAGGTGAGGCCGAAGACAAAGTGGGATAGAATAAGTAATGGGACTCAAGGAACAAAAATTACAATTTCCCGAATTAAGACAGGCCAGCTTGGGATTGCTGATTGAGGGTGAAAGAGTACTGCTTGCCATGAAAAAGAGAGGATTTGGGCAGGGTAAATGGAACGGTGTGGGGGGCAAGCCAAATGAGGGGGAAAAAATCGAGGTGGCGGCAGACCGGGAGATTTTGGAGGAAATCGGAGTGGAGGTGATTGAAAAAACAGAAGCAGGTCGAATAAATTTTTATTTTCAAAACAGACCAGAGTGGAACCAGCAGGTAGTAGTTTATCGGGTGAATTCATGGAGAGGAATCCCTAGGGAAACTGAAGAGATGGCCCCAAAATGGATTGATTTTGACAAAGTACCATACGAGGAAATGTGGGAGGATGATAAATACTGGCTGCCGACAGTGCTTGACGGGAATCGAATGAATGCCAGTTTTTTGTTTGATGAGAATGAAAAGCTCTTGGAGGTGGAAATAAGAGGTTTTTGAGACCCGGATGGGAGTCGAACCCATCTATACGGTTTTGCAGACCGCTGTCTAACCGCTTGACTACCGGGTCAATTTGAAAACAGTCTATTTTAACAAATTAGAGGCTTATTAGGAACAAATGCGTCTCCGGAAATCAGTTGGATTTTATTAGTAAACCACCCCATTCAACCAGGGTGAAACCTTGACGGGATGGTGCGGTTAACTGTTGTGGTTCCAGCTTGACTGGCGCATCATAACCTTCAAATTCCAAAAATATACGAATGATAGTATCAGGCCGAGGCGAAATACTAAGAGGGGCCAAGCGATTCATGTCCTGAGTGGTTAACCAAGTTAATCGGACAAAAGGGCTGGTAGGGAGTTTGGGCTGCCAGAAATCCAGAAAGTCAGCCGCTTCTTTGGCGTTGAGGCCTAGTTGGCTCATTTGAGCTTTTAGGGTAGAAAGGAGTTTATCCTGAGTAACCAAAGTGCCCCTACGGGAGTAATTTGGATATTCCCCTTTTCCTAAACCTTCCCAAAAAAGATAGGGGTAGAACTTACCGTTGTAGATAATTTCTCCTGAAGGCTTGGCTAGCACCCGCCAACCGTCTTGGGGGTAAGCAGGATCACTTTGGGTAATATCGGCAGCGACCCTAAGGGAAATTTCAGTGTCTTGTTTGGGGTAAAGATAAATGACGGGTTTGCCACATTCCACCATGGGAGCATACTCAGAATTAATGAAAATGACCCAATCACCTTTTTTGTCCTGATAAAGAAAGTGGTTGTCTTTGGCGGCAAATTCTTCCAAGGACAAGATTGGAGGCGCCGAAGGATAATCACGACCCATTTTATATGAGTTATACAAGCTAGTAATTAGTTCATTTGGGAAATCCTTAATCTGATAAATTTTTTCAGACGGGTTGCTAGTAAGGAAACCAATTTCTTGTTTGCCATTTAGGAGAGATGATCCGGACTTAATGACAGTATTGGAAGAGCTGAGGCCACAGCCAGAAGGAATCCCAGGCTGATATGGGGACTTATTTTGTGTACCATCAGAAAAAGTAACGTAAGGAATGTTGTCATCAAAAAGGAAAGGAAACTGAAGGGAATAAGTAAGAGCTGTTGAGTCAGGAAGCTTGAGATAAAGGTAGCGAGATAGAATGCTGTTGCTACCACCACCTTCTATTGGGAAAGGGATATAAACTGCGTAAAAATCTCCCTGAGTAGATTTATCAAAAACTACAGGTTTTTCTAATTTGGAGAATAACTGGGAGGAATAGTAGGAAGCCTTGAGAGGAATAGCGTTTTGGGTAGTTATGTGGTCGTGGGGTAAAAGACCGAGAGTGTCGTAGGATATAAATTTAATCTTGGTCTTATCAAAGATATCATTTAACGCTGTTTTAACGTATTTGTCCGTGATTAAAGACTCAATAAAGTAATACTGATTATCCGAGTCCTTTATTATTCTAAAAGTATAATGGCTCCCGGGGCCTTCCCCTAGAACATTGCTATTAATAAGCTTGGCTCCTGTGGAAAATTCTCCAACCAAATAAGAACCGCTTTCAGGATCAAAACTATATCCAAAGTCTGAGGCATCAGGGGCTTTTAGAACATCGGGATTGGCAATTTTTTGAGGGACCGGAAGCCAGGTAATATCTCCGAACTCACCAGCCTGACTTGTTGTAACCGGTACATCAGTTGGTTGGGTGGCAACGGGTTGGATTGGGGTTTGTGATAGGGGTGGATTGCGGGAAAGGCCGTAGAAATAAGCTGCGTAAAGCATGCCTGCAAAAAATATAGCAAAGAGTGAAAATATAAAAGCCGGACTGGGCTTGTTTTTTTTAGGGAAAGAGGGAGGGGCGGGAGGGGGAGTTTGTATTTCTGTCATAAGTAATTCTAGACCAAATTTCATCAATTTGGTAAGTTGATAAGTCAGGTATAGTGCTAAGGTATGAGAAAACTTGGTTTTGCTTTTCCTCTCCTTTAACAAAATAGGTGCGGCCTTGTTGGATGCTTGTCGGCAGGAGATAGAGAGTGACATTTTGAGAATCATAAAACCCTGACAAAACCATATTTGGAGGCAGGCCGGCTCTGGCTTGAAACTTGTCCGTTCCATAAAAAAAACGATCTCCCAGGCTGGTACTATTTGGAGATTGATCTATCTGATAAGGAAGATAAGTGAATGTTTGGATATCATTTTTGTAGGGTGGAAACAAGGAGCGCTGATAGAAGGCCATAACATGAGTGGTGGTTTCGTGATCCGGATTATGAAAAATAAAACCTGAATTGGTATGAGAGAAAAGTTCAAATTTTTGTGCTTGCTTGTGGAGGGCAATTTTTGTTAGTAAATAAAGTGATTGAGGACTATCTACTTCCAAATCCCCTATCTGGTCTAATTCTAAATTATTAAGGACGCGCAAGCTCTTCTGATCGTGAACATGGGCAAGGGCGGCGGGAAGATAGTGAGAAAAATCAACAGAAGCAAGAAGAAGACAGTCAAAGCCGCATACGGATTGGAGCTTACTAATCAGAGGTTCAAGGTTTTCCAGTTCTACATCCTGACCGATTAGAATCGGAAAAATGGAGGCATTCGGCCAGAGACGCTTAATGTCGGTAGTCAGGTTATGGATGGAGTGGTCGTTTTTGACCAAGAGATTGTCGAGGTCTAGAAGAGAATTAAGGTGAGTCTCGAGGTAGTCTGCAAATTTTAAGGTGCCACTGGAGAGATTCCAAGGTTGGTTGCCGTAAACCATCTTTGATTGATAAGGAGAAAAATGATCCGGGCCAATAATTACAATAGATTTTGTTATGGGGCGCTGCGATTTTATTTGGGTTAAAAACTTTTGCCGGGTATCTGCAACCAGGTTATGATGAGGAAGAACAGCGACAAGCGGTTGGAAATAGAAACGGGAAAGGATGTGAAGAAAAAGCAGGATTAAATCAAGGATGAGTAGTTTTTTGAGCACTAACTGATAATAACAAAAGCCCCGCAAAAGCGGGGCTTAGGTATAAATATCAAAGAGACTTACATCATGCCTTCCATGCCACCACCCGGCATTGCCGGAGCGGATTTTTCCTTTTCGGGAGCCTCGGCAATAAGAGCATCAGTAGTCAAAATCATGGTGCCGACAGAAACAGCATTGGTAAGGGCGGCCTTGGTAACCTGAGCGGGATCGAGAACACCAAACTCAGTCATGGAGCCAAATTCACCGGTAGCAGCGTTGTAACCATAATCTGACTTGGGATCCTTGATGACGGCTTCACGGATTTTATTAAGAACATAACCACCGTCTTCGCCTGAGTTTTCAGCCAACATCCTAACAGGTTGCTCAAGAGCGTATTTAAGGATATTAATGCCAACTTTCTCTTCGTCTGAGGCGACTTTTACTTCGTCAAGAGACAGGGAAGCTTTGAGCAGGGAAACTCCGCCACCAGGTAAAATCCCCTCTTCTACCGCAGCACGGGTAGCTTCTATAGCGTCTTTAACCCTTTCAAGCCTTTCTTTCATCTCGACTTCAGTAGCACCGCCAACTTCAAGAACAATAGCCCCTCCGGCTAATTTAGCAATTCTTTCCTGAAGCTTCTCTTTGTCGTAGTCGGAAGTTGCTTTGTCCATCTGGGTGCGAAGCTGGCTGACACGAGCCTGGACGTCAGCATGAGAGCCGGAACCACCAAGTATTCTGGTTTTGTCCTTGTCAGCAGTAACGGAATCAGCCTGGCCACAGAACTCCATGGGTTCGATATTGTCGAATTTGGCACCAATGTCTTCGGATATGACGCGACCACCGGTAAGGACAGCAATATCCTCTAGCATGGCTTTTCTTCTATCACCAAAACCGGGGGCTTTGACAGCTAAAACATTAAAGGTTCCGCGTAACTTGTTGACTACCAGCGTGGCTAGAGCTTCACCGTCAATTTCATCAGCAATAATGACGAAATTCTTGGTCAACTTAACCAACTTTTCAAGAAAAGGAAGGATCTCCTGGATGGAACTAATTTTCTTGTCGGTGATAACGATGTAGGGACTGTCGATGGTTGCCTCCATGGTTTCGGTGTTGGTAGCGAAGTAAGGAGACAGAAAGCCCTGGTCAAATTCCATACCGGAAGTTTCTTTGGTTTCAATCTCCAAACCTTTACCTTCCTCGGCAGTCAAAAGACCATCACGGCCGACTTTGACGATAGCATCGGCTATTTTTTGACCTATTTCAGCATCACCAGCAGATATGGTAGCTACCTGCTCAATGGATTCTTTGTCGGTAATTTTTATATCAGTTTTAACCGAATCAAGTTTACTAAGAATATGTGTAAGCCCTTTCTCAAGACCTTTTCTGATAATCATGGGATTGGATCCGGCTGTGACATTTTCCATGCCTTTATTGGCGATGGCTTGAGCTAAGAGAGTGGCGGTAGTAGTACCATCTCCGGCTACATCATTGGTTTTGCTGGCAGCTTCTTTTAGAAGCTGAGCACCCATGTTCTCGTATGGGTTTTCCAGTTCGACTTCTTTGGCCACAGAGACGCCATCGTGAATAACAGTGGGGGCGCCCCATTTTTTGTCGATAGCGACATTGCGACCCTTGGGGCCAAGTGTAGTAATAACGGCTTTGGAGAGAATGTTAATGCCGTCTAAAAGAGATTGTCTAGCTTCTGTTCCGAATTTTAGTTGTTTTGCCATAGTAGTTTACTTTTAATTAATAATTAATTTACTTAATGGTGGCCATGACATCCTCGAACTTGAGAATGAGGAGTTCTTCTTGGCCTTCACGGTATTCCTTACCACCCCATTCGCGATAGATGATAGTGTCGCCAGCTTTGACAGGAGAGGTTTTGGGTGTGCCGTAATCATTAACAAATTCGTCGCCGACAGCCAAGACTTGGCCTTGTTGAGGCTTATCTTCGGCAGTATCGGGAAGAACGATACCACTTTCAGTGGTCTTGTCCCGTTTCTGGGGCTTGACTAAAATATAACCGGGGGCGGGTTGAATCTTGGATTTGGTTTCTGGCATGTTTGGTAAAAATAATTAATAATTAATGGCAGTAGTTAGTTTATTTTATCACTCATATTAGATGAGTGCTAATATTTTAAGCAAGAGTATGTAGGAGGTCAAGGGGGTAAGGGTTAAAATAAATACAAGAGATATATGAAAAAGCTGGTTAAAACAAAAATCAATGGATTTGAAATTTATTACAGGGCGGATGACATTTTTGTGGGGCAAAATGTGGCCCGGGGAAATTACGAGGAGTACTTTACCCGTTTACTGTCCAGAAATATTAAAAAGGGAGATACGGTGATGGATATCGGCGCCAATATCGGCTATGACACTTTGATTATGGCCAGCAGGACAGGAGAAAAAGGCCGGGTGTTGGCTTTTGAACCGGACCCAGTAAACTTTGAAATTTTAAGAAAAAATGTGAGCGTGAATGGATTTAAGAATGTATTGTTAATAAACGCAGGATTGGGAGATAAAAATAAAGAGTCAGACCTTTATATATCAAAAAGTAATTACGGAGACCATCAGCTTTATGACAGCGGAGATGACAGGGAAAGGGTGAGGGTGGAGGTAAGAACTTTGGATGATGTAATAAAAGAACAGAGGATAAAAAGGGTAGATTTGATTAAGGCGGACACGCAAGGCTATGAGCCGGCGGTATTTGGGGGTGGAAAAAAGACATTGAGAAGAGACCGTCCAACTTTATTTTTTGAGTATTGGCCGAAAGCTTATGAGACTGCGGGTTTTGACAAGCGTAAAATGATGAAACTATTGGAAGATATTTATGGAGGACAAATTTTTTTTATTGATGAATACATTCAGATTTATTACCGACGAAAGCAAAAAACAATAGATGAGGCGGTGGGTGATTCGTCTCAGTGTAACTTGATGGCAATAAATAATTTGAGTTTAGGCGACAAAATCGGACAATTCAAGGATTTTCAAGTAAAGAAATTTGCTAAAAGAGGATTGGGAGTGTTCCCACTGACCTAAAGCTAACTAATGGTCGCGTTCAAGAAGTATATGAAAAGCCGTTCCGAAACTGGTGTCAATATAAACAAGACAAACTTGAGAACCTTTCCCAAAATCGTATTGAAACCGTGTCTCTATGTCGTTGAGGCCAACATTGTCAATGGCCTTTTTGACCGATTCCAAGAATGGAAGGAGAAATTTTTCCCGAAGTCCCTCTTTCTCCATCCAATGCAGATCCCCGCCAGCCATTTTTCCCAAGGAGGTGTATATACCGCGTTCAAGACGAAACGGGAGAGATGTAGCTAAGTGTTGGCGAGAGCAATCCGGAGGGACGACAACTAAGGCATCGCAGTTAATTGCGTCCTCTGCGGTTAGAGGTCGTTGAGAAATTTGTCCGAGGGTCAGGGGTAAGTTTTTATTATCTTCCGAAGTGCAAGACAAGCGCTCACTCATGTAAATAAATTATATAGTATTAGTAACTTAATTAACTAATTCATTCAGTAAAAATATAAATATTGGTTTAAGTTCTACTCCATTAAAGTTAGGATTTGGCTATAATAGACTATGTCAAAAATCAAATCAATCACAGCCAGGGAAATATTAGCATCAGGAGGAGCACCCTCCCTGGAAGCGACAGTAGAGCTGGAATCCGGATTGGTAGGCGAAGCATCAGTGTCGTATGGCGCGTCAGCCGGCACAAAAGAGGCGACGGTGTTGGTGGACGACGATAAGGACAGGTACAACGGTAAAGGAATGCTGACGGCAGTAGAAAACATCAAAACAAAGATAAATGACGCATTGGTAGGGATGGAAGCAGCAGAACAGAGGGTAATTGACCTAAAAATGAATGAGATCGATGGAACAGAAGATAAATCAAGATTGGGAGGGAATGCAATTTTGGGAGTATCACTGGCCGTGGCCAGAGCAGCAGCCCAAGAAGCAGCTTTGCCAGTTTATAAATATCTAAGGCAAGTTTACGGAATCAAAGAGAGCGGCTGGAAACTACCCAGACCTATGATTGTAATGATTGAGGGTGGCAAGCATGCCGATGAGACCACTGACTTACAGGAATTTATGGTCGGGGCACTGGGTAACAAGAATGCGGCGGAAAACGTAAGAATGGAAATGGAAATTTATGAAGCATTAAAAAAGATTTTAAAAAGAGAAGGATTGTCGACAAATGTGGGAAATGAAGGTGCGTTTGCACCAAGCGGAATAGTCTCAAATCAAAAGCCACTAGATTATCTTTTGGAAGCTATAAAAAATGCCTGTTACAATCCGGGAGAAGATGCGGGGATTGCCATCGACGCAGCGGCATCAGAGTTTTATGACCATAAAACAAACAAGTATGATTTAAAATTGGAAGGAAAAAGTTTAAGCGCCGATGAATTGATTGGATATTACAGAAACTGGGTGGAAAAGTATCCGATCGTGACACTGGAGGATATGCTGTCGGAGTTTGACTGGGATAATTGGCCTAAGTTAGTTGCTAATTTCGGAAGGAAGGCATTAATTATTGCCGACGACCTGACGGTAACTAATGCCAAATTGTGGCAGAGGGCAATTGAAATGAAAGCGGCCAATGCGATATTGATTAAATTAAACCAGGCGGGGAGTTTGAGCGAAACAATGGATGCGTGTCTGCTGGCACGAGAACATGGATTAATGACAGTTCCTTCACACCGAGGTGGAGGAGAAACAAATGATACATTTATGGTGGATTTAGCCGTAGCAGTAGGAAGTGAGTATATTAAAGTCGGACCGACAAGGGGTGAGAGAGTTTGTAAATATAACAGACTGATGAGGATAGAAGAAGAAATTTTAAAAACTCTGTAGTAAAATATAGGACATGTCTGGTTTGTGTGAGATGGAAGGAATTTGCTTTCGTTTTGTAAGATTTGGAGACGAAATACGAGTGGCCGAAGACATTGGTGTGCTTCACAAGGAATTAATACGGGATATTTGGGGAAGTGAAATAAGTGAAAGCCAAGTGAGAGAACGATTAGAAAATGAAGCTGAAAACGTGGATATGGGATTTATTATGCGTTTTAACGGCAGATGTAATTTAAGCGATACTTCTAGCCATTACGGGGTACCCAAAGCTGATGCACTACCAATGGTAAGAAAAAGAACTGTGGAAATGTTGAGCGAACAATACCCGAATATTAAGTTTGAAAGTATAGACTAGGAAAAGTTCTTTATCGGCAAAGCTAAGGGAAAAAAGTCATTATAAACTATTAATAAATTAGATGGTGTATTGAAAATACTGATCATAAGGTATAGTCCAGGAACAAGTGTCCTCGACTGAAGCGTTTTCCATAATTTTTCGAAAAAGACGAATGGAATTACCATGCGCCGAAACAGCGATACCGAGATCTTTGTTGCCATACTTTGACTTAAGATCACTAATAAATTCCATAACACGCGCTTCAACGTCGGAGAAACTCTCCCCTGCCGGCGGCCGGTCCTCCCAGCCACGATGCCACTTATCAAACTGCTCCTGGCCCAAGCCATCGATTATTTCCTGATGAGTGTGACCGGCAAGATCACCATAAGAGCGCTCGATCATGCGATCATCGGTGATGATTTCTTCGCACTCGGGATGATGAATTAAAACGTATTTCAATGTATCCTTGGACCGGGATAACCGGGTTTGGATGGCCTGATCAATTCTTTTGTCTTTGAGCATTTCACCCAGAACTTTGGCCTGTTCAACTCCAAGAGGGGTCAGTTTGGCATCAAGCCAGCCAGTAAAGGTTTTGCTTAAGTTAAATTCAGACTGGCCGTGGCGGAAAAGATAGATGGTAGACATATAAAAGATTGTAACAGTTAGGAAATAAAATAGCCCTGAGCGAAAAAGGCTAAGCCCAATACATGAAATACAAAAAAGATAATAAACAAAGCGATTTTCAGATAACGACTATTAATTTCTGAAAGAAAGATGAAAAAGGAGAGAGACATAAGGACGTAGCGCGGAAGAGAAGAAAAAGTACCGGTAAGGGTGGGGAGAATTAGGGTAGCAATTGAAATTAGATTAAGACTTAATAACGGTAACTTGTTTTTGAGTTTATTAATACCCGGAGACAAAAGTCGGTAGAGCTGAAGGGTAAGGACTGCGGCAAAAGAAATAAAAGTGATGAGTTCAAAAAGGGCAATCCAGTATTGAAAATTACGGGCAGCAAAAAGGAGTATTTTAATATAGCGGTAAATGACTTGGGGGAAAATTGTGGGGGTAGTCTGGCGGCCATAGACCGGAATTGAGTTAACAAAATTAATAGGGTCGCCGGTAGAATGATAAAGATAAAGGCAATAGAGGGATAGACCAATAAATGGGCTTAGGATTAGGACTAACTGTTTTAAAGATTTTTTTTGTGAGAATAAATAGTCGAGAAGGAAAGGAATTGCCAGAAAGACACCATTAACGCGGGTTAGCGAGGACAGTAGGGCAAAAGAGGCGGCTAGAAGGGGTTTTTTGGAATAAAAGAATAAGAGTGAGGAAATGAACAAGAGAAGGAAAAGGCTTTCAGTATAAACGGCGGAAAAATAAAAAGAGGTAGGGAAAAGAAGCAGGAAGATAATTGACAAGAAAGCGTTTTGGATTTTTATTAGCTTGAGGAGGCGGTAGGTTAAGTAGACAGAGAGAATAAGAGCCAAATTGGAAAAAATTATGGCAGTTACAAGGGGATTTGAATTTAAAGCTCTTGATAGAAATCTGATGATTAAGGGGTACAGAGGAAAAAAGGATTGTTCGTATTGAGCGTATGAACGCTGGGAGATTAGCAAGTAGTGAATGCCATCAAAATTCGCAAGAGAGCTAATGAAACCGGGCAGCCCAAAGTCCATAAGATAATTACGGTAAGGGAAAAAGCCGATAAAATCAATAAAGCGTGGAGCAAGATAAAGAACTAGGAAATTTGTTAAAAAAAATGCGGCTAGGACTGTGACTAGAGGCATAATCAGCGGAAGGTGTGGGAGTCGAACCCACATGCCCATTTGATTGGACGCAGGTTTAGCAAACCTGTGGCTTACCATTCGCCGCAACCTTCCTAAAGTTGCGTTTAAGTATACCAAATTTTGGCTAAATGATTTATATTGTTATTAATGGCAGACAAAGTGAAAGGAGTTCCTGATAAAACCGATAAAGTGCTTGAGGATTTAAATGAGGAAGTAGTGCTCCACGAGTGGGAAGCTTATGAGAGAGAGTACAAGACAAGAGACAAGGATTTTTGGATAACAGCGATAGCAATTTTAGTGATTGTTTCAGTAATATTTTTATTACTAAAAGAGTTCTTTTTGGTAATGGCTTTGGGTTCGGTTTTGTTTCTCTACTATGTACTATCAACAGTACCTCCGGAAAAGGTTAGAAATAAAATAACAAACCGGGGAGTATATTTTGGGGATTTATTGTACACCTGGGATCAGTTGGTAAGGTTTTGGTTTAGGACAAGTCTGGGAACAGAGGTAATGCTTTTGGAAACAAATTTAAAATTTCCGCCACAAATTTCGCTAGTTATTGACGCTGGCGACAAGGAGAAAATAAAAAAGATTGTTGTTAAGAAAATTCCCTTAATTGAAAGTTCACCTAATTTCGTGGATAAAGCCAACAAGTGGTTTGGAGAGAGATTGCCATTGGAAAATCGAGAAATGTAAGCTAATTTAGGGTATAATTCACTGTCGCGCGCTCGTAGCTCAATTGGATAGAGCACTGGTTTGCGGAACCAGCGGTTGGAGGTTCGATCCCTCTCGAGCGTACCGAATTGGAGAGATGCGCCGAATGGTAAGGCAGCGACCTCGAAAGTCGCCGCCCGCAAGGGCTTGGGGGTTCGACTCCCTCTCTCTCCGCTTATCAAGCAGGAAATATTATAAATACTGTAGAATTTATTTAGTGAAAAAACTATTACTAATCTTATTGGCTTTTAGTGCGATTGTGTGCGTATTTTTTTTGCTTTTTGGTTTGTGTGAAGTTAAGGGCGATGCCATGTCCCCCGCTATTAAAGACAAGCAAAAAGCACTGGTCTGGAGGCCCGGAAAAAACTATATTAGTCGGGGCGATGTGGTTATGTATAACTCTAATTGCATTTTTGGCACCTGCTTTAATGATGGTGATACCTTTTCTAGAGTAGGCAGGGTTATTGGGCTACCTAATGAAAATATCTGGTTTGAAGGCGAAAAAATATATTTCCAAAAAAACGATAGAAAATTTTCCTTAGTTGAAAACTACACCGTTGGAAAACTACTAGCAGACAAGGACGGATTTGAAGAAAAGATTGAGTTGGGAGAGTCAGAATACTTTATACTCTCAGATAAAAGAGATAAAAAAGTAACAACCAAAAGTCAAATAGTTAACAAAAAAGATGTCGTTGGAGTATTATTTTTTGTAGAGGATAAAGATGATAAATAAGCTGCAAAAAATTGTATTTATTGTGACTTATTTGGTGGTATTGACTATTTGCCTATTTTCGCTGGTATATCTTGAACCAAATTTTTCAGAAGATTTTGAGTTTTTATTTTTTTTGCTAATGTTTTGGTCGTCAGTAGGGATTCCTTTGACAACTGCTTACTATATAACTTTTTACTGGATGTATAGAAGATTGTCGAAGAATGACAAGTCTGATAAATCATTAAAAAATAAACAGCTTAAGTTTTCCATTATTACATCAATATTGATAACTGTCGGATTTGGTTTATTAATTTCAAGCACGGCTAGAGTGAGAGACATGCCCAGTTATTTGGTGCCAGTAATAGAAGAGAGAACTGAACAAAAGTTTGCTTCACCGGTTCCAACCCAACAATTGCCGGATCGAATTTATAGATATTGGACAATTGGTGGTTTAGTTTATTTGTTAGAGCTTGATGATTTGGGCTATGTTCGTTTGAAGGTGGGAAAAACAGAATCGGAAGTAAAGGACTTATGGCCAGTGTCACTGCCAGTGGATATCCATATGATTGGTGATCTTTGGTATGACAAGATAAGTGACAAATTGTTTGTAAACCAGCGGATCGGTGAATTTAATACTTATAAATACTCTGAGGTATATGAGTTGACACGAGCTAATGATAAAGTTACCAAAAAGCTAGTAAAAATTTTCGATGGAAAAGATTTACCAATTAGGCAAATGGGAATAATCGGGTATTTGCAAAACGGTGAGCTGTTGATGGATGTTTTTGAAAAAAGCTGGATTGCAGGTGACCAAAAAGTTTTTGCGGTTAAGGATGGTAAAGAGCGAGTTGTTAAAGAGGCGCGAGGTCCAGGAGATGTTGATACTCCAAGTTTTATTGCTTTTGACGGAGAGTTGTTGTATTTAGCCAAATACAAACAGAATGGTTCGGACACAGAAATATTTGAAAAACTGTATACTTTGGACCCGATAAGTCTCAAGGAACAGTTTCTGTTTGATTCGTCCGAATTTCCTGAAGAAATTATATCGGTATATCATGATGATCTAAGCGGCATTACTGAATTTAATTCAAAATCGCATATCAAATACGAAAAGGAAATTGTTAAGTACTCACTATGATCGCTGATTGGCAGGCTTGCTAAGAAAATTTTTCCCATTTTTTAAACAAATACTGCGTGTTGTATATTTCTAACTATATGTTATAATTTTCTAACATGAAAAATAGGATTAAAGAATTTCGGGCAAAAGAGGAACTTACACAAGAAGACTTGGCGAAAAGGGTTGGGGTGAGACGGGAAACGATAGTGTTCCTGGAACAAGGAAAGTACAACCCGTCGTTAAAGTTGGCCCATGATGTGGCGGAGGTTTTAAATACAAATATTGATGAATTATTTATTTTTGAAGAGGAAAAAATAAAATGATTGGCAAACCTGAATGGTTTAAAATTAGGCGGTTTGGAGGCTGGGGAATCACTCCGGATACCTGGCAGGGTTGGGTGTATCTGGCTTTAGTTATCTTTCCCTTTGTCATAATTCAAGCACTACCCTTTTGGAGCGAAGAAGTTAGAAGACTAATAACAACGGTGTGGACGGTATTTTTATTGGTAGATGTGACAGATATTATGATTAGACTCAGAAAGGATGAAAGGGAGAAAATTGAAGAAGCTGTCGCCGAGCGGAATGCTGCCTGGGCGATGGTGGTGGTACTGATTTCATTTTTGCTTTATAGGATGATATCGGCAGCAATAAAGAACCAAGTAGATGTGGACTGGACGGCAGCAACAGCTTTGGGAGCGGGAGCGTTAGTCAAGACGTGGACTCATATAAAATTTAGGAAAAGATAAACCGAGCGGTAATGTTGGTGTTGAGTGAGGTCAATTGATGGTAAATTAGTCGAGCCAGTAAAAAAAGCAAGAGAGTGGACAAGATCGGATTTAAGACTAAATAGAGAGTCTCAGTTCGGTAAAAAGAGAATGGATAACGGCTAATTTTTCTAAAAGTATTTCAGTCTGGGCGGGAGTTGGAGGTATGCCGTAATCAGGAAAGTTTGGCGGAGGGTCAACAAGGCGATCAGTGTAAGACTGGAGGCTTTTTTCAATACGACAGACCAAATAGTTTCGAAATTCATGTAGCCCGGGTATTTTTCCGCTTTGAGGAATTTGAGGAATAGCATAAGATTTGAGCCACTGGCGAAGAGGAACAGAGGAATTGTCGCGCATGTCAAAGAAACAGTTGCCCAAAGATAAATAAATATAGGGAAAACATAAATTCTGGTTCCAGCCATAACCGTCGCGATCCCAAGGTGAGCGACCTTGGCGAAGTTTGATATCGATTCCAAGATAGGCAAGACGGTGAGGACCGGAAAGAATGAGGTCTATCCCCTTCTGGCCATCTTGGCTTAGTTCCAAAGTTTGAGGAGCCAGGCAGGAATAAAACCCCGTCGGTTCTAATAGCGGTTCTAAAGATAGGTGGACTATCTGTTCAGCCAAAAGTGCTTGGGCCATGACTTCATGGCGCTGCTGTCCATTTAAAAGATCTTCTATGAGAGAGGCGCGGGACATACTAAAACGATGGCTAGAAGTAGCTTGGACATACTCTCCGGGTCGGCTTTGAAAGTTGACTGATGAAGGAAACCCTTGGGCGTAACTTTGAATAAAACGAGCAACTCTTTCAGACACTTTATATGAATATAAGGCAAGAAAACAACAAAATCTATAGGCTCTTGACTTTCGGGTTTATTTCGGATTACAAATAATTAATGAGGATTATATTAAGTAAGCACTGGATAAAAGCGGTAATGGTAGGACTGAGTTCCCTCTCAGCCTTAGTGCTTCTTGACATAATGACCACTTTGCAAGGATTGTAGAGAAGGTAAACAGGACTAATACAAAAGTTAATGTTCATGCGAGCAAGGATGGAATTCCCCCAAAAAAACTAAAACAAGATACTGGTTCCTAGAAAAATAATAAAGAGGCGGAATATGGTGTGACGAAAAGGCTGCTTTTGAGGGAAATAAGAAGAATTGACTTGAGGTGTAATAAATATGTATTATCTATATTGATTATTATAGGATAGTAAGCTATAATATGAGCTAATTTTCGCAATAGCGCGGAAAGGTACATTCACACTATTAGGAGGTTTCGAGATGGCACCGATTATTGCGGACGAGACGAGGCAAGCTATTGGCGACATTCTGCTCCGAGTTGAGCAGTTGCTTAGAGGAGTAATCCTCATCGCCGGCTACCTCACCCTGCTACTGTGGGACGTGGTTTCAGGAGGATTCACCTTGGTATGGTTTTTTGAAACCGCCAACGTGCTCAGTCCGGCCTTGGTTCCCTCGCTTGGATTTGGTCTATCGGCTGCATCGAGCGCCGTCCAAATCACTATCGCCCATCGGATCAAGAACAGGACAATCAAAGGAGTCAATCCTTTTGTTCTGGTTTTGGCCGGGACGGTTATGGTGCTGGACACTGTTCTTGATCTGGTAGGAGGCTCTTGGTTTGTCGGGAGAATTCAACCGGATCAGTTTTCCTGGGCGTGGTTCAGTGGAAGTGGGTTTGCACTGCGGGCCATCATCATTTTCGTGACCCTATTGGCCGCGGCCCAGGAGTACGTCAGTACCCTGATCGCCGACACACTGAAAGGCTAGGTGGAAAGATGGAAGAAGGGTATAAAAAGCCATTTCCGTGGGCAGTATTGATCGTAGCTTCAATCCTGGTTTACTTGTTTGTGGGCAAGCCGTTCCTGGAAAGAAAGGGAGTGGTTGCTAATATCACAAAGAGTGGCATCTTCCAGACTCAGGATGCGTCCGGTGGCAGCATGACTACTCCGAGAGGCGGGGTGTTGCAGCAACAAGGGCAACCCTTTACCGCTCAAGGAACAGCACAAACGCAATGCCAATGCACTTGCGAAAGCGCGTACGTTGGCACAGTCTGTGTTCCCTTCGGACAGTCCGAGTACAGTGAGCCCGGATGGAGCACAAAATGTGTGTGCGTAAACGGTCAAGGAAGGATGGTCTACAAGTAGACCCAAGCCCCCGTCTCATGGTTGAGCGCGGTGTCCTAAAGACTGGACTCCGATGATTGGTTCGATTCCAATACGGGACCTCCAATTTAAGGAAGGCAAATCTCCCACAATTGTGGAATAAGAGGTTTGCCTTCCTGTACGTCTAAAGTTGCTACTTTACTGATGAGGCTAACTGAGGCCGAAACGTAAAAATTGGTGTTTTAGCCTTGTTCTTAGCAGTCATTGAAATTAAGTGCTAAATATCTTAGAATATGGAATGCCGATACCACAGTTTACCCAACTGACACTGGAAACCATCCAAAGAGCAATTGGTGAAGCCAGAACCAGAAGAAACCCTTTGGTGGAGGAAGTTCACCTTTTAAAGGCAATGTCGGAAAGTGATGGGGTATCCAGGGAGATATTAAGACAGGAAGTCGATGATTTTCCTGATTTTTTTAGAGATATCAATAGTTGGCTGGGGATGATGCCAACTCTGGAAGTGAGTATCGGCGAACCGCAAATGTCTTCAGCAGCCCAAAGGGTGCTGCAATCGGCCATAAACCAAAGCCAAAGACAGGGTGACGCTTACGTATCACAGGAAATGTTGCTTTGGGGTTTGGTGGAAAGCGGCGGTCATGAGTTAAGAAATTTGCTGAAGAAAAATGGGGTCAATGATACAAAAGTTAAAGAAGAAATTAGTAAAATTAGAGGAGATAAAGCAGTGGACACAGAAACAAAAGAAGCAACATATAAAGCACTACAAAAATACACGACTGATTTAACAGCTCTGGCTAAAAACGGTAAACTGGATCCGGTAATCGGCCGGGAGGAAGAAATCAGAAGGGTGATGCAGGTGTTAACCCGCAGAACCAAGAATAATCCGGTTTTGGTGGGTGATCCGGGGGTGGGAAAGACGGCAATAGTGGAGGGATTAGCAAATAGAATCGTAGGTGGAGACGTGCCGGAATCAATAAAAAATAAAAAACTACTATCACTGGAGATCTCTACCCTACTGGCTGGGGCCAAGTTTAGAGGCGAATTTGAAGAGAGATTAAAGAGCGTTATTGATGAAGTAACCCGAAGCGAAGGGCAAGTGATCTTGTTTATCGATGAATTACACACGATAGTCGGGGCCGGAGGAGCTGAAGGAGCCGTAGATGCCAGCAACATGCTTAAGCCAGGGTTAGCCAGAGGTGTGTTAAGAGTAATCGGGGCAACGACGCTTTCGGAATACCGCAAGTATATAGAAAAAGATTCGGCACTTGAACGAAGGTTCCAGCCGGTAATGGTAAATGAACCTACGGTGGAAGACACAGTGTCGATACTTCGAGGCCTAAAAGAAAAGTACGAGATACATCATGGAATAAAAATTACCGACGCAGCTTTGGTAGCTTCAGCAAATTTATCAAACAGATACATCCGAGATAGGTTTTTGCCGGATAAAGCTATTGATTTAGTAGATGAGGCGGCTTCGAGCCTAAGAATTGACATGGAGTCGGCACCGTCAGTCATTGATAATTTGGAGAGAAAAATCCGACAATTGGAAATTGAAGAAAAAGCCTTATCCAAGGAAAAAACTAAATCTACAAAAGAAAGACTACAAGAGGTAAGAAAAGAATTATCCAGTGAAAAAGAAAAAGCGGCGGCATTGCAGCTAAAGTGGAAACAGCAAAAGGATATGCTGTCGGAGATACAGGAAAAGAAAGAAGAACTGGACAAACTAAGATATGATCTGGAAACTGCAGAAAGAAATTTGGAGCTGGATAAAGCAGCCCAAATTAAATATGGACAAATTCCAGAGACACAAAAAAAACTAGCTGAGACCGAGAATAGGTGGAAAGAATTGGATGATGAGGAAAAGCTGATTAAGGAAGAAGTTGATGAAGACGATATCGCCAAAGTAGTGTCCAGGTGGACAGGGATACCGGCAACAAAGATGCTGCGGGCTGAAAGCGAAAAGCTAAAGAACTTAGAAAATATTATGGAAAAGAGAGTGGTAGGCCAGAGCGAGGCCATAAAAGCGGTAGCTTCAGCAGTGAGAAGGTCAAGACTCCACATAAGTGAGGCAGAAAGGCCAGTGGCAACCTTTTTATTCCTAGGACCGACGGGCGTGGGAAAAACGGAAACAGCCAAAGCTCTTGCCGAGCAACTGTTTAGTGACGAGAAAGCTTTGATTAGAATTGACATGTCGGAATACAGCGAAGCTCATACGGTAGCCAGATTAATCGGGGCGCCTCCGGGGTATGTGGGCTTTGAGGAAGGCGGGCAATTGACTGAGGCGGTCAGGAGAAAGCCTTATTCGGTGATACTTTTGGACGAAATAGAAAAAGCCAATTCGCAGATTTTTAATGTATTTTTACAGGTGTTTGATGAAGGTCGGCTGACCGACGGCAAGGGGCGGACAGTAGATTTTACCAACACCGTTATTATTATGACTTCCAATATCGGGGCTGATATTATCCAAGCATTTGAGGGTAAAAAGGAAGAGGCCATGGAAGCGGAAGTGATCAGTTTGGTGAGGGCCAGTTTTAAACCTGAGTTTCTAAACAGAATCGACCAGATTATTGTATTTAAAAAACTTGGGGAAAAGGAACTGGCAAACATAGTGGAAGTACAACTTGGCGAAGTTAGCGACAGACTAAAAGAACAAGGAATAGTCATGACAGTCAGCGATAAAGCCAAAAATTATTTAGCCAGAAAAGGTCATGATCCGGTATTTGGGGCCAGACCGTTAAAGCGGTTGATTCAAAGCGAAATTCTGGACAAGATTGCCATGTTGATACTAGACCGGGAAGAAGGCGAGCCAACCGGAATAGTGGTTGACGAAAAGGCCGGAAAACTGACGGTAACACTAATGAATTAGCCACAATTTAGGGAATAAGTGCCGTGGTAGACTATGTAGTGTCGAGTCCAAGTAAGTTATACAACGATTACGGAGAGTACAACATTTGGTTTAACCAATTAAATTTGCCGTCACCATCAATCGAACATTCATGGAGAAGAACAAAGCTGCTGCTAGAAAAAGAAGCCGCAAGGGAAATTCAAAGGTTAATAAAAAACAAGAAAAAACAAATAAAAGTACTAGACGCCGGCTGCGGAAACGGAGCGGTGCTGATAAGGTTGGCATTAAAATTTAAAGACGATAAATATGTGAGCTTCAGAGGAATCGACGTGTCAAAATCCTTTGTTGATTACAGCAATAGAGCGGCAAAACACAAAAATGTAGCAGAGTCGACAAGATTTGAGTTGTTTGATATCGAAAAGGAAAAGATTGAGGGAAAATACGATGTAATTTTGAGCTCTGAAGTACTGGAACATTTAGAGAACCCAGAAAAATTTTTGAGGAAGATGGCTAAGCCCTTAAACAAGGGAGGGGTGCTACTAATATCAACACCAAATAGCAATAATTGGTTAAAGTACCCGTTTATTTGGGCAAAAAGTTTGGTGGCAAGAATTAATAATAAAGAGTGGCAAGACCAGCTAATTAGTAAGGAAGAAAAATACAAGCTTTCAGAACAAGAACAACATATTAATGTGCTAAATTTAAAGGAACTTAGAAATATTTCAAAAGCTGCAGGTTTAAATGTCTACTCTAATCCCAGAAGTACAACTTTTTTTGGAGGAAAGTTTCTGGATGATAATTTATTGTTGCTGGGGTTATCGATAGCTTTGGATTCGATTTTGAACTTATTGCCATTAAGCCAAGTAGGTTGGGACCTGGTGGTATTTTGCAGAAAGGATTGACTATAATATACGATTGGCATCGGAGTAATAAGGTCGAGGTAAAATAACATAATGTGCCCGTAGCTCAATTGGATAGAGCATTCCCCTCCGAAGGGAAAGGTTGGAGGTTCAACCCCTCTCGGGCACACAAAATTTTTTATGGATAAAGAAAGAGTGTTAAGCTGCACTATTATTGGAAGTTTTAGATTTAAAAGAGAAATTGATTTGACCAGAGAGGAATTAGAAGATAATGGGGTAAAAGTGCTGGCACCAGAAAGAGGTCGGGTGATCATTCCCAGAAAAACTTTATTTAAGCCTAAAGAACAAATTTTTCGACCATTAAGTCAGGAGAGGGGCATGTCAATAAAGACGGTGGAGGATAAATTTTTGAGAGATATTGCCAGGTCAGATTTTGTCTATGTAGTTGCCGTTGACGGTTACACCGGAACAAGCGCAAGTATGGAAATAGGGTTTGTTTTGGGTGTAGGTAAAAGAATTTTTTCGAGTGAAAGAATTTATTTACCTTCTGACACAACAGTTGACAGAAGACGGCTGATTGAAGAGAACGTAAAGATCGGGTCGGTAATTGAAGCGTTAGGTGAAATGAGAGATGTATTAGAGTAATTGGCTTTAATAAAGCCAATTTTGTAGTAGAAATTGCTAAAATATGTAATGAAAAATTCGGGAAAGTTAAAGGTAAGTTGTGTTATTCCAGCATACAATGAAGAAAAAACGATTGCGGGAGTTATAAGAGTTTGTTTACAAAGTGAAGATATTGATGAAATAGTAGTAGTAAATGACGGGTCCAGGGACGGAACGGCGAAAAAAGTAAAACAGTTCGTTGATGAAATAAAATTTATTGATTTAAGTGAAAATAAGGGCAAGGGAAATGCGGTGGCACAAGGAATTGAAGCCGCAAGTGGTGATGTTATTTTAATGTTGGATTCGGATTTAGTTAATATTAAAGAACACCATATTTATTCATTAATAAAGCCTATAAAAGACAAGATGGCGGACATGACGATAGGAAACTTGATGTGTTATGAAGACAGGATAAGTAATTTATGGCATTTTTCCGGGCAGAGATGTTTTTTAAAAAAAGAGGTCAAAAGGTATTTGAAAAAAATGAGGGAGACAAAGTATGGGCTGGAAGTATTTCTCAATGAAGCTTACAGAAAAAAAAGAGTTGTGGTCGTTCCCCTGCTGTTTCCAAATGATAAATACCATTTTATAAAAACAGAAAAACAACAAGATTGGATGGTGGGATACGTAAAAGAAATTTGGGATATCTTCCGCCAGACGGTGACGATCAGGACGGACTCCTATCGGGAGAAAATTGTAAGTGATTTTATTAAAGACATGTCTTCCTACCTCAAAATTCAGGAGAAAAAAATTAAGAATTATATAAATGAGCTAAGATAGTGATAAAATCGCGAATGCGCAGAGGAACAAAAATACAAGACAATTTGTACTACGACGAGAGATCGGCGGGAGGGATAGTTTACCGGGTGGATGAAGGCAAAAGGCAATGGCTAGTGATCAAAACGATATCGGGAAAAAGCAGCAAAAGAGACAAGCCGGTTTATAAGTTTCCAAAGGGACATCTGCAAAAAGGCGAGTTCCTGAAACAGGCAGCGTTAAGGGAGGTGGAAGAAGAAGGACAAGTAAAGGCACAGATTTTGTCAAAAATCGGTTCAAATAACTACATTATCTGGGACAAGCTGCGGAAAAGAAAAATTATTAAAAAAGTGACTTTTTTCCTGATGGAATACTTGGGCCAAAGTAACTTAAAATATTTTGACAAAGAAATTGTGCTGGAGAGATCGTGGATGAGTTTTGAGGAGGCAAGCAGCAACTTGGAGTATGACTCGGAAAAAATACTTTTGAGAAAGGCAAAACAGCGACTAGATGGGATATTAAAGCGGGAAAAGAATACGAGAGGATAAGGCTAAAACAAGCATTTTGATGCTATACTATAAAGACCTTCAGGGAGGAGTCGCCTAGTGGTTCATGGCGCACGCCTGGAAAGCGTGTGTTCGGTAACGGACTCGTGGGTTCGAATCCCACCTCCTCCGCCAATTTGCAATAATACTGTATCTTTCCATGTAATATTGGGGGTGCTACTCCCCTAACCAATTTATTATTTGTTCCTGTTTAGCTTCGATTTGGTTCCAGACCCATGTCCTTAGGGGGATGCAACTGTTATTTAATGTATTATTAAGATATGCAGGGGTAAAACCCCTGCCAGTTGTTACTTTCCGTGCTTTGATCTGTCGACCAAGACGAATTGTTGTCGCGTACTGTGTCGGTTTGGTGGAGTAATATCACCTTTTGCAAGGGTATACTCCACTCTACTTCCAACTGCACGGAATTGACCGGAGTCGGGAGCTGGGTGTCCAGTACGAGCAATGATTTTTTTCATTGTCTTTTCTCCTATTAAACAAATAACCGTGACCTCGGACTTGCGTCTTAAAGCGGCATTGTTTTAATAAGAGAATGGCTTCGGTTTTACCCCTTGGCTGATTTTATACCAATTAATTCATAAATAGGTATTTTAGTTCGTGTTTTCTTCGGACATAAATATCTGTTTGTCCTTTAGAATGAATCTAGTCTTAAATAGCGTCAATATTTCCTGCTTTTCTTCCGAGAATCCGGTTTTGAGAACATGAATTATATAGTCTCGAATTCGGTCTTCAGGTGATTTTTCCTTAATTATTGGGTAATCGAAGGCTTCAAGTTGTTGCTCAAAGATTTCCTGATGAAGAACGTCGGAGCGGAGCCGGTGATAACGCTCGACTTCTTGCTTCATTTTTTCATCAATGGCTTTTTGGTCAAATTCAATATCGTTTATTCTTGCCAATAGTTGTCTGACTAAATCATCTTCGGTAATGTAGGGTTGGTCACAGTCATAATCAACGGATCGGGTACAGTGGTAATAAACATGTCGTTTGAATTTTCCGTTAATTAGTTTCTTGAACTTTTCTTCGGCGGTAATACTGGCACCGCATTGACCACATTTAAGTAGCATTTTAAAGGGGAAGTCCTTTTTGCTCCAATCTCTGGGTGGTACTGCTAGCATCTTTTGGGCTTGATCAAATAATTCTTTACTTATTAATGGCGGATGTTTACCCTTGTACCAGTGACCGCTATCTTCTGGGAATTCAAATTCACCATAGTAAAAATGTTTTCGTAGTACCCGATAGACTTCACTAATTGACATTCGCTTCCCTGCTCTAGTTCTGAATCCGGTTTTATCAAGCCAATATTTAATAGTCCGACCACTATGACCTTGATTAACCACTCTTTCAAATATTTCTTTGATAATGGGTGCTCTTTGAGGATCAATATCAACATAGGCGATGCGGTTTTCGGTAAGACGGTTGATATAGCCCACCGGAGCGGCACCAGGTCGCCAACCAGCTTCACACTTGGCTCTCAAGCCTCTTTTGACGTTGATACCCCGGTTGTCGTTTTCCAACTTAGCCTGAGAGCAGAGAATCATGAGGAGGAACTTTTCATTGGGATTGTCGGAAAATGATTGAGAGTATGTTTTGATGGTCTGGAGCTTGCCTTGATCCATAAGGTCTACTAAAGTCCCCAAATCGCCAGCATTACGGCTGAGGAGACGGTCAGGAGCCCATGTTAGTATGCCGTCAAATTGACCGCTACGAATATCCAGTAATAATTGGTTAAATACTGGTCTTTGAGCTGAAAGTTTAGCTGAGTGGCTTTCCTGTCTGATTTCTTTAATAAGCAGATTCTCCCTTTCTGCCAGTTCTTTCATCTCATTGATCTGGGATTCGATTGACATGGCTTGACGCTCGTCGGATTCAGATGATTTTCGAGCATAAAGGCAATACCTTATTTGATTATTTTCCTCTATCTTTTCATGTTTTTTCTCTGTCACACCAGAAGGGTATCGCAATTTTTTTGAAAGTCCAGGAGGGCTTGAGAGTATAATATTGATGATGAAGGTTAATAAGAAGGCCTCGATGATGTTAACAATTGGTCTGGCTTTATTGGTTGTGGTAATCGCAGGTATTTTAATTAATGGCAAGATTAATAAGGTTTCAGATCAAGAGATTGCCGCTCCCGGAAAGGACTGGCCATCACAGAGAAAGGTTGAGGATTACTTTATTGAGAGTTTAAGATTTACCCAGGAAGACTTGGAGAGACAAAAACAAAGAGAGGCGGTAAGTTTTCGGCCAGGAAATGGTTCAACGATAGAGGCGATTGTTAGCAATCTTCATTATTATGGATTTGTCAGAAGTGAAAAAGTACTTATGTATACTTTGGAACGGACAGAGGATAAAACTCCCGGAAATCCCGGTTTTTTAAGTGTCGGGAAAAACGGATCAGTTGATATTAATGCTAGTTATCGGATTTCAGAGAATATGACAGCTTGGGAACTGGCTGACACGCTTTTAAATAAGTCGCAATATTTTGGCGACAATGATCCGTATCACTATATGTTCATGCCCTAGCCGAGTATCCTATTCCAACCACCGTTAGATCGACGGATTTTTTTAAAAATTTGTTCGTCTTCGACATCAGCCCAATCTTTCCCTACCATATTGTCATAGACGGAAGGACTTGTTATGTGCATGGTTATTGGACCTTGATTTGATATTTGGCTGTTGGGGGTAGCGAAGGCTTCGATAACCATCACGGTAAAAGCATCGACTAGATCATCATACCTTTCGACACCAAAATTAACTAGCTGACCAACTAGGTCGGCAGAAATTGATCTGGGGAAGAATATGTTTCCATTTTTTACATAACTGCTGGCAATATTTAGTCTGGCTCTTTTATCGCTACCGTGAGGTTTAATTCCAATTGCCGGATAACCTGCTTTTTGAAGGTCTTGAATTAGAGATGCCTGATACGCCACCTGTTCGACGAGGATTTTTGTTTTATAGCTGGGATTAACAGTGTCAGATAAATGCTTTATCAGATCCCTAGTTTCGGGGTAACCAATTTTTTGGTTATAAATGTCGGTTATGTAAAGGCAGTGAAAGTCTTTGGATTTGTATATGGCGCCAACAATTATGGCGGTATTGTCGGCGGTGTGTTTTTGAGAAATGGCCGGATCAATGGAGATGATATTGCCAGCGAAGCAGGCGGCAATATTTGAGGGAAGGGTGTCGTAATACCTTATCCAGTCATTTTTGATAATCCTGTCCTCGGGTGGCAGGATTTGTAACAAGTACTCCCGAGACCAAGCAATATCATTGCCAGTCTTTTTTCTTTCTTCGTCAATTTCCTGTTGACTGGGGTATTTTCCCGGCCAGGCGATTTGATTGTCCGGAGATATTAGCGGGTATTCAAAAAACTTACCACTCAAACTATGATTCATAATTCCGTTTTTAATTTTCATCATCAGGGAATCTTCGTGAAGTAAGTTGCCAATGACAATTAATTTAGTCTGTCTATCACCTAGGGGCATGACTTCTCCGGTAAACCAGTCAAAGGTTTGGTTTCTTATTTCCTTATTTTTAACCGAGGCTAAATCTTCCAGATCGTCACACGCGATCAGGTCGGGTCGGTTGGATAGGTGACGGATACCGCGAATACTATCGCCGGTGGAGTAAACACTTATCCTGATACCTGATTTTCCTAAAACGATGGAGAAGGAATTCCATTCATTGTTGGCCGGGTCGGCACTTAAATGGCCAAAATCTTTGATGAATAATTGGTTGGTTTCCAGCTCCCGGCGAATATTTGACAATATAAGCTTGGCTTGTGCTTGGGTTTGGCTAATGATAACGATGAATTTCTTTTTGTGTTTGCCAATAATTGACCAGAGAGGCAGGGCGAAGGTGACTAGAGTTGACTTGGCTGATCCCCGGAAGGCGACGATAAAAGCGTTTTTAAGGCTCTGGTCTTCGGCAATACCGATAATGTCCTTTTGGAAGTCAGCTGTCTTAAATTTAACGTAGTCATAAAGGTAAATGTGAAAGAACCAATAAAAACTACTTATTGCTAGCTCTTTTCTAAGCTTTTGGTTATTAATTATCTGATTGATGTCCACTTTTTGATTGATCATGTTTGGGTTTTGGTAAACTATTAACTCCGGACAGAATTAAGGCCTGTTTGATCAATCTCTCTTCTTGAGGTGTTAATTTATCGTCAATTTCTTTATCTTTGGTACTGACTTGGATCTTTTCGGTATAGTCGGAGTGGTGATTTTTCAGCCAGAAAATGATAGCCGTCAGGTTTTGCTCTTTAATGGCGGATAGAAGTTGGCTTTCGGCCAAATCGTTTATTAAAAGCGTGCCTTCCTGAAGGGCAATACTGGCTTGTTTTTTAAACTCCTTGTCTTTCTGACACCATCGGTAGTAGGTGGCCCGACTGATACCTGATTTTTGGCAGGCAATTTGGATGATGGGGTTTATCCTTAACTGTTCGAGAATTGTTTTTTTATTTTTCATAGTTGTTCTCCTTTGAGACCAGTTAAGTTTTCCCAGCGCTTTTTGATAACTTCGGCGTAGACTGGTGATTTTTCCATGACATAACAGCGCCGTTTTAATTTAGTAGCAGCAATTAGCGTGCTACCGCTACCGCCAAATGGTTCGACTATTAAATCCCCTCTAAGAGTTAGGACTTTAATGTAGGGAATTAGGATTTCTACGGGTTTGGTGCCAAAAATTATGCCCTGACCCGAGCTCTTTTCATCTGAGGCTTTGAAGTCAATAAAATCAGTCGGCTGATATTTCTTACCTTTCTGATACCCTTCCCAGTGAGGGTTGCCGGAGATGGCATAGAGCGCTGTCTCATATTCGTTTTGAAGACCGTCAGTTTCTTTTGCCAAGTTAAAAGGAATGTCTTTGTTTGGGGATGCTCCAACCATGGCAATATCGTGTTTTGAAAAGAATTTGTGCTTAGCAGCATAGCCTTGGTTTCGGTTAGGAAGATGCCAAACGAGCATATTTTTTACTCGCCAATACTTTTCCATTTCACCCCAGATGATTCTGATGTTTTTCCAATTCTCATAAACGATTATCGAAAAGTTTTCGTTTTGAATTTTGGCAATATTGGCCATCCACAACTCGGTAAAATTGTCTGGCAAAACATCGGTTTCCAAATAACGACGGTTCTTTTTGGCACCAAAACCGACGGTCGGATTACCATGTCGTTGTTTTCCCTTAAGATAGTCCAAAACGTAAGGAGGGTCAGTTAGACAAAAATTTGCTTTCTCTTCATTCATTAATTTAATTACATCCACTTCAATCGTCGAATCTCCACACATGAGACGCGAATCTCCCAAATAATACACATCACCTCTTTGAAATTTGATCTCATCAATCTTCAGTTTTTTTAGTTCTTTTTCGAGATTAAATATTTCGGTATTGGTATCGTCGATATCGAAAATGTTATCGAGTTCTTCGCTGTTAAAGCCAAGGTTTTGGAGAAAGTTTTCATCGAATTTGGCCAGCAAATCGTAGTCAAATTCACCTTGGTTTTTGTTTAATCGTAAGTTTAGTTCTTTTTCTCTTTCTACTTCCGGGATGTCTACATAGACAACCGGAATTTCTTTGTACCCCAACTGTCTGGCAACTTCAAGACGAAAGTGACCACCGATAACAATGTTTTTCCGACTCTCAGCACCGTTGACAATAATCGGGTCGACAAACCCGAAGCGCTTAATACTCTCCTTTAGCTGTTTAGTTTGCTCTTTACTCCACTTTCTGGGATTGTATTCGGAGGGGATTAAATCTGTAACTTTTACCAGGACCGTTTCTATTTTATTGGTGTTGACCATAAAAAAACTCCTTAAAGTAGTAATGTCCCGGCCCTGCGCCTGGATTGTCTCTACTTTCGGAGTTTGCAGGTCAAACGCCTAAATTCAATTTGACTGAATTGGTTAATTAAAACATAAATATTATCGGTCGTCAAATTGCTACATAATATAAAAAATTCGCTTCTTTTATACTTATGAATACCTATGAAGAATATTTTTTATAGTATACACTTTTTTATGCTTATCTTTAGGTTATTATTGATTATTTTAGCCATGTTTGATTTTTATTAACAAGCGATGTATATTGCTTTCATGTCTGATTTAATTAACAAGCGACTGGAGGAAGTCAATGACTTGCTTACTATTAGTCAAGTGGCGGACTTATTTAAAATCCATCCTGACACACTTCGAAATTGGGAAAGAAGTGGTGAGCTGGTTCCTCTTCGAGTCGGACCAAGAAAAGATAGACGGTACAGAAAAGAAGATATCGAAACGATAGTGGCTAAGATGGGAAGTAAACTGACGCTTCAACAATTGGAACAATTTCTTTGGAAATCAGCAGATATTTTAAGAGGCAAGATTGATAGTTCAGATTACAAGAAATATATTTTTGGGTTGTTGTTTTATAAAAGAATTAGCGACGTTTGGGACGAAGAGTACAAAAGGGTAATGGATGAATATGGAGATAACATACTAGCTGAAGCCGATTATAATCATCGCTTCCAAGTACCCAATGATTGTAAATGGTCAGTAATTGCTGAAACCTCTGAAAACATAGGCAAAAGACTTAATGAAATTTTTGAAAAAATCACTAACGTAAATAGTCCTAAGCTAGATAAGATTTTTAATGATCTGGATTTTGCCAACAAAGACAGATTCCCCAATGAGACGTTACAAAGACTAATCAATCATTTTTCTCAATATAACTTTGGAGGTAACTACATTAGCTCTGATCTTTTAGGAGATGCGTACGAATATTTAATAAAGCAGTTTGCAGCTGATGCAGGCAAAAAGGGTGGGGAGTTCTATAGTCCACGAGAAGTGGAAAGGATGATAGTAGGGATTTTGAAGCCTCATCAAAAAGACCATATTCTCGACCCGACAGTTGGCTCAGGTGGATTTTTACTTGAAGCATACAACTATTTAAGAGAAAAGACAGACGAACAGGTCGCCCGAACGCTATACCTTTATGGGCAGGAACTAAATATAGGTACTTTTGCCATCGCCAAAATTAACATGTTCCTTCACGGGCTAGATAGTGCTGATATTCGCAGAGGCGACACACTGGCCAATCCTCAGTTCTTAAACAACATTGGTGAACTTCAGAAGTTTGATATTGTAGTGGCGAATCCCCCGTATTCAATAAAGGATTGGGAATTTGAGAATTTCAAAAGTGATAAATTTGGTAGGACTGATGGATATGACCAGCCACCACAGAAAAATGCCGACTTTGCCTTCTTACTTCATATTGTTAAGTCACTAAACTCAAACGGAAGAGCGGGGGTTATTTTGCCTCACGGAGTTTTGTTTAGAGGTGGTGCGGAAGGCCGAATAAGAGAACAATTGATTAAGAATGATTTGATAGATGCCATTATTTCCCTACCTCCTAAGCTTTTTTATGGAACTGGAATACCTGTAGCCGTATGGATTCTAAATAACAACAAATCAAAAGAAAAGAAAGGTAAGATCTTAATAATTGATGCTTCAAAGGAATTTTCTGAAGGTAAAAACCAAAACACCCTAAGAAAACAGGATATAGAAAAAATAGTAAAAACTTATGACCAATACCAAGATGTGGATAAATACGCCCGACTGGTTGGATCAGAAGAAATTGAAGAAAATGAATATAGCCTAAACGTGTCCCGGTATATCGATAGCTCAGAGGTAAAAGAAGAGATTGATGTAAAAAAGGTATGGAGTGAATTAAAACAACTTGAGACAGAGAGAAATGAAATAAACCAAAAAATAGTTGAGTATCTCAAGGAGCTTAAATATGAGTAACTTTGAAAGAGGAAGAACAAGAGGGGAGAAAATTGACAAATTCTTAGACACACTGGGTTGGTATTTCTCGGAGAAATCAACTCCTACTGGGCTATTTTCTACTATAGGTAGAATCGATGAAAACTTGAAGAAGCTGAATGAGAATGTTGAGAGGTTGAATTTAAATATAGAAGAAGCCGGTAAGTCTTCTGATAAATTAACACTTGCTCTTAATAAAATTACTCTTGCGGGAGTTATTGTCGCAGCCATTGGACTTTTTATTGCAGTAGGTAACTTAGCATTTGAAATTTTGAAATTTTCAAAATTAGGGGAATGATATGTTGAATAAATGGTCAAGATTGAGAATTGAAGAATTGTGCGAGTGTCTGGATAACAGACGTATTCCTATAGCTAAGGATAAACGTGAGGCTGGGTCAGTACCCTATTATGGAGCAACTGGAATTGTAGATTATGTTAAGAATAGTATCTTTGACGAGAGACTCCTTCTTGTAGGTGAAGACGGAGCGGATTGGAGTGCTAATGCAAATACCTCATATATTATCGATGGGAAGAGTTGGGTTAATAACCACGCGCACGTTTTAAAATGTACGAAAATTAATGAAATTTATCTTAATGCTTACTTAAACTTTGCCGATTTAACAAATTATATAAACGGAACAACAAGGGGTAAGCTGACTAAAAATGATTTATTGAACATAAATGTTCCCGTTCCTAGTGTTCCAGTTCAACAAAAAATTGCTTCAATTTTATCTACTGTCGATGAAGCTATCCAAAAAACTGATCGGATTATTGAGAAAACAGGAAAACTGAGGGACGGACTAATGAATAAATTATTGACCAAAGGCATAGGTCATACGAAGTTTATAAAAACAAAGCTTGGAGAAATTCCTGAAGAATGGGAAATAAAAAGACTTTCCGATGTTTGTGAGCTTATCCAAGACGGTACTCATTTTTCACCTAAGTCAAAAGAAGGTAAATATATGTATATAACATCCAAGAATATTAAAGAAGGCAACCTAACTTTGCACAATGTTACGTACATTTCAGAAGAAGAACATTTACCGATCTATAAAAGATGCCCAGTTAAAAAGGGAGATGTTTTATTAACAAAAGATGGAGCAAATACCGGAAATTTGTGCGTTAATCCATTGGACCAAGAATTTAGTTTGCTATCAAGTGTTGCGATGATTAGAGGAAACCAGACTATTCTAAATGACTTTATATATTTTTATATGAGTTCTGATAGATTTCATAAGCTGATAAGGGATTCGATGAAAGGTCTGGCTATAACTAGAATTACACTGGACGTAATAAGGAATTTTAATATTGCAGTTCCTCCTCTTAGTGAGCAAGCCAGATTAGTTAAGATTCTTTCCAAAATGTTTAAAAAAGTTGAACTATACAAAAAGGAAAAATTAAGCTTAAATAATTTAAAGAACGGATTAATTAACGATATATTTGGCCAGAAGGTGGAGGTAGATGATGTTGCCTAAGGGTTGGACTTTCCCAAAACCGGATCCTGTATTGATATTACAAAATAGAGAATCTGGTTTAATCTACAGTTTTGATTTTGGAAATGGAAAAGGTAAGTATATTAGCACGGTGCTAAACGGATCCGATCTGTACGACTTATCACTTAAGATTTCACCGATGATTGAGATTAGGTTTACATATATCTTCGACAAGAAAGAAGTTGTCGGAATCCAATTCTCAAAAATTGAAAAAGACGGATCTCTGTCCGTGATCCACTTGTCTACAATTGATTGGACTGGGATACTGAAAATTTTACATTTATTTTCTAACTTAGATTTTACTTCGATTGCTAATAAAAGCCTGATTGTTGATGGTGGTCTAATTCATGATCCGGTAGCGCTAAACAAATTCTTAATGACTGTGGCTACAGATCCTGATGGACAAGAAAAAATGAAAGAGGTGCTAAAAAACTTTGGCGCAATAAAAAAAGGAGATATTAACGAAGTTGTAGAGAGGAGTAAAGCAGTGGAGCTTTTTGAAAAAATTTTGAACGATCCGCTAGAATTTGAAGAATATAAAATTGACCACGGAATCGGTAAAGACGAAGAAGTATGGCAACGGTTTTTTCAAGCTAATCCTTGGATCTTAGGGTCTGATTTTGTCGAAATATTAGGAGAAAGAGTGATAGATGAGGATAACATCACAGATTTACCTATTAAAGACTTTGACGGTTTTGTAAACATCATCGAATTGAAGTTACCCACAGAAGATTTTTGGACTCAAGAAATTGTGCCGGTTTCAAACTTAACAAAAGCAATGATGCAATGCATGAGGTATGTCACCGAAATGGAACGGAGGATGAATGACAAAAAGAAAACCGATAAGTTAGGTGCCAACATACTTAAACCAAGAATTACGTTGATCTTTGGAAGATCAGAAGGATGGGCTGAGGAGCATAAGGAGCAGTTCAAGATCTTAAACTCCAGTTTTCATAATATATCTATACTCACTTATGATCACGTGTTATTAAGAGCTAAAAAAATTATTGAGCAAACTAAACATTAATATTATGAAATTTAACGAACAATATACCATTGAAAACCATATTATTAAATTCCTAAGAGAGGAACTGGGTTATGAGTATATAAAACCAGAAGAATTTAGCAAACTTCGGGAATTGGAAAATGAATACCTTGTTACTCCCCTGTTAATTGAAGCTATAAAAAGGATTAATGGTATTGACGAAGATGAAGCTCTAAGTGTGGTTCGAGAAATCAAAAAACTTGATACTAATGAAGAATTCCTATATTTACTTCGTAACGGAGTGAACCTTAAGGATCCTAAGATTGGCAAGAGCCGAGACTATTCGGTTGTTGATTATGACCAAGTTGAGAACAATCAATTTGTAGTAACCAACCAATTTTATTTTGAAGGTAATTTAGAAAATATTAGAACCGATGTTTTGGTTTTCTTAAATGGAATCCCAGTCGTTGATATTGAAGCCAAAAGTCCGACAGCATCAACTTCAGTTAGTTACGAAAATGCGGTAGGTCAGATAAAAAGGTATGAGAAAGTGGCAATGAAGTTGTTCTGGCCTAACTGTTTTAATATTGCTACGGATGGATTGAAAACTGTATATGGTACCACTTATTCGCCGGAGCAGTACTTTTTGCAGTGGAGAGACGAGGAGTTGGGTAAAAAATATAGCGAAGAATTGGAGCTAACCTTAGCCTCGCTACTTCAGAAAAATAATTTACTCGATATCATTAAAAATTTCATAGTCTTTGAACAAACGAGAAATGGAAAAATTAAAAAGATTGCCCGGTATCAGCAACTTAGGGCAACCAATAAAATTGTTGAGCGAGTAAAAGAAGGTGAAAAAAGAAGAGGCTTGATTTGGCACACTCAGGGATCAGGTAAATCTTTAACCATGTTTTTTACGGCTTGGAAATTGAGGTTTGATAAAACTCTTAAAAACCCAAAGGTGTTTATTTTAGTTGACCGAATTGATCTTGATGATCAGATTCATGACAACTTTATTAACTGGGGTGGGAAAAACATTATTAGGGTAACTTCCAGAAGAGATTTAGAAAGAAAGATTGTCAATGATGAAAGAGGCATATTTATATCGACTATTGAGAAATTTAATGAGTTGCCAATACATCTAGAAAATCCTAATGAGAATATAATAGTTCTGTCGGATGAAGCCCATCGATCAAATGAGGGGGTGGCTGGAATTAAACTTCGGGATTCAATGCAAAAAGCCTTTTTCTTTGGGTTTACGGGGACGCCAATTGATAAAGCGACTTTAAACACTCATCGTAATTTTGGCCAAGAAGGTGAACGATACTTAGATTACTATTCAATTCAGCAAGCAATTGATGATGGCTCTACCCTTCCGGTGACTTATGAGGCGAGACTATCTAAGTTCTTTATTGATGAGAATAAATTAGATCAACAGTTTGATGAGTTAACTACTGATCTGACTGACGAGCAAAAGCAGTTGCTGATGAGAAGATACGGAAAGAAAGAAGCGTTGATTAAGCTAGACAAAAGAATGAGGTCGGTAGCTCAAGATATTGTTGACCATTATCGGCTTTATGTTGAACCTAATGGCTTTAAGGCACAGGTAGTTTGTTATGATCGAGAATCAACAGCAAAGTACAAGAGACTCTTTGATGAATTAATACCCTCTGAATGGAGTGAAGTGGTCTATTCTTCAGGTGATCCAAATACTGAGGATGACAGCTTAAAAGAATACAACACAAGTAAGGCACAAAGAGAAGCTATAATTGAAAAATTCAAGGATTCCAAAAGTTCTCTAAAACTTTTATTGGTGTGTGACATGTTGCTGACTGGATTTGATGCCCAAATTGAACAGGCAATGTATTTGGATAAACCTTTAAGAGATCACAACTTGCTTCAAGCAATTGCTAGGACTAATCGAACATACCCAAATAAGGGGTGTGGCAAAATTATTGATTACTACGGTATTACCAGAAATTTGTATGATGCTCTTAATTTTGACGAGAGCATTATTGACTCGGCTTTAATGGATATGGGTCACTTGAAGGCTGAATTTTTGGAAGTGTTAAACGAACTAAAAGAATTGTTTACGGGAATAAATCAAGAAGATCCATCGATTGAGAATCTAAGAAGATGCCTAAAGATTTTTATTGATAACGAAGCCAAGCAAGGATTTTATAAAGATAAATATTCTCGGCTCAAACTATTGTTTGAAGTATTATCCCCTGACCCATTCTTGGCTGATTATATTCGGACTTTTGAATGGTTAACTAGTGTTTATATTGCCTTTCTAAATGAATTTAATGCTACCGACTTGGCTCTACAGGCATTTAAAACTGGCGACACGCCAACCTTTGGAGATTATGGAGAAAAAGTTAAGAAACTAATTCAAGATCAAATTGATTATGAGGGAATTACCAAGAATTTCAGAGAGCTAAAGATTAACGATATCTATACTTTGGAAAGACTAGACAAGATGGATGAAGAGGAAAAAGCCCTTAACTTGGAAAAAATGTTAAAGCAGGAAATTTCAATTAATGTTGACACTAATCCTGTATTTCAGAAATTCAGTGAAAGGCTGACCGCCATTAGAAAAGAATTTGAACAACACCAGATTGATTTATCGGAACGGATAAAGAGGTATTACGAATTGATGGATGATATAAAGACCAAACATGAAGAGGCAAAGGCGGTGGGATTAAACTTAAAAGAATACGGATTGTTTGTGATTGGTCAGGAATTTATGCCGGACGCCGACAAAGATATCATGATTTCTCTTTCAAAGGATCTGGCCAAAAGATTGGAAGGGATTCTTGATGAAGGGTGGCAAGAATCGTCAAAGCGTGAAGAGTTTATTAAGGGCATTAAACAAGTTATCCAGGAACTACTTTTAAAAGACTATAAAAGTAAACTAAAAGTAACTGATTTTTCAAAATTACTTAATAGACTAGTAGACATAGTCATAAAGAAGTTTTAATGACGAGAACGATATTGCTTCACAACAAGGCCGTCGAATATTCGATCAAAAGAAGTAATCGAGCTAAAAGATTAAGACTTGCTGTTTATTATGATGGTTCTTTAATTGTCACCATCCCTAAAAATTTCCCATCATCTAAAGTAGAGAAATATATTATCGAAAAATCAAAGTGGGTTTTAGAAAAACTGGAATA
>JBMNON010000024.1:0-6215 GCA_050943115.1 Patescibacteria group bacterium
CAGGCAAAGTAAAGCATTGGAGCTCCATAATCCATACCCTATAGTCGGTACGGAAATTAATAAAATATTTGGGGATAAGGCACTGTTTGAAAATGCATCTTTTCAAATTCC
Organism: Patescibacteria group bacterium; assembly: GCA_050943115.1. Lineage (GTDB taxonomy): Bacteria > Patescibacteriota > Microgenomatia > UBA12405 > UBA12405 > CAZFAI01. The sequence goes on from JBMNON010000024.1 coordinate 112, forward strand.
TCTAGGAGCAAAAGTAGCGCTAACTGGAGGTAATGGAACAGGAAAAACAACCTTAATCCAAATGATCTTAAATCATGAAGATGGAATTACTATTTCACGTAAGGCCAAAATAGGATACTTTGCACAAAATGGTTACAAGTACAACAGTAATCAAAAAGTCTTGGAATTTATGCAGGAGGATTGTGATTACAATGTTTCGGAAATTCGTTCTGTGTTAGCATCAATGGGAATTAAACAAAACGACATAGGAAAAAGCTTAGCTGTTTTAAGCGGTGGTGAAATTATGAAATTATTGTTAGCTAAAATGCTTATGGGTAGATATAACATCTTACTAATGGATGAACCCAGCAACTTCCTTGACATACCAAGCTTAGAGGCTTTGGAAATATTAATGAAGGAGTATGCTGGAACTATAGTGTTTATCACCCATGACAAACGGCTACTCGATAATGTGGCTGATGTGGTTTATGAAATTAGTGATAAGAAAATAAATCTGAAACATTAAATTTAAGGTAGTCGCTAGTCAGTATAGTCTGTTCTGGCTAGTGGCTTCATTATAAAGCTAGTTTCTAATGTTTTGAAATAAGATATGAATATCTGATTGGAGGGTTTAGAAATGTTAATACGGGTAGTTCCATACGACCCTTTTTGGGAAGCAGCATATGATAATGAAGCACAGAAAATAAGTAGTATTTTGAAGGACATATTGGTGGAGATTTACCATATTGGCAGTACAGCAGTTAAAGGTTTACATGCTAAACCAATCATAGATATAATGCCCGTAGTGACAAATATTAGTTTGGTTGATAAGCATAACAAAGAATTTGTAGCCATTGGATATGAGTGTATGGGTGAGTTTGGTATTAAAGGGCGGAGATATTTCCGTAAAGGTGGCGATAACAGGACACACCAAATTCATATTTTTGAGCAAAACAATCACAATGATATTACTAGGCACATAGCAGTAAGGGATTTTCTGCGTACACATCCTGACATCGCTTTAGAGTATGGCGAATTAAAGATGGAGTTGGCTTATCGATTCCCGGAGGATATTGAAGGCTACTGCGCCGGTAAGGATGCATTTGTAAAACAACTAGAAAAGGACGCTTTGCTATGGTATCAAGCTGTCTTATAGGGAAAAATTCAATACTTCTCTATTTTATATGTAAAATACTCCGAGAAAAAAAGCATGTGATCCATTCAGGTTTATTATCGACCATATTACCATATGAATGAAAATGGTTACTATATCAATCATGCAACAGACAGAAAATGAATAATCATTCTAATTATTAATCTAGATGAGCCACATGTAGGGTGTATAATAATGATTGCAAAAATGTTTGTCGATATGTTCCCACATACGGCAGTCAATCTTTGATATGTTTCCACAAATAAAAATCACTAAAAAAGGAACATGGTAATTTCCATTTGATAGCTATCCCCTCATCTCAAAACATGTCGAGACTATAGTGTTGATACAAAGAGCAGATACGTAGAAATCCTTAATTTTAGGCACTTTTTCAAGCATATGGTGTTCACTGGCAACGGTGAAAAATGCAGAAATAAAGTGATAAAAGATTACATCAATGTTTCGGTGGTAGTCGATATAGAGTGTGGGAACACAACAGAATAAAGTTTACGAGAGGGGTACTGAATGATAACAGTATCCCTTTGTTATGTTTAGGCGTTCAAATTTGAGCGTCTATTTTTTTACCCAAAATGAAAGGAGAATTAACAATTATGAAAAATATTATGAAGCGATTGCTTACAGGCGTACTTACCATAGCAACCGTTTTTACCGCATTGCCTGTCACACAGGTATTTGCAGCAGAAACACAGTATTGGACAGAATCAACCGAGCGTGTCGGTATTATTGAAAAAGTAATGAATGACGGTTCGATTGGTTCAACATTCAATGAGGGCATGATGAAAGTCGAGGGCGACACTGCCTATTGCGTGGACATCAACACCAGTTTTCAAAATGGCTACAAAACCCGTTCAGACGCAAGTTCACGCATGAGTGCAGACCAGATAGCGGACGTTGCCCTTTCTCTGGAATACATCAAGCAATATGCGGATAGCCACAAAGAGCTGAACCATAAACAGGTATACTTGTTAGAACAGTGTACCGTATGGCAACGATTGAGCGTTCATCTAGGTTGGAGCTGTGATAACGTCCGAGCTTCTTATGATGAAATCTCCAAAGCAACACAGGAAGAAGTTTTCTCTGGTGCTAAGGAATTTGTCAAAGCCAACAAAGGACGCTATGAATGTGGTGGCGATATTTACACAGGAAACGGACAGGACTTAGGGCAATTCTGGGCGAAACTTGCTGTAGGAAATGCGAACCTACAGAAAACCTCGTCCAATCCCACCATTACCAGCGACAATGACTGTTATTCCATCACTGGTGCGACCTATGGTGTCTATTCTGATAAAGGCTGCTCCAATGCTCTTGCCACCCTTACGACTGATAGTGACGGGAACACCGATACTGTAGAAGTAAAAGCTGGTACAGTCTACATCAAAGAAACCAAAGCACCAGCAGGATTCAAGCTGGACACAAAGGTTTATCCTCTTGAAGTAAAGGCTGGGGAAACTGCCACATTGAAAGTCAGTGATACCCCAAAGGTCACAATGACCTTGATAGACCTGTTTAAAATCGACTTGGAAACTGGAAAAGCAGTTTTACAAGGTAGTGCTTCACTAGAGGGTGCGGAGTTTACTTGGAACTATTATGATGGATTCTACAGTAAAGAGAATCTCCCAGTCGAAGCAACACGCACATGGATAACAAAAACGGTAGCAGAAAAAGGCAGTGATGGGAGTATCCATTATGTCACAAAGCTGGCTGACAGCTATAAGGTATCTGGGAATGATTTTTATTCACAGGACGGAGTAAATTGTCTGCCGCTTGGAACAATTACTGTGGAAGAAACCAAAGCACCAACAGGTTACCTGCTTGATGGTGCGTATATGCAGGCAAATGGCAGTGAAGAACAGATAAAAGGTGTATATGTAACACAGATTACCGAAGATGGTGACCTTGCTGTATTATCTGGCAGTAATCAATATTCTGTATCTGACAAGGTTATCCGTGGTGGTGTGAAAATCCAAAAACGTGACCTTGAAACAAAAGACACCAAATCACAGGGAAGTGCGACCTTGAAAGACACGGAATTTACTATCACTTCCTTAAACGAAAATCCTGTCTTGGTGGAGGGGAAACTGTACAACCAGAATGAAGTGGTAAAAACCATTCATACAGGAATTGACGGTATCGCTGCAACCGAAGCAGATACACTTCCCTATGGCACATATCGTCTGGAAGAATCCAAAGCACCAGAGGGTTACTTGACAGACGGTGCAAAACCCATTGAATTTTCAATTACAGAAAACGGTAAAATCGTTGATTTAACAGACGAACAGCACTCTGTCTATAACCAGATTAAGCGTGGTGATATTGAGGGGGTAAAGATTGGCAGCGGCACACACAAACGTCTTGCCAATGTTCCATTTAAAATCACAAGCAAGACAACGGGTGAAAGTCATATTGTGGTGACGGATAAGAACGGACAGTTTTCTACTACTGCTGATTGGAACTCTCACAAACAGAATACCAATGCTGGTAAAACCAGTGATGATGAAATCTGGTTTGGAACATCAGAACCAGACGACAGCAAGGGTGCATTACTTTACGATACCTACGAAATCGAAGAATTACGCTGTACTTCCAATAAGAATTACAAACTGATTCCAGCATTTGATGTGGTAGTGTCAAAAAATAAAACGGTCATTCATTTAGGTACATTGACCGATGAATACGAAAAAGAAATCACAATCCATACCACTGCTACAGATAAAGCCACTGGTGATAAATCAATCGTGGCTGGAAGTAAGGTGACGATTGTTGATACGGTCACTTTGGACGGGTTAGATAAAGGGACAAAATATCAGCTCAAAGGCTGGGAAATGGTAAAGTCAGAAAATGCAGAACTTCTGGTAGATGGAAAACGGGTAGAAAATGACCTAACCTTTACCGCAGCGGATACCAAAATGGAGGTAAAGATTGAATTTACCTTTGACGCTGGCAAGCTGGCAGGAAAAGACCTTGTCACATTCGAGGAATTATACGATATGAGTAATCCAGATGAACCAGAAAAGATTGCGGAGCATAAGGATATTTCCGATGATGGACAGACTGTTTCTATTAAAGAGCGTGTGATTACTATTCATACAACTGCTACCAATAAAGCAGATGGGGAAAAGGAAATTGAAGCAGGTAAGGACGTAACGATTATTGATACGGTCACACTAGACGGTCTGGAAAAAGGAACAAAGTACACGTTAAAAGGCTGGGAAATGGTAAAGTCAGAAAATGCAGAACTTCTGGTAAATGGAAAGCGAGTAGAAAATGACCTAACCTTTATCGCAGAGGATACCAAAATGGAGGTAAAGATTGAATTTACCTTTGACGCAAGCGAACTGGCAGGAAAAGACCTTGTCACATTTGAGGAATTATACGACAGTATCAATCCAGATGAACCAGTCAAGGTAGCGGAGCATAAGGATATTTCTGATAAAGGTCAGACTGTGACAGTCAAAGAAAAGCCAACGACACCTACACCAGAGAAACCAACTTCGCCAGAATCACCAGATACGCCAACAAAAACCAGTAACGCTCCAAAGACAGGTGACAATACGCCACTTGCAGCACTTCTTACAATGCTTGGTCTTTCTGGTGCTGGTCTTATCGCAGCAATTTATAAGAAAAGACGCAGCTTAAAAAAATAGCTACAGGAGGTATCTGCTTTTGAAAGGTGTTTCCCGTTCACCGCCAATCATGGGAAATGCAGTCTGTGACTGGCACAACAGCTTAATTCTGCTTGATTACGCATTATCTTTCTGAATGGGTATTGTCAAGGGTGCGTAGCATTTATCTTGCCCTTGATAATTCACAGGCAGACAGATAGTATCCGTGCAGCAGAAATGACACAAATAACAATTAAAACTAAGAAAGAAAAGAGGTATTACATTTATGGAATTAAAACACGTTATCCCAAACATGGAAAAGACATTCGGGAATTTAGAATTTGCTGGTGAGAATAAGGTGGAACAACGCAGGATCAACGGACGCATGGCGGTAGTTTCCCGTAGTTTCAACCTGTATTCGGACATACAGAGAGCCGATGATATTGTTGTGGTTCTCCCTGCTTCTGCTGGTGAAAAGAATCTGGAAGTTGAGGAAAAGGTAAAACTCATCAATCCCAAAATCACAGCCGAGGGATACAAAATCGGCAATCGTGGATTTACAAACTATATCCTGTCCGCAGACGACATGGTGAAAGCATAAGGAGGAAAATAATTTATGAGATTAGCAAATGGAATCATTATTGATAAGGAAAAAACATTCGGTGTATTGAAGTTCTCTGCCCTACGTCGTGAAGTGCGTATGCAGAATGAGGACGGTACAGTATCCGAGGAAATCAAAGAGCGTACCTATGATTTGAAGTCCAGAGGGCAGGGACGCATGATACAGGTCAGTATTCCTGCTACTGTTCCTTTAAAGGAATTTGATTATAACGCAGAGGTGGAAATCATCAATCCTGTGGCTGATACGGTAGCGACGGCTACTTTTCAAGGGGCGGAGGTGGACTGGTATATAAAAGCGGAGGATATCGTATTAAAGAATAAAGGCGGACAGTCAGCAGGAAATCCACAGAACCGAAACCAACAGCCACCAGAGAAAAAATAGTAGTTGATTCTGATTGTGTGCAATAGTGAAGTAAGGTATACTATTTCCATAAGATGAAAATATGGGAGGGACGCAATGAATACAATATCTAAGATGATTACTTGGTTAAATAAGTGGGAAACTAATAAGGAACATAATATTGAGGTGGGATTCGATAATCATGCAATGTTAAAGGGATATATAGCCGATGATAAGTTTTCTTGTCTGGACGAATTTCCTGATAAAGAATTTTTTCTCAAACTTAGCAAATCAATTCCAAAACTCTATGCAGAAAATAAAGTGGAATATGGTGAAATAATTTGCTTTATTGAGAATATGAAATATCGGATAAGTTATCATTACAACA
>JBMNON010000025.1:0-6142 GCA_050943115.1 Patescibacteria group bacterium
AGCATGATTTGGAAGAGCTGATTTTCTTTATAAAAAAGGATATATAAATGAATTGGATTGATAATATTGCCTTTAACAAGTTGATCAAGGCAAAAAAGCTAGATGAGCACAAAGATGAGATCATTTCACAACTTAACGAGATCATTGATAAATATTTGTCAGATAAAACACGAGAAATTAAAAGCAAAAAAAGGCTTATTGATATCGACAAAAAGAAAGAGCACACGCCAGCAAATGAAGTGCTAAGTAAACAAGTTATTGCCTCTTTGCCCTCTTGGGTTCAAAAAGATATAGATAACGCTGTTGTTATTGGCAGTTCAGGCCAAGTTATACAAACAAGTAACGGCAGAAAATATCATATTGGGAATAAGTTAAACGATCTTCCTGGGGCAGAATGGACGTTTTTTCTTAATTCTGTCATTAATACACGGTTTTCAACCAATGGCCCTGAAGGATTTGCTCACCATATAAGGAAAATCCATCCTTCACCAAAGCCACCTCAGCTAATGCAGCAGATTATTGAGTTTTTTACTAAAGAAAATGATTTGGTATTAGATTATTTTATGGGGGTTGGCGGTTCTTTGTTGGGCGCATCTATGTGTAATCGAAGGGCAATTGGGGTCGATCTTAGCCCTGTTTATATCGATACTTATAAGCAGGCTAATAACTATTTAGGTTTGAAAGAACAAGTTACTTTTAATGCAGATTCTGTAGCTTTATTAAAAAATCCTGGGCCATTATTAAAAGGTCTTAATGGTGAGCAATTTTCTTTAATCCTTATAGATCCGCCATATGGCGATATGATGTCTCGCCCTAAAACTGGTGAAGCAATCAAGAAGGGGGGGGACACATCGGCAACGCCATTCACAGACCTTAAAGAAGACTTAGGGAATATGTCTTGGGCTAACTTTTTACAGGTTTTTAATAAAACAATTGTTGATGCTTTGAAATTAGTTAAGCACAAGGGCCATTTAGTTGTTTTTTTGAAAGACCTTCAGCCTAAAGGGAAAGAATTAAACTTGTTACATGCAGACTTGATCTACAACCTTAATGATATCGAGGGCCTTAAATATTTGGGGACAAAGATTTGGGCTGATCAGAGTGTTAATCTCTATCCTTATGGTTACCCTTATAGCTATGTTTCTAATCAAATACATCAATACATAATTATTTTTCGAAAAGATTGAAGGAGAGACCATTGAAATCTAGTAATTTATGGATTCTTACAGAGGAGCGTCCTAAAAAATCTGTTGTCGGGGCTATTATTGAAAAATTCGCGAAAGACCACTCAATAGCATGTTTTATCTCTAACATAAGGATACTGCCTGTCCTTGATAAAAACCGTAATTTTTCTTTTGTGTATGAAGTTAAGGGCCTAGATTCAACAGTTGTTAAAAAAGTTTATTTGATTACGGTCAGTGGTTACTCAAGTTTTGTTGATTTTTTGATCTTTTATCAGGATAACAGACCAACAGTTGCAGATACTCCACTTTACGCTATTGAAGAGACAAAAACTGATGATGCTGAAAGTCGTAATACCGGTGTTTTTCAACGTGCATCGAAGTTTGTTTATATAGATTATTTTTATCCTGGCATAAAGAAAATTATGCTTTACAGCTTGAAAGTATCTCAAAAGGAAACCGCAACAGATACAAATGTTTTTGGCACTAGGTGCCTACTTACTCTTGGGGTTGAGATTCTTGGTAAAACCCTTGATTCCAAGATGAAACCATTTTCTTCTGTCTCTGAATTGATGCAGTCTAAAAATAGCATGAGGCGCCCACCAAAAGGGAATGTTCCTATTCTTATAACTCAAAAACAAGGGGTTATAACTGTTTCTGGTCGTCTTATCAAATCAGGATCCTTATCTCATGATCCAAATATTGGTAGTCTAAGCTTGATTTCTGCAAGTCTAAGACAATTAGGCTGGCAAGATCGGATAGTCATTACTGAACATGGCCTTTCACAATCTCATGTGAAAGCCAATAATAAATTTGTGAAAATTTGCAGTAGATTTGGCTTATCTCTTGATGGTATCGCCATGCCATCAACAAAAGAAGATAAGCCTTATTGGAAGTATGAAGAAGAAGGTGAAAAACTAGGGACGATTTTTATTCATTTGGTTGTTGAGAATTTCACAACAGGTGTTTCCATTTATGAAAATCATGCTGGTTGCGAACGAGGCTATTTTTTAACCAAAACTGGCCAGCCGATCGCTGTTGAAAAATACTTAGACCGTGAAAGCTATAAGGCTGGTGATAAAGCCCAAATTATACATCTTCCTGATTTGGTCCTTATAGATTTTGACCGTACTAAGATCATTAACATTGAAGGCAAGACCTATGCAAATATGTTAGATGGCATTGCTGAATTGCAGAATTATGACGCTTTCGAGGAAAGTTATATTCAGAAGCATTATCCCGGTTTTTCTATAAGGCGAACCGTTGTTTTATATGGTGGTTATGCAGATAAAATTGAGCGCATAGAGGTTAGTTTCTTGTTAAACAAAAATGGGAAGCTAGTTCTTAGTGTTAAAGCTCCTGAATTATTTGTTGAAGCAATAAAAAACTTGATGGCTTACTGGGGTTTATGACGTTCTGTTAATTATTGGCTGTTGTTATTGTTAGCAGTCTGCGGAGCTTCTGGTTGATTTTCCCCAAGTTTTCCATGTGCTCGTATGCAAGTTCTGCTAACAATACGTTCTCGGCTTTATAAATTTCCGTGAGCGCTTGTTGTGCTAAGTCAACAGCTTGCTGCGCAGCTTCTAATCTTTCTCTGTCAGTATTTGTAATCATAAAACTCCTTAAACAATCTGTGGTTGCAATAAGTTAAAACTTCTTTCGCCAACTGCCCTTTTTACCACCATATTGAACTACAAAATATCGGATTGCTAGCATAATACAAACTAATGTGCCTGCTATGCCAACTAGCCAGCCTGTAAACTCTTGCAACATTTCAATCATAGCTTCACCTCTCAGCTCACTTATAGCGTAAAGAGCTTGCTAAATCAAAATAAAATGGGCGGCCTGTTTGCTGATGCCCGAATTATGCAGTTATGAGTGTCAGCAGACCAATGAGCAACAACGCCGTTCTTGCCGCTTTTCGGCGCATGGGAATAGGAACCGATGAAATGACCGGCCACGGCTGGAGAGCAACAGCCAGAACACTGCTCGATGAAGTGCTGAAATTTCCGCCTTATATCATCGAGCAGTAACTAGCTCACGTTGTCCGTGATCCGCTTGGCCGGGCATACAACAGAACCACCCACCTGGAAGATAGAAAGAAGATGATGCAGGCTTGGGCTGATTATCTTGAAAAGCTGCGCAATATTACTTAGGCCTATCTATCCATCTATTCCGAGAATCAAGACCGGAATGTCTATGTTGGAAGTTCCTCTGTGATGCAAATCCCAGGCGAACTGCTCAAAATACGAGACGCCAGTGCTCATTTCGTCAGCAAAATTCTTTACTGGCACAATCTCTATTCCGGTGTCAATAATACCTTGTTTGCTGAATATAGTCATTTTGGCGCAAACATTATAAACCATGAAAGCATATTTTCCGAACTGCACTTCAATTCCAAGTTTCAGCCCAGGTTTAACAAAATCCATGTCTCGAAATGGCTTCATGGTTGTGGAATTGTAAGGTTTTATATATCCTGGCAGGTATTCACCGTATTTGTATTCACAGTCAACTTTATGGTTCGACCATCCGATTTTTTCAAATTCTCGCTTAAAAGCCTTATTGATCTCTGATGGGGAGTAGAGCATCTTTCCCATCATCGTCTTTTCAACGCTTTGCTTTGTCTTGTAAAGGCTGGAGTCGATAGAATTGATTACATGCTCTATTTGCTCAAACTCTCTAGCATATTTAGAGGCTACGACACTTTTCCCCCCGTTAAAATCATATTTAGCGACGATTTTCAAAATAACTTCTCCTGTTTTATGTCTTTTTCTTTGTTGTGGTTTTTCCATTGCTCTGGCACTTGAGAAACCTTTTCTCTTCCGGTTGGTATATGCACAGGCTTCCCCAGAGGCCTAATTTTCAGCGTTCCGCCTTGGAATTTCATGATTCTTTGCATGGTTTCTTTAATATAATTCTCATCTCGATCTATTACCATGCCTTTTCTGTTGTGTTTAATTGCTGCAATCAGGCTCGATCCAACTCCGCCGAAGGGATCAATAATCCAATCGTCTTCATTTGTTAATGCCAATACGCATCTTTCGATTAGTTCGATTGGAAATTGGCACGGGTGAATAGTTTTTTCTGGGTGATTAGACTTTACATTTGGAATGTCTATTATTCCAGTTTCCCATTCCTCTGCAATTATTCTCCAAAAGTCTGACGGATTCTTTCCGAGAGGATTTCCACTGGGTTGGCCTTTTTTGTCGCCTTTGTAGTGCAGCTTGCCTGGGTATTTTGCGGGCACTCTTACTGAGTCCAGATTAAAAGTATAATCATTTGTTTTTGTAAACCAGAGTAAAACTTCGTATCTGCCGGAAAATCTCTTTGAGGCATGCAGTCCATGATCGAAGTGCCAGACAATTCTATTTCGAAGCTGCATGTTAAGCGATTTGAAAATTGGGTAGAAGTATATATCTAACGGGAATACTTCGCCATCGTCAACAAAGTTTCCAACTTGCCATACTATGCTTCCGTTTTCAGATGTGACTCTAACGAGTTCGCTTAAAATTTCAGTTTGCCAATCAAGATAGTTTTGAAGCTTGACTTGTTTTTCGTATTCTTTGCCAATGTTATAGGGCGGAGAAGATACCGCCAGTTTAAAAAAATTGTCTGGAAGTTTTTTTAATGAAGTTAATGTGTCGTTTTGTTCAACAACAATTCTTTCTTGAGCATCAAACTGATTTACTATCTCATATTTATTTAGCATGTTCTTGGTGTCTCCTTATATCTCATTAGCGATGCAAATCCTTCCAGTCCTTCTTCGATCCGCATCTGATCTTAAGTAATTTCGTTCCTATTGCCAGTGCGATAACAAGAACAATTCCCGCGCCCACGTAATTAAGTATCAATTTCAGCAATTCCATGTTTCAAAAGCAGCCTTTCCATTCATTCTAATCGCCTAAATCAAAGTATCGTGGTTCATTTCCAGCTGCTAATTCCCTTCGCCAATTATGCAAAATGCCACAAAGATATTTAAAATAATTAGGGCGGCCTTTTGATGTTGCAAGATACATTGCCCCCTTTATTTGCTTAGGCGAAAATATTTCTAAAAACTTAATTAATGAATCTTCGACCATATACCCCGAACCGCGAGGGCATTCATGCCAATATTCAATAATCTCGTCTAGCTCTTGCTTTGAAGTTTTCCTTCTTTCGAAAGCCATTTCCCACCTCACGCGTCTTCTTATGTTTTAATATAAACATTTCTTACTTCAAGAACAATCTTTTCTTGAATTTTCTGACAGTCCGAAGCAAAATCCCCTTTACTTCGAGCTTTTCGTTATCAATGTTGACCTTGATCGGCGGGTGAGCTTTGTTCGTGCTGATAAGTTCGACCTTGTTCGGGCCGGTGATTTTCAGCCGCTTGATCATCCACTGACCATATTCTTCCAGCTCAACGGCAACCACGTCGTTTTCTGCTGGCTGAAGACCGTCTGGCGGCTCAAAGACTCCGATATCTCCGTCTTTGATCTCTGGTTCCATGCTGTCCCCCGTAATCTGAATGGCGAAGCACTTTGCTTTGTATTCTTCTGCTGTGAGTAACACTTCGTCAACGACCTCTGTGTTTTTTTCGCTAAGCTGACCGGTTCCGGCCTGCACAGAAGACCATACGGGAACGGTGTAGTAGTCGGAAGGTGGTAGCTTAATCGGCCTGCCGTTGCTGTCTTTATTGTCTATATCACCGGCGAGAGCTAGAAAGCCCTCAAGAAACTCTTTTGTGGCTTCTGACTTTGCTCTATCTTTTGCCGCTGCGATCAGTAATTCCCTTGTTTTTTCTGCGGAAAGCTTCATCTTTTTGCCTGCTTCGACAATCATGTCGTCAGAGGGTGTCCGTTTACCATGTAGGTTATTTTAGCCCACATCTCCCCACCTAAAACCCTTATGCACCACAAATCCCATTTACGCTCATTTCAACCCAATTCACGTAAAAATAAACCCGATCAGCTTTTAGAAAAACA
>JBMNON010000004.1:0-91704 GCA_050943115.1 Patescibacteria group bacterium
TCCCCCAAGTATACTGAAAGTGTTCCCAGCCAGTTCGTAAGCAATCTGGCTCCGACGAATAAAAATAGAATTCCGATTAAAAAATCATACCCCCGACCCTCATTTATATTGTCTATCAGAAGCTTAAAGAAATATGGATTTAAATTTTCCAAAATTGTCGAAACCACTAACATTGTCACAAAAAGCCAAAAAGACTTTTTGTAAACAAACAAAAACTGGTAAAATCTATTTAGTATTTTGCCCATAAATACCACTTCAATTGCTTTTGGCGGCACCTAAATTATAGCTATTTTATATATTTATTCAATAAGTAAATTAATAATATTTATGAAAAATAAGGGAGTATTTGATGCTGTTAGGTCGATGGTCAAAAAAATTCCACAAGGCAAGGTTTCTACTTATGGTAATGTTGCCCAGGCTTTGGGTATTGTCAATCCCCGTGTTATCGGCTGGGCTCTAAAAGGCAATCAGGACAAAAGCATACCTTGTCATCGTGTTGTTCAAAAGGGTGGTACCTTGTCTCCGGGGTTTTCTCTAGATGGTTGGGAAGAACAACGCAGACGGCTTGAACAGGATGGATTGCTGTTTGACGGTCGGCAAATCCGGAACTTTGAGACGCGCTTTTTTGATTTGAGAATATATGCCGTCGCCTCTGGTAATCAGAACATATGAGCTGTAGGCAAAAACGCCCAACACCACTACAAACATCAGCCAGTCAATTGTGGTTTTGTACTTACTTTTCAATTTATTGCCTCCAGTTTTCTTTTTGTAAATCTTAACAACCACGCTGATGAAGTTAAAAATAAAACCAGGTAAATCAGAAGATTCTCTTCCGAAATATCGCTAAAGACGCCCAATGTATTTTCTTCTATACCTGGGCTTGCTGCTTCAACCTGGCCGACAGGATTATTCACCAAAAGAGTGTTTCTTAAATTTACCAAAAATGAAGTTTCTGCCACATTCGATTCCACCCTTGTTCCCTTATTGCTAAAAGCCACCAAGACAGTTCTAGACTTATAAACTCCTCCTTCGGCTATCCTTGTCAGGGGTATTCCAAAATTCACCTTCCCGCTCCTTCCTGTCTTTATATTACCAATGTCCAATTCGACACTCCGCCAAATTTCCCCGCTGGGAGTTACCACTTCATGTTTAAAATAAGCGTCTTTTGCATCCCCCTCACCCAAGTTCTTGGCTTCCACCTCAAAAGTCACTATGTCTTCTGGATAAACATAGTCGCCTACATTATTCCTGGCACCAATTTCCAGCTTGAACAATCTGTCCTGATCGTCATCATTGTTGTTTTCGTTATTATTTGCCTTGGTAATGACCAAAGCCATTACTGAAGATGAGTTATTAAAAGGATTTGATTCGGTTTCATCACCGCTGATAACCACTTTTAGCTCAGTTTCTCGCTCGAAATTTTCAGCCGCCCACACTCTTTTAACTAGGCTAAACCCGGTTCTACTGCTTGCGATACTGCTGTTAGTTACAAACTTAATTCTGAAAGCTTCCTTACTTTTCATATTAAGCCCGCTGATTTTCCATCTTATCCTTCCACTATCCACCGTTTTTTCCAAACTGCTGTCATCGTCTATATAAGTTAAAACGTTAGGGTCATACTCCACTTCTATTGCGGCCATGTCCACCCCATCGTAACCTTCGTTGCCATATCCCACATCAAAATTGATTTCTTCTCCTTCGGTAACCCTATCTTCAATTTTGCTAATTGAACTAACCAAATCAGGATAAGCAAAAATTATATTGCCGCTCCAGTTGCCGACAATATTTATCAACCCAAAAAACCAATTGCTTCCATTCAAATTCCAATTAACCAAGTTGACAAGATTAGCCATGGCTATGGCATTACCGCTCCTCAATTCTGCGTCCCCTCCGCTGCTAATCTGGTTTAGGCCGGTATTAGCCTTTACCATTATAAAGTTGTTGATGTTGGCCGAATTTTCATTACCCGCTCCTCCACCACCACTCCCGTTGACAATAAATGTAAAAAAGTTACTGCTGGGGGTATCTACCGCTCCCGGCGCCGACCAATTGTAAATTTTACCGCTCCAGTTTCCAACTACGTTTACTCCGCCAATCATTTGACCGCCGGCATCTCCGCTGATGTTGCTGTAAGTCAGAGTATTTGTTCTGGACAGGGCATCTCCGCTTTCCAAAACCATCTTGCCGCTTCCGGTACTTTCGTTACCGCCGGTTGTTGCCTGGCTCATAACCGTGTCGTTAATTTGCCCCTGGTTCTGGCCGCTGCTTCCCCCCGATCCATTGTTATTGTTCTGGCTTCCAAAGTTCTCAGGTCTTGGTAATATTAAGTCTCCGGCAAGCGCACTGCTTATATTGACGATACCAATAAAGAAATCCGAGCCGGAAAAATTGGCATTAACGATATTTATAACATTGGCAATGGCAATGGCATTGCCCGAAATCACTAACGCCGACCCTTCGATTGATTCGGCCAGGTTATTGCCGCTATCGGCGACAACAGTCACTTTATTACTTAAGTTGGCTACATTTTTATTGCTGATAAGAAGTAGGTTTTTCTCATCTTCAGCAACCTGGTTCCCGCCGATTTCTCCCCAAACCTTGTTCATGTCAATATCCTGATAGTTCCCACTGAAGTTATTTAAAAAGAAATACCTGTAGTTACTGCCGTCAAAATTACTGTTTATGATATTTATTAAATTAGCCCAGGCGGCGGCATCGCCTGTTACGATTTGTACATTATCTCCCGTAATGGATTCATTGTTTCCGGTACTAGACTGGTTAATGGTTTCATTGTTAACATCCGCCTCATTTATATTTTCGGTATCTGTCGGTGTCGGACTGATCTCGCCTTCGTTATTTGTTCCGGTTGGTGTCAAAGTAGGTGTAATATTATCTTCTGTCACTGTTGCGGCCGCGACGTCTGACATAGTTGGAGTTGGCTCCGACGTAGTTGTAGCGTCGGGACTTGGTGTTGGTTCTTCGGTTGGAATAAGCTCTTGTGTGTCAGTCGGAGTCGGGCTTACTGATAATTCCTGAGCCCAAGCTGCAAAGCCAAAATTTAAATTGAAGATTAGGCTCAGGAGGGCTAATTTTAAAAATATTTTTTTAATTTCCATTACATTATTCGCGGTCCGTCCTGGGACGGACCGCACTCTCGTTTACTTAATCGTTAAAACCACTTTCCATGTAGTTGACGACAATCTCTTCGTCAATTCCGCTCACGGCATCCCCCGTGGTCATAGAGCCATCTCCTTCGACCTCGGCTTCACCTCCGGCAGAGTTAAACACTCTGGCTACATTTCTCTGGACGTTATTGCCAGTGAAAGCATAAGCAGTTGTACTGCTCTTCACCAAAGCTACATTTGCTTTTAGTTGCAGACCATATTCAGGCGCATCATCAACACCAAGACGGTTAGCCCGAATGCTCTTGATAACTACAGCCTCGGCATTCCCCGTGCTCATATCTGAGTCATCAAGCTCTACTTCAGCCTCCCCACCGGGAGAACAAAGCAACGAAGCCCTATTGACTTGAAGATTGCCGCCAGTGTCTGACACAGCATTTGAATAACTCTTAATCCCGGCAAAATTGACTTGTGCGTCAATTAAGCTGGGTAAATTGAAAGCCATGGCAGGCACAGCCACTAAAGCGGTCAAAGCTGCCATAACTCCTAAAAAGGCAATTTTCTTCATAATTTCCTAAAAAATTTATAATTATTTGAAAAGGTTCGTTTTATTTTATAAAGTATGTTTTCTTCACATAACCATCTACCTCCTCGTAAGTAAAAATTATTACTGACTTACTTCTTCTATCTTCAAACTTAAATGTGGTAAATAAATCAGAAAATTGTAATAAAAGTGTAATAAGAAATACCAAAAAACGTCAAGCCAATTTTTCTCTTTACTGATAAAATAAGTTTGTGTTGAAAACAGTAAAAATTGCCGGTCCGGCTGGGTTGGGAATTAAATCCAGTGGCCAGGTTTTATCACGGTCTCTTATTATCCATGGTTTTAACGTTGTTGATTACAGTGAATATCCCTCCCTTGTCAGGGGTGGTCACAATACCTATCAATGTAGTTTTACCCGGGAAGATTTATACGCGGTTCACGGGATTATTGACTATTTTTTTTCCGTAAGACCAGGTCATTGGCAGGAGCATTCAAAAGAATTTAGCAACAAAACCCTAATTTTTACAGAAGATATAGAATCTAAGCCGGAGAAGGGGATTCTCCTTCATCTGCCACTCAAAGACTTATCCTCAGAAGCTGGCAGTGCTCTGGCTACCAACACTGTTTGTCTGGGAGTGATTTCAAGCCTACTTAAACTTGATAAGGTTCTTTTCCTCGGGGAGATCAAAAAACAATACCCGCGATATGCCGAACTTAATCAAAAAGCATTTGAAGTTGGTTTTGACTATTCAGAAAAAAATTTTTCAAAATACATAATTGATCTGAAAATACCCAAAAAAGCCCAAAAGAACAACAGCCTTCACGATGGTAATGAATCTTTCGGTTGGGGTTTTCTAAAAGGAGGCGGGAATTTCTACGCTGCTTACCCCATGACTCCTGCCACAGGTACCCTCCATTTTTTGGCAGAAAAACAAAAAGAAAACAAAATTAAAGTTCTCCATCCCGAAGACGAAATTGCTGCTTCCAATATGGCTGCCGGAGCTGCCATGGCCGGAGCCAGAGTCGCTGTCGGCACCTCCGGAGGAGGATTTGCCCTGATGAATGAAACGGTGAGTTTTTGTGGAATAGCTGAAATAGGGGTTGTTTTTTATCTGGTTTCCCGTCCGGGTCCCGCTACCGGTCTTCCTACCTGGACTTCCCAGGCGGATCTTCTCCATGCTATTTACTCTGGCCATGGCGAGTTTCCAAAAGTTGTCCTGGCTCCCGGGGATTGGCAGGAATCATTTGAATTTGGTATTGAAGCTTTAAATTTGGTCGACAAACTCCAGACTCCGGTGATAGTATTAAGTGACAAGCTTCTTGGCGAATCTTCGCGGAACACCTCGGACTTTTCATCAAAAAAGGCAACGGTGGATAGGGGAAAGTTAGTTAAAGATGCTCCTCGTGATTATAAAAGATACCAATTGGCCAAAGATGGCATTTCACCCCGGACTCTTCCGGGAACTGTAAATGGAGAATTCCTGTCAAATAGCTACGAGCATGATGAATATGGATATGCAACCGAAAATGCAATTGTGGCCAAATCCCAAATGGACAAAAGGGCTTTAAAGTTGCTTCAGGCTCAAAAGCTGGCACCTAAAGTTAATTTTTTTGGCGATCAAAAAGCAAAAAACTTAATCATCTCCTGGGGTTCGACCAAAGGTCCCATATTAGAATCCTTTAAGTTAATGAAGAACCCCAAAGATTTTGCCTTTCTCCAGATTCGCACACTAAATCCGATTAATCCCAATATCAAACACATTATTAATTCCTTTAAGACCACAATTGTTATCGAGAACAATCAATATTCACAATTAGTCACCCTTTTAAAATCCCAGTTCGATTTTAACCCCACAGATGCATTACTAAAATATGATGGCCGACCCTTTATGCCAGAAGAAATTTATGAACAACTTAAATCAATATAAAACCAATATTACACCGACTTGGTGTCCCGGATGCGGTAACTTTTTGGTCTATGCCGCTATTCGCACTGCCCTGATAAAACAAAACATTCCCCAAGAATCCCTGTTTATTACTTATGACATTGGTTGTGCCGGAAACATGGCTGATTTTATTAAGTCCTATGGTGTCCACACCCTCCATGGCCGGGCAGTCCCTGTTGCTATGGGTGCCAAAATCGCCAATTCTAAACTTGTGGTTTGTGTTATCGGCGGTGACGGTGGCCTTTATGGTGAGGGTCTAAACCACCTTATTGCCGCTGCCCGTCTCAATATCGATATAAAAGTCTTTGTTTCCAATAACTACTTATACAGTCTTACCACCGGTCAAGCTAGTCCGACAACCCCAAAAGGGGCTGCTACCAAATCCACTCCTCTTGGAGTTGAAAGCGAGCCCATAGATGCCCTAAAACTCTTGAAGTCTGTCAATAAAGGGTTGTTTTTGGAGAGAGTCGACGGCAGAGATCATTTCAATTTAAACAAGGCCATCCTTGGAGCTTTTGATCACCAGGGTTTTGCCCTGGTAGATATCATTCAGGAGTGCATCGCTTTTGGAAAACAACTAAAGTAATCTATCAAAAGATATCATTATCTAGATAAGGTGTTAAAATACACACAATAATTGTAAAATATGGGAGATAATGATTACTAAAACTTTAAAAGCCTTTCTTATACCCCTCCCTTTTTTATTTTTGTATATATTATTATCAAATATTCCTTCCGCTGTTAACAGCGTCGAGGATTGCCTTTCTGGTGAGTTTAAGTTGGACAACTGGAAAGACTCTGATAAAAACGTAAACAAAAATTGGTCGGATACGCCCGGTTTCAACTGTTCTTATGGTATTCAGGCAGCCGACATCCAAATAAAAGCCGGAGATGGCACCTATTTTGAGGCAAGCTCCTGTTACGGCATAAGCTGGGATCAATCGTCTTGGTCTGCATGGGAAAAATGGCAGGGGGACGATAAAGGCACTGAGTGCAAGGATACCGTACAATGGTATTGTAAGTGCCCGCCCCAACCGCCCACATCAACTCCTACAAACACACCCACCTCGACTTCTACTCCGACTCCAGATCCCACTTCCACCCCCACTCCGACACCTACCAACACCCCATTACCAACATCAACACCGTCACCGCTACCGACTCCGACACCTACTCCTACAAACACACCCACCTCGACTTCTACTCCGACTCCAGATCCCACTTCCACCCCCACTCCGACACCAAACAATACCCAAACACCAACTCAAACCCCTATTGCCACGCCAACTAAAACTGTCACACCTACCCCCACGCACACTCCAACCCCGACAAATACACCCGTCAGTAATCCCACCCCTACAGCCACCGACACTCCCTCAAGTAGCTCGGAGCCCACTTCTACTCCTCCAGCTGTTGGAGGCGACAACCCCATTGTTACTTCTATCACTAAAACTTCCACCCCTCAGGTTTTGGGAGCATCACAAAACTTTAATCCGATTATCGAATCAATCAAAAAATCCCTTGTCGGCCAGGTTCTGGGAACCTCTTTTTTAGCCAACACCTCTGCTCCCTTTAGCCCCCAGGAAAAAATGCCCTCCTCAAACCTCCCTACAGACGGTTCCATCCTTATTCCCAAGATTGGTCTTTCTCAGCCTTTATATCAGTCTGCCAGAATAGGACAGGAATTTCTTGTCGGTGACCATGAAGTTCTGTTGGCAGAAGTTGATAATACCACTTTGATTTACGGTCACAATAGCCCGAAAATATTCGGAAACTTGTATAGGCTGAAATCCGGTGACGCAGTAATCGTAGATATGGGAGACTATTTTGAAAATTATATTATTTCTTCCAAGCATTTTGTCCACCAATCCGATGCCGACTTCCTAAAAATTGCCGATCAGGACAATATCGTACTTATGACTTGCAGTTATTCTAAACCTGAATATCGGCACATATTTATTGCTACCAAAACCAGATGAAAAAAATAATCAGATACATTATCCCGGTATTTTTACTTATAGTTTTACTTTTTCTAGTTGTCCGGTCCCAAGATAGTTCTAAAGATACTCCGGAAAGCAACAACTTGACGACAGAAAATCAATTAATTTTGCCTGAATCCTGGTTTTACTCAGAAGATAATCAAGGTGCGACTCTAAAGATTGAAAAGCTTTCGGACAATGATGTCAGACCGGGAATTATCTTATTAGAATCCGATCTGCCGCCTGAGATTACTCCAAAAACTTACGTTGATAATTTAATAAAAGGTGCCCGCTCCACCCTTCCCAGTCTAAAAATTATTTCCGATAAAGAATCTGTTGAAAACTATTATCTCCGAAGTTTTAATTCCAGCTACACTATTAATGGTCAAAAAATAAATATAATCCAAAGAATATACGTAATCGACTCGCAGGTTTATACCCTTACAGCTTCGTATCTCCCCGTGGAAGCCAGTATAGAATCCGATGTCGAGCAGATTTTTAATTCCATTTTTCAGTCCGAAATCATTTCCAATTAACCAGCTGCCACCATCTTTCTACAAACTCCTGCCTCCTGTTCTGGTAATCAAGATAATAGGCATGTTCCCAGACATCGAGCACCAAAATCGGCTCCCAGTCATTTAAAGCCAACAAATTATGCTTCTCTACTTGTCCTATCAAAAGATCGTTTTCAAAATTTTTCCATAATACGACCCAACCCGACCCCTCAACACTAACCGCCGCTTGACTGAATTCTTTCTTAAAAGTTTCAAAACTGCCAAAATTCCTTTCCAGGTTTTCCCGGACTTCTCCTTCCGGTTCATTATTTTCTTGAGGTGGCCTCATGCTTTGCCAAAATATATCGTGAAAAATGACTCCGTTCAAATTGAAACTTAAATCTTTAAGCAACCCCTTCAATTGTATGCTGTCATCGCCATTGCGGAACTTTTCCAGCTTTTCCAGGTCCTGATTAGTATTATTCACGTATGAGGCATGATGCAAATCATGGTGAATCTCCAACTGCCTCTTTGAGATAACCGGTTCCAATGCATCATATTCATAGGGTAGGGGAGTTAGCGTGTAGTTTTTGACTGTCATATAATATAGTAAGCAACTAATAATCTTTTTAAATGATAAAGAAATTAAGTAAGAATAACGTATGAAAATTGACAAAAGTCGGACATACACTCCTGCTGCGATTATTTTAACCTCTTTCATTGTAGCCTTATATTTTTATCCGAAAGCACCCGATACTATGGCTACCCACTGGGGTATCGGCGGTCAGGCGAATGGCTATTCATCAAAAGCATTTGCTCTTTTTTTCATGCCCGTCCTGTCTTTGATTTTGTTAGCCCCTTTATTGCTTTTACCAAGTATCGATCCTTATAAGTCGAATCTTAAGAGGTTCTCCAAATACTTTTATAACTTTATCAACCTACTTTATATCTTCCTTTTTTATTTGTATTCTTTGACAATTATTTGGAATCTTAATACTAGATTCAATCTAATTCAGGCCCTAGTTCCTGCTTTTGCCATCCTTTTTTATTACTCCGGAGTACTTCTTGGACGCGCCCAAAGAAACTGGTTTGTCGGCATTCGTACACCTTGGACATTAATAAACGAAAAAGTTTGGGACAGTACCCACCGGCTTGCCTCGAAATTATTTAAGCTTACTTCTCTTATTTCTTTACTTGGTTTGATTGTTCCCAAGTTTGCTTTTATTCTCCTGGTAGTGCCAGTTGTGTTGGTATCTTTTTACCTCTTTGTTTATTCATACCAAGAGTATCAAAAAATTAATCAATCCTAAGGGTATAATAAGGCGTGGTCATAATCAAAAACAAAAAACAAATTGAAGGGATTAGAAAGTCGTGCATCTTGGCAACTAGAACATTGAAGTATTTATCCGCCTTTGTAAAACCGGGGATGTCGACACTGGAAATTAACGACCTAGGCCACCAGTTTATAACAAAACATGGGGCCATTCCGGCCCCCTTGGGTTATGGAGGTTTTCCCCGAAGCATTTGCACATCAATAAATAATGTTGTTTGTCACGGGATTCCGTCGGAAAAGGAAACTCTCAAACAAGGAGATATAATCAACATTGATGTCACCACCATCCTCGACGGTTATTACGGTGACGTTTCCGAGAGCTATCCGGTTGGTAAAATTTCTACAGAAGCCGAGCTCCTTTTAAAGAGAACCAAGCACGCCTTGGATTTATCAATATCTTGCCTCAAACCCGACAAGTATCTTAACGACTGTGTCGGTCGAACCATTCAGGAATATGTCGAACAATTTGGCTACAGCGTAGTTCGGGAGTTGGGAGGTCACGGAGTCGGACTCAAGTTCCACGAAGATCCTTTCG
Organism: Patescibacteria group bacterium; assembly: GCA_050943115.1. Classification (GTDB taxonomy): domain Bacteria; phylum Patescibacteriota; class Microgenomatia; order UBA12405; family UBA12405; genus CAZFAI01. The sequence continues at coordinate 9,954 of JBMNON010000004.1, forward strand.
TTTTTCACTTTAGGACAAACAGGGATAATATTCTGCTTAAACCGGGCATGGTTTTTACTATAGAACCGATGGTCAATGCTTCACCGGACTACTCGATTAATATTGATAAGTTGGACGGTTGGACTGTCAGGACTAAAAGCGGGGATCTATCGGCACAATTCGAACATACGGTATTAATTACTCCAAAGGGAAGCGAAATATTAACCAGGATATAATAAGTAATGAAAATACTAGATGGTAAAGCTGTTTCCCAAAAAATTCTTGCCCGGATAAACGCTAATCTAAAAAGTTCGGCAAAAAATCTTAAGCTCGACATCGTCTTGGTAGGGGATGACCCGGCCAGCCATCAGTATGCTCAAATGAAAAAGAAACGCGCTGCTTCTGTTGGTATAGATGTTCAGATCCACGAGTTTGCCACTACCGCTTCGAGTCAGGAAATCATTACCTTGATCAAGCTTCTCAACAAGGATCCGCTTGTCACCGGTATAATGGTACAGTTACCCCTTCCCCAGCACCTTGATACTCGCGCGATTCTAAACGCGATAGACCCGGCCAAAGATGCCGACGGACTAACCTCAACCAATCTGGGACTTCTTTTTCAACGTGATCCTGATGCTATTGCCCCGGCTACCGCAGCTGGCGTTATGCTTCTTCTAAATGAATATGGAATAAAACTTAGCGGGAAAAATGCGGTAATTATTGGCAGGGGAGTTGAGGTCGGATTGCCCCTGGTTGCCCTGTTCATGGCAGCCAATGCCACTGTAACTCTTTGTCATTCATACACCCAAAATTTAATGGGTATTACCAAAAAAGCTGATATTCTGATATCGGCCGTTGGCAAATCAAAGTTAATCACTCGGAACCATGTAAAAAAGGGTGCTATTGTTATTGATATCGGTCTTTCACCTGATCCTGACACCGGTAAGTTGGTGGGGGATATTGACTTTGAATCGGTAGCTTCCAGGATATCTTATATTACACCGGTTCCCGGAGGCATAGGCCCCATGACCATCGCTACACTTTTATCCAATACTTGGCTAATATTTCAAAGAAACCGTAGCAAAACGTCGTAAAAAACAATTCCAAAAATATCATAGCACATATCATAATTGCAGCCTTTTATACGAAATTACTACCTGTTATCTTAGTAGAAATGACTGAAAACAAATATTTAAAACCCGTAACTCAAGAAGAACTTGATACTTGGTTAAAGTTTGAGGCAGGATTGGATGATCCGGCGGCTCACGAAGCCAGTTATCGGAATACTGTTGGAGAGAAAAATTATATCCCCAATCCACGTCTCAGGCTGGAATACCAGGGAAAAAATATTGTACAATCAGATAATGCGTATCCAGCTATACGACCGAGGCAGCCCGCAAGGGAAGAAATTGTGGAATCAGTTGGATAACCTTTGCCAGCGTTTACAACTGGGTTCTTCTCCTGAATTTATTACTGATATGAGCCGGGTTTACTCATTGGGAGTACAAGGTAACACCGTTTTGTTAATAAATGGGCAGGTCGCCTTGGTTGATAAATTTCCTGACCAAAAAGAACTTGAAGATATTCTAAACGATTACCGTTAAATATTTAGTCCAAACAACCTGAGGGCATTATCATCTACGATGCTTTCTGTTTCTTCTAAATTCAGCTTCCAAATACTAGCCACTTTTCCGTAAACATATTTAACGTAATCAGGTTTGTTAACTTCCCCTCTGTGAGGAATCGGTGTCAGGAAAGGAGAATCTGTTTCCAGAATAAGCTTTTCTTTTGGTATTGCAGCCACCACATCGGCCAAGCCGGTTTCATAAGTCAAATTGCCGTCAATTCCAAAATACCAGTCAATCCCCAGATCTAACACGTTTTTAATCCTCTTTTTTCCTCCTGTATAACAATGGAATACCCCCCTAAGACCCTTATATTCTCCCAGAATACCCAACACCTCATCGACCGATTTTCTGGCGTGTATTATTAGGGGGAAGCTATATTTTTTTGCCAATTGGATTTGTTTTCGGAAAAGTATTTCCTGTTCATCCTTGTCTCTCTCTCGTTCTTCCGGGGGAGGAGGGGAGTAGTCAAGCCCTGTCTCGCCGATAGCGACAACATATTCACGATTTAAATTAGCCAATTCTTCCAGTGAAATTATTTGTTCTTCAATTGGTAAATCAAGTTCCGGAGCTGTGTCCTGGGGGTGTATACCAACACTGGCCCAAAGCAAGCCTTTATTGGATTTCGCCATTTCCACATTGTTTTTGGATTCTTCGATGTTGCTGGCGGCCAATATCACACACCTCAAGTCACTTTTCTTGATACCCCCTACTGTCTCCTCTAGCGAGACGTCGCAAAATCTATCATTAATGTGGGCATGCGTATCAATCATGGTTTTGTAATATTATCATCAACATTTTTGTAAATTTTAAATTACTTTTTCAGATATTTCTCTATTTCCAAAAAAAGAAACCTTGCTTACCCCAAACACTACAACTAAATTACCCGAGGGAACAGGGCCTTTACTGGAACCCTCACTTGACCCGAAAAACACTCGTGTATAACTTTGGAAGCATTCGGCATAAACGGGGCTAAAAGAGACGAGGCCCTTTTGATGTTAGCTATAAGCTCTTTTAGTAATGCTACCCTCGTCGGATCATCTTTTTCCAATTTCCAGGGAGTTTCTGAATTTAATTTGGCATTTGAAGAGTCAATAAATTCCGCAAAGACCCCCCTTATCGCTTCATCAAAATTTAGATTGTCAACCAGAAACTTGAAATCATTGTCAATTTTTACTTCTACATCTTCGATAACGATACCTTCTGCCAACTTAGCCAACCTCGATACCAAATTGCCTAAATTATTAGCTAAATCAGCATTATACCTTTCCTTAAACCTTTCAATACCCACATCGGAATCATTATTGGTCGGAAACGATCTGGCAATCAAATACCTGCTGCCGTCCACGCCAAAAAGGTCAATTAACTGCTGTGGCGATATTACATCCCCCAGTGACTTTGACATTTTCTGTCCGTCAATAATATAAAAACTGTGAATAAAAGTTTTTTCAGGTAAATCCAAACCTGCCGACATTAGCATCGCTTGCCAAATGACTGTATGGAACCACAAAATTTCCTTCGCTAAAAGGTGGATATTGGCTGGCCAATATTTCCCCTTATCATCCAAAAATTGAGTGGCACTGTAATAATTAATTAGGGCATCAATCCAAACGTAAATAGTGTGTTTTTTGTCCCAAGGGACAGGTATCCCCCACTCCACGTTTTCTCTTGATATAGATATATCCTTAACACCTAATTTTAACTTCGAGAGAACCTCACTTCTTTTACCTTCAGGGTAAACATAATTAGTTTTATCGTCTTCTATTAACTCGATAATCTTTGGCACATACTTGCTTAATCTAAAAAACCAATTTTCTTCTTCTCTCCAAACCGTTTTTTCCGGTGGATGAAGCGGGCAATGGCCGCCAACTAGGTCGGTTTCGGTTAGGAAGCTTTCACAGCCGATACAATACCAACCTTCGTATTTATCCTTATAAATATCCCTGTTATCATACATTTTTTGTAAAAAATCCTGGACTACCTTTTCGTGTCGGGGATCTGTTGTACGGATAAAAAAATCATTGCTGATATTTAGACTCTTCCAGGCTTCAGAAAATCGGGGAGCGATACTGTCGCAGTATTCCTGGGGCGACAAACCTGCTTTTTGGGCTGCCTCGTCTACTTTTTGGCCATGCTCATCGGTTCCCGTTAAAAAGAAAACATCATCCCCCAAGTTTCGATGAAGACGGGCGATGAAATCAGCCGCCAGAGTTGTTGAACTGTGGCCGATGTGTGGCACATCATTGATATAGTAAATCGGAGTTGTAATGTAAAAATTTTTCATTTTAAGAAAACGTCAACTAATAAAGTATAACTTTATTTTGCCATGAATCCCCCAAATTAGGGTCATGGCTATGACATTTTCTTTGAGCTTTTCTTGGTAGTTGCTTTCGTATCTTGTTTTTTCACTTTGACTTTTCCGGCGAATTCCGACTTTAATCTGGCAACTTTATTGCCGCGATAAATCCTTTTCTTCCCAACCTTGTCAAGTGCAGAATATACGGCTTTTAAACCTTCAGCACTTGGTTTTGTCAAAAAATCTTTAACAATTTTCTTTAATTTACTTTTGGCGTATACATTTTCCTTGCGGTTTTTCAAGGACTTTCTTAATGATTTTTTTGCAGATAAACTAATTGGCATGGCTCTTATTCTATCTCAACCTTCCCATATTTACAAGAATTTATATAATAGGTCATAATTACACCTATGAACATTAGGCAACGGCTTACCGTTTATACGACACGCCGGCAAAGCAGTATTCTTTCAGCTTCTATTGTTTTGGCTGTTACCTTTGCCATATCGGCTGCCCTAGGTTATCTCCGGACCCGCTTTCTTTACGGCATGTTCTTTAAATGTTGCGCTTCTGAGTTGGATGCCTACAATGCTGCTTTCCGCTTACCGGATTTAATATTCAAGCTTTTAGTAACTGGCGCCTTATCAGCCTCATTCATTCCTGTATTTTCCGGCTATCTTCACAAAGATCCCAAGCAAGCCAACAAAATTGCCTCAACGGTAATAAACCTCCTATTTCTAGTTTTTATCGGTGCCGCCATAACACTTTTAATGTTTACCCGCCCCTTATCTGAACTCATTGCTACCGGTTTTACTTCAGAACAATTTGATTTAATGGTCAACCTTACCCGGATACTTTTGACCGCCCAAATCTTCTTCCTCATTAGCAATTTCATCACGGCCATACTCCAAGTAAATCAGATTTTTCTCATTCCGGCCTTTTCTCCTATCGTCTACAACTTATTTATTATCCTTAGCATTTTCACGCTCGCCCCCCGCTTTGGTTTATATGGGGTTGCTTATGGTGCTGTTGTTGGTGCCTTTTTCCACCTGGCAATACAAATACCAATTGCTAGGCGAGTTGGATTTAATTATTCCTTGGTTGCCGATACAAAACTAAAAGGGGTCAGGGAAGTTGTTAGGTTAATGATCCCCCGCAGTTTGTCTTTGGGCTTAGGTGAAATTGAGAATACTGTTACCTTATTCTTTTCCAGCACGCTTGCCGTTGGTTCCTTTTCCTTACTTAACTTAGCAATGCAACTTATATATCTCCCCTCCAGGATTTTTGGGACTACAGTAGGTCAAGCGTCATTACCGATTCTGTCGAAAAATATCGCCAGAAATGAGCTTAACACCTTTCGTCAAACCGTCAACAAAACTCTCCTTCAAAGTTTATTCATCTCACTTCCCATCGCCACGCTTTTGTTGATATTACGCCTGCCGGTAGTGAGAATTGCCTACGGATCAAGGCAATTTCCATGGGAAGCCACCGTACTTACCGCCAAAACTCTGGCTTTCCTGACACCGGTTATAGTTTGCCAGGCTGCTATCCAAATCCTTGTTAGGTCCTTTTATGCCCTCCACAACACCAAAACTCCTCTACATATCTCGACCATTTCACTGCTTACAAACATTATCCTAAACTACACCTTTATAAAATTAACTGATCTTGGAATAATGGGGTTGGCTATCAGTTCGTCGGTAAGCAATATTATCCAGGTGTCCGGATTGATGTTTCTGTTTATCAAAAAAGTCGACGGCTTCAACTGGCTTTCAACCTTCAAATCGGCATTTAGAATATTTATTGCTTCCTTAGCCGCGGGAGCGTCCACTTGGATGGTGTTCAAAGGTTTGGATCTTTTCTTGCTAAACACCAGCAGAACCATCAACGTTCTATTGCTGCTCGGTTCCACCTCTGCCATAGGCGGTTCCATTTATCTGATTTTAGCTCACCTACTTAATATCGAAGAATTCGCCGAATATAAAAAGTATTTCCTGAAAACCAAGCGTTTTATTTCCGCCAAATAGTTGTATATACTGTTTATATGAAACCCAAAAAAGAGATTTCTCTTTTGCCGGATGAGATGGACCTCAACTCACCTTCTGCCCGTCTTTTACGCTGGATTACAACTGTCGGCCGTGTTGTCATAATTGCAACCGAACTGGTTGTTATCGGTGCTTTTCTCTCCCGGTTCTATCTTGACAGAAAAAATGCCGATCTCTCTGAGGTAATAAGACAGCAAAGAGCTATATTGGATAGTACCAAAGAGTTTGAAGATGACTTTACTCAGCTACAAACCAAGTTGTCCACGATAAAAAAGGTTTATGCCGCCACCCCAGCTTATGATGAAAAAATTAGCGATTTAGTTACTAGTACCCCCCTCGATATCAGATATGAAAGTATGTCTATCAAAAAGTCCGATACGAATACGATTTCTGCTGACATCGAACTGATAGCTTTCCAGGAAGAGTCGATTGTCAATTTTATAACCAATTTAATTCTTAGCCCTTCCATGGATTCTGTCAACATTCGGACCATCAAGAAAAATTCAAAAGAAAACTTTTATAGGGTTACAATAGCCTTGGTTTTCAAAAAGGATCAGCCAAAATGAATTTCACTGAAACCCTGAAAACCCAAAAAATTCACCGCTTTGTAAAAAAGCAAAGAGAAAATAAAAAATTTCTCAAGTCACTGGAGTTAAGCGGTACTTTTTTCCTTATTGCCTTTTTTGGTTTATTTGCAATAAAACCGGCAATCACAACAATTTCCGGCTTGGTCGGGGACATTAAGGCTAAGGAACAGCTCACAGTAAAATTAAGGGAGAGGATTAAAAATATAATACAAGCTCAGGAAAATTATGCCCTTATCCAGGAGAAGTACAGCGTAATCGAATCTAGCCTTCCCGAAGGTTATCATTTTTTTAACTCTTCTAGCCAATTCCGGGCCTCCTTCATTGAGCAAAATGTCGCTTCTGACAGGTTGGTATATGGCTTTTCTGACACCCAAAAGCAGTCAGTTAAGAATCTACAAGCCTACAATATAAAGACCGGTGGTCAGGCCGATTTTTCACAAATAGTCGGTTTTGTCGACAAGATACTTGGTGTCAGGAGATTGATGGATATTGATCAAATTAACTTTTCAATTGAAAAGGATGCCTACGCTGGCAGCCAAAGTGAAGCTAGCGCATCAGGTGGTTTGAAATTTAATATCAATGCCGATGTTTTTTACTGGGAGGAAGAAAAATGAACAAAGAAAAAACTTCATCGTATTTGATATTCATTTCAATTTTTACTTTCCTCACCGTCTTCACCCTGCTTATTCAAAAAAGTTATGAAAATTTAATCAAACCCACTCAAAACCTTGGCACCAACGAAAATATTACTCCGATGAATCCGAACCTGGACATGACTGTTCTGGATGAAATTGAAAAGAGGGAAGATCTGCGTGTCGAGGATATAGACATGGGATTGCTTCAGGAGCTTGTGCCAACTCCGGATTCTACCGATACAGGTACTCAATCAGTTAGGCTTCAATAACCATGCGACAAGAAAAAAGGATACCGACACTCTTAGGACTGATCCTTCTCGTTCTATTTATATTTGGAGGCGTTAGCCTAACCAGAAAAACAACATCTCTCAATACAAAAGCTAGTAATCCCTGTAAACCAATCAACCCCCAAGTAACCAACATTACCAACAACTCCGCCGATATCTCTTTTCTAACAGAGTCCACTTGCTCATCAGCAATTATCATTACCGACAGGACAATTACTAACTTTAGGGAAAACAGCCAGGTGCACTACTTTCAGATAACTAGTTTACAAACCTCTACTGACTATACCTTTTCTTTCTTAATAAACGGCAACCGGCAGGAAAGCAGTAATTACAAATTTACAACTGCCGGACAGCCATCAGGCAACATGCCCACATCAAACTTGGCTTGGGGAAAAGTTTATACCCCGGATCATCAACCGGCAATTGACGCTATCGTTTATCTAAATATTCCGGGGGCTTCTCCTCTGTCTTCTCGGGTTACGTCAAACGGATATTGGAATATCTCATTGGCTACTAGTTTTGATATTAATCAGAACACCTGGTTCACTCCGCCGGAAAACATAGAGGAAGATATCGTCGTACTTTACCCCAACTCTCCTCCGACCCAAATCACCAGTAGCACATCAAGAAACAATCCGGTACCTGATATCATAATCGGTCGCAACTCATTTTCTTCAGTTAGCGCCAGTGGCGAAGAACCACCCGGTGTTATAGATCTTCCCGATCCTGGAGCTGTCCAAATACCCCTTGATATTATCAACCCCAAAAATAACGAATCAATAAATACCCAAAAACCCGATTTTTTTGGTAGCGGACCGGCAAATACCGTAGTCGAAATTCAGGTTGAATCACCCCAAACATTTACCGGCCAAGTCCACATAAATGATGATGGATCATGGAATTGGTCTCCTCCTGAAAATTTGGAGCCGGGAGAACATACAATTACTGTTACTGCTACTGACCCCGAAACTGGTTTGGTAGAAACAGTCAAAAGAAGATTCGTTGTTCTGGCGGCTGATAACGACAACCTTGCCTTCACCGCTTCACAATCAGCCAGTCAAGCTAGCCCTACTCCGACAACAATACCCACCCCAACAGCCAAAGTTAGTAGCGCGAGTCCGTCTCCAACTCAAATACCAACTGTAACACCAGCAACAATTCCCACCAAAAAACCGGATGCACCAACACCAATTCCATCTATTACTTCTTCTAGTTCCGGCACCCAATCCAGCTTACTCGAAAGCGGACAGACCACCCCTACTTTACTTACTTTCATTGTTTCTACATCCCTGATTGGTCTTGGTTTAAGGCTGTTAAGGAAAACAAGTATTTAAAACTCGAAAATTTTCCTCTAAACTAACAATATAATGCTTGTTCGTAAATATCTTTATGCCATTTTTACTATAGTCTTTTTCTCGCTATCACTCGTCGGTACCCTTTACTTGGTTCAAAGAAATCAGGATATTAGGGACAGGGCTGAGGGTTGTCCTGAATGTCAGGAATGGAACGGTAGTTCTTGTTACTGGGATTTTAGCGGAGGAGGCGATGACTATTACATCCGATGTTGTTGCGCCCACCCTGATATATGTTCTGAGAGCGACGATTGGATGCAAAATTATTGCCAATCAAGCCCGGACGAATGTACCGTCTATCACCAAGGATCTTGTTTTACTGTAGAAAATTGCCAAGGTGAACAGGTTCAAAGATTTCACAAAAACTATACTGGTACGTCCGATAATTATGATCAGGGTTTCTGCGGAACAACTGAAAATCCCGAATCACGCATAACTGTTCCCGATAATAACCAACATACTTATTGTGCTAACGCCAATCCTTGCGAGTGCGCCCAAATCGATCACCACTTCGACGGTGCTGGTGTCGATGGACCTGGAGGTGTCTGTGAGTGTAAAGCTTGTCCTCCACCCACCAATCCTCCTACCCAAATTCCTACAACCCCACCCACCAATACACCTACTCTGACCCCCACTAAAACTCCCACCCCTACAGCCACTAAAACTCCGACTCCTACTGCCACCAAGACTCCCACCCCAACCCATACGCCCACTCCCACCAAAACTCCGACTCCTACTGCCAGCAACACCCCGCCTCCAGGATCTACTCCGACCTCAACTCCTATTCCTACAAACACGCCCACTCCCACCAAAACTCCAACCCCTGTCCCCCCATCTGGCACGCCCGCTCCAAGCAATACTCCTGCTCCCAGCAATACCCCAATACCGACCCTGGTTATTGCCCAAAATACACCCGTTCCTACCGACGCCCCTGCAATAGCTCAGGCTCCCAGCCCAACTACAGTCACCTTGCCGCAAGCTGGCGTAGACCTTCCGGTAAAGATAATCGCCGTTGTCGGTACAATTATCACATTGTTCGGCTTTTTGATATTATTATAATTTGATGACTACATCTTTAAGGGTTAATCTTCTTTCTCTGATAGAAGCGCTACGTCCGGTTCAGTGGATTAAAAATTTAAATTTATTCGCCGCCGCTATCCTCAATGGTCAGTTAACAAATGCTGAAGTCTTTTTTAAAAGCCTGGGTGCTTTTATTGTCTTTAGTCTTTTATCATCTTCTTCCTATTTGATAAATGATCTTGTTGACATTAACAACGACAGGAACCACCCTGTTAAAAAAAACCGCCCATTGGCCAGGGGTGACGTCTCTGAATCACTTGCCATCTTTACTGCCTTCCTACTGCTTATCCTGGGCTTATTCCTGGCAATGTTTATCAACCCTGGTTTTCTGTTTATATCCCTTGTGTTTGTTTTTCTTCAATATACATATTCTCTGGTCCTAAAAAAGAAGGCTATCCTCGATATTATCGGTATTGCTTTTTTCTTTATCCTAAGGGCATATGCTGGTGAAATTGCTACCGGTTACCATTTACCCGTATGGATAATGTTGACGGTAATTTTTCTCTCCTTGTTTATCGCAAGCGGTAAAAGACGCAGCGAGCTTGTGAATACCGGTTCCAAAACCAGAGCCGCTCTAAAAGGTTATGGTACTTCTCTTCTTAACTTTTACACTACCATGTTCGGCGTTTGCACCCTTATCACATACGCCATGTTTACCTTTCTGGAAGAGCCTGTCAGATTTCAAGGACTAATTCATAATTTTTTGCTGGAAAATTTTCCGGCAGCGCTTGACCGCAAGTGGTATATGGTAACGCTTCTTCCGGTGATATTTGGTATTATGCGCTACGGCCAGATTATCTTTGAAATGCAGGAAGGGGAGAGGCCTGAACGGGTTGTTGCTACTGATATCCCGCTTCTGATGTCCATCCTCGCATGGGGTCTAATGATAATCACCATTATTTATGTTCTTTAAGAGAAAAAATATCTTCGGGTATCTTTCTTGTGCATTGTTACTGCTGGCCTTATTAACTCGTTTCTATAAATTGGACTGGGGTGACGGCTACTTTTTTCATCCTGATGAAATGAATATGGCTGTAGCCATAACTAGGTTTTCCACCCACAACCTTGATCCTCACTTTTATGCCTATGGCCAGTTCCCTTTATATCTTACATATTTTTCCATCAAAACCTTCAATTTTATATCTAATGCCTCTTTCACTTCTCCTGTTAGCTTAGAAAGTGCCGTCTTTGGACTTAGGATTTGGTCTGCCCTTTTCTCACTTGCTTCCCTACTTCTTCTCTATCGTCTCTCTCGTCTTCTTTTTCCCGATAAAGTTTCTCCCCGGATATTCGTCTTATTACTCATTTTTACACCCGGACTTATACAACTTTCCCACTTTGGTACTACTGAATCGTTTCTGTTTTTTGTTTTTTGTTTCAACCTTCTCATTGCTGTAAAGATTTTTGAAAAGTTTAAGTTAACCAGTCTTGTCCTGGCTGCTTTTATTAGCGGTATTGCTGTTGGTACAAAAATCAGTGCGATAATTATGTTCGGTCCCGTTCTCTTGTCGTTATTATTGACAACGGTAAAGACAAAAAAAATCGCTTATTATATCCTCCGAAACCTAATTTTCTTTCTGGTGGTGCTTTTAACATTTAGCCTATCTTCTCCTTATAACCTTGTTAACTTTAATGATTATAAATCCGCTCTTAGTTACGAAACCGCCGTCGCTCTGGGTCACATGAAAGTCTTCTATACTAATCAATTTTTGGATACAAAACCATACTTGTTTCAGTTACAAAAAGTATTCCCCTACACTCAGGGAATATTTATTTTTTTGCTTTCGGCACCTGGTTTAGTTCTGCTTATAAAGAAAATGAACCACAAATGGTTATTAATCCTGCTTCCTTCGTTTGTTTACTTTCTTTACAATGGTCAGCTTTATGTCAAATGGACCCGTTTTATGTCCCCTCTCTTTTTCCTCCCTCCCCTGCTTGCCACCTATTTTTTTAGCCATCTTCGTTCAAAAACCTTAATCGTTTCACTCATAGCTATCTCCATTATTCCCGGTGTCTTCTTTTGGACAAGCAGATTTGAAACCGATGTCCGCCTCAAGGCGTCTGATTGGTTTATCGATAACATCCCTGCAAATACCAAGATATTGTCCGAGTCAGGCAATGTAATTAATATCCCCCTTGCTTCCGTTCCCTATGATGTTAACAATTTCGACTTTTATGTTTTGGAAAATAATCCCCTGCAGCTTGAGTTACTATCAAAAGAGCTTCGGCTATCTGAGTACATCATCGTTCCCTCAAGAAGGGTTTTTAAAAACCAGCAGGGAGATAGGTTCCCCACCAGCCGGAAGTACTATGAGGCTTTGTTTTCAGGTGACTTGGGGTTTGTGGAAATTAAAAAGTTTGAGCGGAACAATTCCTTTTTACTTAACTCAGAAGATGCAGAAGAAACCTGGTCCGTGTTTGACAATCCTACTATTAGAGTATTTAAAAAGTTTAACCATTTATCCCTGGAAGAGTATAAAAAAATTCTTGGCGCCACATGATCAAAAAAGAAAAAATTTTATTATTGCTTATTATCATTCTGGCAGCAATATTAAGGTTTACCGGTCTTAATTGGGATCAGAATCAACATCTTCACCCCGATGAAAGATTTTTGACAATGGTTGCCGATGCCATCAAAATTCCCCAAAGTTTTTCAGATTACCTCGACCCTCAGTTATCCTCTATGAGTCCCTATAATAAAGGATTTGACTTTTTTGTCTATGGCACCCTCCCTCTCAATTTAACTAAAATCTTGGCAGTCAACTTCGGCTTCGACGGCTATTCAAAAATATATTTACTTGGCCGTCTCTTATCTTCGTTGTTCGATCTCTCTACTTTGCTTTTAACGTATATTATTTGTAAGAACTTGTTTAGCAAAAAATCCGCCCTCTTTGCTGCTCTGGCTTATTCTCTGATGGTGCTGCCGATTCAGCTGTCACATTTTTTTACTGTTGATACTTTTCTTAACTTTTTCATGGTTTTAACATTCTATTTTCTTGTAAAAGCTGCCGACAAACCCCGTCTGTTATATTTCCTGGGATTGTCTTTTTCCTACGGACTTGCCCTATCCTCAAAAGTTTCTGCCCTGTACTTTCTACCCATAATTGGGATATTCTTTTTATTTATTTTATTTAAAGGGAAATGGTCCGGCAGCACTCTTTTCTTGATGATGATCGCATTGCTTAGTACCGCAATTAGCTTTCGACTTGCTCAGCCCACAGCCTTTGCCCAGTCTTCTTTTTTAAACTGGCAGCCAAATGAACAATTTCTCGGTAATTTAAAAACTCTCAAATCCATGGGTAATATCGACTCCTGGTTTCCGCCTGATGTTTATTGGATTTCTCGTCAATCAAAACTTTTTGCACTTGAGCATGTAACAATGTGGGCACTGGGAATACCTCTCGGTTTACTCTCGCTAATTTCTCTTCCTTTTTCTACCTACCGCATCATTCGTACCACAAATCTCCATCCGTTTAAAAACTCCAAGACCTTCTCGATACTGTCAATAATAATTTGGGTTGTTTTTCTCTTCGTTTATCAATCCTTTCAATTCACCAAAAACCTGCGTTATTTTTTAATTATTATGCCCTTTCTTTCAGTCCTTGTTGGGTATCTGCTTGCCTCTTCCGTAAAACATTTTCAAAAATTTATTCCATCCAAACTCTATTTGGGCATTATTATCATCCTTGTATCAATATGGCCTCTTTCATTTATCTCTGTCTATCTTAGACCTCACAGCCGCATTCTGGCCTCATATTGGATTTACGAAAATATTTCCAAAGGATCTCAATTAACCTGTGAACATTGGGATGATTGTTTGCCCCTGAATATCAGCTCCAGCCAAAATCCATCCGTTTATGAAATAACTCAGCTCAACCTTTATGATCCTGAAAGCGAAGAAAAATGGCAAAACATAAATTCCGTATTGGCTAATTCCGACTACATGGTAATTACCAGTAATCGCCTCTACGGTTCTATTCCCTTTGTCAGCAACCGCTATCCCCTAACTACTGAATTTTATGAAAAACTTTTTGGTAACCAATTAAATTTCACAAAAGTAGCTGAATTCCACCCAAAACCTTGTTTTCTTGGAATAGAATCCCCTCTGACGTGTATAAACGATGAATGGGCCGAGGAATCTTTCACCGTTTACGATCACCCCAAAGTTCATATATTCAAGAAAATTAGCCTTCAATAATTTCTCTAAAACTGTTTACGGTTCTGTTCTCCGAGAAAACTTTTTTCATTCTTTTGGAATTATTTGGCCTTTTATTATTTACTTCATTAACTATTGCCCAAGCTAGATTATTTTTCTCCCTTGTATCAAACAAGGTACCGGCACCACTGATCAGGATTGGCACTCTAACCCCGGGCAAACTACTGGCAACAACCCTAGCTCCACCCAAAATTGCTTCAGCCTGAACCATTCCAAAAGCTTCGGTAGAATTTGTACTTGGCAATACCAGCAAGTCTATGTTTTTATAAAAATAAGACAACCCTTCATTTGTCAAAAATCCTAAGTGGCTTACTACTTTTCTGTGCTTATTCATCAACTTGTGAATCCGCTTGATATAATCTATTTCTCCGATTGCATTCTTTGGACCCACTAAATAAACCCCCAGATTGTTTCCCAAAGCTTTTCTTATTGGCCTTATCACCTCAAGTAAGCTTTCTATGCCTTTCTCTGCCGACAACCTCCCCACAAAACCGATTTTATAAGCTATATCCCTTGTTGCCTTATCTATCAAGTTTTTTTCTTTTTTCAAAACCATTTCTTTACTTAATCTGATTGGTGGATAAACTACTCTGACCTTGTCAAGATAACGGGAGACTACCGGCGACAGGGAGGCGTAATCCATGCTTGAACAGACAATAATATCCGCAATGTTGCAACAAAGTTGGTTTATTAATTGTAATACCCATTCAATAATCCTATTCACTAAACCACAGGGTAGTCTGACATCGCAGTGATAGATAACTATACTTTTTTTGTTCAATATTTTTGCAGCCAGCAATAAATAAAACGCTTCAGGTTGGGGGAGGTTGCTTATTACAGTATCGCTTTTACGAACCTCTTGCCATCCCTGCCAAAACCATTTCGGCATTATCAGTCCCTTACTAAATTTTTTCCAAACTGGAACCCTGACAACTCTAACTCCACCCTCTGATTCTTCAAGTGGCAACTTTTTGTCGTGTTGCGAGGTGATAACAGAGATGCAATCACCTTTCTTCCTCAAGGCTACGGCCAGCCTAGACACGTAGACGCTCAACCCGGAAGTGTATGGCAAATAATAACTTAAAGAAAATAATATTCTCATTAGGCTTCTAGTGATAACGCTGTACCGATACTCTTATCAAACACTTTACATGCTTGGTTATTTTGATGCAGTACCTTTTGTTGTGGCAGCTGTTTTTTGAGATATTCAACAATCAACTTGTCATCCTCGACAAATATATCCGGTTTTATCCTTTCCAGTACTTTTTTCTTGAATATATGTGGTTGTTCATTTTTCAAATTCAGATGAATTTCGCAAAATACCTTATCCAATTTTCTTTTTTTCAACCAAAGATGGGTCTCCCTCTCCAGAAAAGAGTATCGGCTGGATATGGCCACTACATTACACTTCTCTGTTCCGGCAGCCCTTTTAATCAAGTCCAAATTCGCCTTGATTGCTGGTCTAAAAAAATAGATGTGGGATATTTTTCTGATAAGTTGTTCTATTCTTGTTCTTGGGAATCGATAGTGCAGCCTTTTTGCCTTGCCTTTAAACAAAAGTTCAATTAAGATTTTTGGTATCAATGGAGGCTTGTCGATAATAACTCCGTCCAGATCAACCGCCAGCACATACTTTCTCTTCATTTTCTTTGATTATAACAGTGCCGATTTTTCTTTGGATATAATAAGCCATGAATCCATATACTAGCAGAGCCAAAGACTTTTTGTTTTGGCAACCACCACTGGACTACCTGGCCTTATTGTTGTCAAAAAAATTTGGCCGCCAACTTTTCGTCTTCCTAAATTTTTTTATCTGGCCCTACCTTTTTTACTTATCTGTAATTCTTACCATTACTGATCCAAATATATTCTGGCAAATCTTTATTGCCATGTTTATAAGTGTTTTTGTCGAATATTTGCTCAAATCTTTGCTCCCTTGGAAGCGGCCCATTACCAAAACCCAAAACTTTCTCCCTTTTGGTATTCATCACCAATGGGCTTTAAAGGGCAGTTTTCCTTCGGGGCATACGGCAAAAACACTTATATTCTTTCTTTTTATACTCCAATATGGTGTCCACTCGCCTCTAATTTTTATCTTAATAAATGTCCCCCTGGTGTTAGCCCGGATATTTTTGGGATTCCATTATCCGGTTGATATCTTTGGAGGTCTGCTCACCGGTTTTATCTCTTGGCTTTTTACCCACCAACTCATCTTTCCTTCAGAGTTTACTGATCCACTTCGTGATATATTTAAGCTAGTTTTTTAAATATGATCTCCGACTTAAAATTCATCATATTCTGGTGGCTTTCTATCTTTTTGATCTCATCAATTTGTTTACCTCTAGTTCTTAGTATTTTTAAAAAATTTTGGGACAGGGGATACGTTTTTAGCAAGATACTTTCTCTCGTTGTTCTGACCTATTCTGTTTTTGTTCTTGGAGTCATAAAGTTATTACCCTTCACCAACCTTTCGATTTGGTTTTTAATTTTAATTTTCTTATCTCTAAACGGACTTTATCTATCCCGTCCCAAAAGGTTCAAAGCTTTTACTGGCTTGATTAAAGAAAACTGGAAAAAATTCCTTTTTGAAGAAATTCTGTTTTTGCTCATCTTAATTGTTTGGTCTTTTGTTCGGGGGTTTAATCCTGCAATTGAAGGTTTGGAAAAGTTCATGGATTGGGGTTTTGTCAATTCAATGCTTCGTTCGGTTTATATGCCTCCCGTTGATATGTGGTTTGCCAATGAACCTATAAACTACTATTATTTCGGTCACCTTATTTTTGCTCTTGTTACCAAATTGTCAAATATTAACAGTACCATTACATATAATTTATCAATCGCATCCATTGCCGCGCTAACCTTCGTCAGCACTTTCTCCCTTTCGCTCAATCTGGTTTATTGCTTACTAAAAAAAAGTTCGTTAGCAAAATTAATTCTTGCCGGAACGGTGTCGGCCCTCTTGTTGACTTTCGGTGGCAATCTCCATGCTGTCTACAAGATTGGCAGAATCAACATGGACAACAATCAGGGCAAGCTGGTTTTGAATGCAGGTGAAATTCAGAAGGCCGCTTCAGGTTATTGGTATCCTGACGCAACCAGATTTATTGGCTTTGATCCCGAAACCAGCGATAAAACCATCCATGAATTTCCTATCTATAGTTTTGTCGTTGCCGACCTTCACGGTCACCTAAATGACATCCCTCTTGTTCTTTTCTTTCTGGCCTTTTTGTTCTCGGTATCCCTTTTGCCAAAGCAATTTTCTTCCTGGAAATTACTAATTCCTGCCGGTTTTCTTTTGTCTATTGCCTATATGACAAATGCTTGGGACATAGCAGTTTATGGTCTCTTTTTCGGTCTTTATGTTTTCCTCTACAAATTACGACAGTATAATTTTAGGGATTCTCTGGTTAAAACTCTTTTTAATGGATTTCTGGTAATTTTATTCTGGTATTTATTTACTCTGCCTTTTTCACTGAACTTTACTCCGATGATGGAAGGCTTGCGTTTGTCTGATGCCCATTCACCCTTTTATCAGCTTTTTATACTTTATGGCGGGTTTTGGTTAATCGCCCTACCATTTGTGATTTTCTTTTTTGTAAAAAATAAATTAAACATTAAGAAAGCCACTCTTTCCGATGTATTTGTTCTCTCCTTACTCATCCTGGCGACACTTCTTATTATTATGCCCGAAGTCTTTTACATAAAAGACATTTATATTTACGAACACCGGAGAGCCAACACGATGTTCAAACTGGTCTATCAGGCATTTATCCTCTACTCTCTAGCTTCTGGCTACATCCTTGTCCGACTCAAGCTGTCTTTGAAAAGAGTGCTTTTCGGGATTTATGCATTAGTTTTTTCTTTGGTTTTTATTTCTCACCTAATTTATCCTTACTTTGCAACTAAATCATATTACTCTTTTAAGGAATACCATGGGTTGTGGGGCTTGGACTTTCTTGAAGACAAATATCCGGATAACTATGCTGCCATAAAATGGTTAAACGCTAATGTCGAAGGACAGCCCAACATTATTGAAGCTGCCGGAGATAGCTATACTACTTATAACCAAGTATCTATGGCCACCGGATTGCCAACTGTCCAAGGCTGGTTGGTTCATGAATGGTTGTGGCGTGGAGGGTATGACCAACCTGGAGCTAGAGCTGAAGAAGTCAAAACTGTCTACGAGTCGACAGATATTGAAAAAGTCAAACCTATTCTCCAAAAGTATTCTGTTAAGTATATTTTCATCGGCGACAAAGAGTACGAAAAGTATCCCCAGCTAAACACCCAAAAGTTTGAAGAAATCGGCGCCAACATTGTTTTTGAATCAGGGAAAACCAAAATATTTCAACTTTAATACTTTTTTGTTAACAAGCCTTTACTCTTTTCAAGCCCAATATTTTTGCGTATAGTAAGATACGCATGCATGATATTTTAGAAGGCCTTAATCCGGAACAACGCCAAGCCGTTATCCACCATGGAACACCCTTACTTTTATTGGCTGGTGCCGGTTCTGGAAAAACCCGGGTATTAACTCATCGGGCGGCTTTTTTTATCAAAGAAAAATTAGCTGCCCCGGACGAGATCCTTCTTCTGACCTTTACCAACAAAGCCGCCGGAGAGATGAAACAAAGGATGGGGCAGTTGCTCGGCCAAAACGTCGAAACCAAGTCACCCTCGTCCCCCAGTGTTTTCGCTGGTACTTTTCATTCTTTCTGTTGTCGAATCTTGAGGGTTGATGGCCACCATATCGGTATTCCTGAAAACTATGTAATTTACGATACAAACGATCAGGAAAACCTAATTAAATCTATCCTCAATGATATGGATTTAAGTAGTAAAGAGTTTAAACCAAGCAGCGTGCTTTATTATATTGAAGCTGCCAAGACCAACTTCCAGTCGCCTCAGGATATGTCCGCCGATTCACATGGTTTCTGGCAGTCATACGCCTCGAAAATATACGGCAAATACCAAACTCTTATGTCCGATTACCATGCTCTCGACTTTAATGATCTTCTTTACAAAACCGTCGAGCTGTTTATCAATTGCCCCCAAGTTTTAGAAAAATATCAGGAACGCTACAAATATATTCTTGTCGATGAATATCAGGACACAAATACAATTCAATACAACTTGACCAAATTGATCTCTAAAAAATTTAAACAAATCACGGCTGTCGGCGATGCCTCTCAAGCCATTTATGGTTGGCGCGGGGCGGATTATCGTAATTTGGTCAGTTTTACTACCGACTTTCCTGACGCCAAAATTATTAACCTTGAACAAAATTATCGATCAACTCAAATCATTCTCGATGCCGCAAACTCCGTAATTTCCAAAAACAACTCCCATCCTGTCCTCAAACTTTTTACCAATAAAAAATCCAGCGATCTAATAAAATTATACGAAGCCGAATCTGAATTGGCCGAATCTGACTACGTTGCCTCAAAAATCAGGTTCATTCACGACAACCTCCATATTCCCTTTAGAAACATCGCTGTCCTTTACAGGATGAACGCCCAGTCTCGGGTACTCGAAGAGGCTTTTCTAAAACGCTCTATCCCTTATGTTTTGATTGGCGGTACCCGTTTCTATGAACGTGCCGAGATCAAAGACATTTTGGCGATGTTGCGCTACGCCAACGACAGTGCCGACAAAATCTCCTTAGAAAGGGTGGAAAAAGCGCTGGGAAAACGTCGCTTGGCTGCTTTCTTGGAGCATCTACGAGGTTTGAACTTGAAGGAACTTAACTCTCTTCAGATATTGGAATCTTTGGTAATCAACTCCGGTTATCTGGCTAAATTTAATCCCAAAGAGGAAGATGATCAAAGGAAAATTGAAAATATCAAAGAATTAAAGTCTGTCGCAACAAACTTTCCCAAATTAAATGATTTTTTGGAAAATATTGCCTTGGTTCAGCAGGAGTATTCCCTTCAGGAGAAAAACAAGAAAAAGGAGAACCGCGATGGTGTCCGGCTTATGACCCTCCACTCTTCAAAAGGCCTCGAATTTGAAGTGGTTTTTCTGGTTGGTTTTGAAGAGGGGATATTACCCCATTCTCAAAGTATGATAGAAGAGTCCGAGATCGAAGAGGAGCGTCGTCTTTGCTACGTCGGTATTACCCGGGCCAAGGATTATCTTTACATAACCTATGCTTCCCGACGGCTTTACTTTGGCAAGAGCAGTTTAAATGAACCCAGTCGTTTTCTTGTCGACATTCCCCAAAATTTAATTGAATTTGAAGAACCAAACGAGATTGTCCGCGATTATCGTCATGGTCGAAACCACGGCGGTGACGAATTTATTTATGATCCTGATATATACTAAAAAGTAAATGATCACCCGAATTTTATATAACGAGGAAAAAGATCAATACAATAAGTTAATAAATCATCCGGTTCAAACATGGGAGTGGGGTGATTTTCAAATATCCCAAGGCCACAGGGTTTATCGCCTTGGTGTTTTCAATAAAAGCAAAATGGTCTCCGCTTATTCAGTTAGCTTTCACCAACTGCCCAGAACTGAATATTCCGTAGGGACTATCCTGCGGGGTCCGGCAATCAACCAGGACATGATTACCAACATTACCAAAATTGCTACTGACGAAAATGCTGTTTTTGTAAAATTCGAGCCAGACAAAATTATCGCTACTTTTGACAAGTACAACACTCCCAAGCACACCAAAATAAATATGGATTTTCCCCATCTTATCGTATCTCCCAAAGTTGCCTTCTATCCCTATTCATACCTCCTTGACCTGTCAAAATCCGAAGATGAGTTGCTCTCTCTAATGCACCCCAAAACTCGTTACAACATTCGTGTTGCCAATCGTTACGGTGTTACCATTGAAGAGAAGAGCGATGACGAAGGGTTTGAAATTTATCTCAAACTCCTTTTTGAAACCACCAAGCGCCAGGGCTTTTATCTGCACACCCAAGAATATCATCGGGATCTTTGGAACACCCTCAAAACTACATCAATACCAAAAATCCTGCTTGCTTCATACCAGGGCCGGGTTTTGGCCGCTTTTATGCTTTTTGTCCAGAAAGATAAGCTTTTTTATCCTTACGGAGCTTCAAATGACGAGCAGCGGCAAGTGATGGCCCCCACACTATTGATGTGGGAAGCTATCAGATTAGGAAGGAAAAACGGATGCAAAACCTTTGATATGTGGGGGAGCCTGGGTCCCGAAGCCAAAGAGTCGCAACAGGGTTACGGTTTTCACCGTTTCAAGCAAGGTTTCGGAGGACAGCTGGTTCAATTTGTTGGAACTTATGACTTGGTGATTAACCCAAATGCATATCGGCTTTATAATCTTGTTGATAAATACCGTTGGAAATTTCTAAGGCTAAAAGCCAAATTTGTCAGGTAATCTATACGGATAAAAACAAAAATATAACTTATAATATACCCATGTCTAACGGTAAGAAAATCACTAAAACAGAGCTGGAACATATTGCCCGTCTTGCCCGAATTAAATTAAATGAAGAAGACATAAACCGTTTTCTCCCCCAGCTGGACACTGTCTTGGAATATCTTGATAAGCTAAAGGCCAAAGATACTTCCGCAGTTCCCGTTTCTTATCAAGTTACCCAGTTGGAAAATGTTCTCCGTATAGATAAGGCCGGTCCCTGCCTAAGCCAAAAACAGGCTCTATCTAACGCTCCCAAAACTGAGGATGGTTATTTTGTTGTCCCAGCTACAATTAAAAAATAATGGATCTTGCAAAACTTACCATAAACAAAATAAAAAAATGTTTGGTTGACGGAGATTTTTCTGCCCGACATATTCTTGGGGAATATTTGAATCAAGTAAAGTCTTGCGATTCCAAAGTCAAAGCCTTTATTACCGTTGCTGAAAAAGAAGCAGTAAACTCAGCCGAAAAAATTGACCAAAAAATTAAGAATAAGGAAAAGTTGGGAAGTCTGGCCGGTACTGTAATGGCTGTCAAGGATATATTTTTAACTGAAGGTATTGAAACCACCGCTTCATCCCGACTTCTTAAGGGCTACATCCCTCAATATTCATCTACTGTATACCGAAGACTGGTAGAACAGGACGCCATAATTATTGGCAAAACAAACACTGATACTTTTGCTTTTGGTGCCAGTACTGAAAATTCCGGGTATTTCACTACCCACAACCCTTGGAATCTGGAAATGGTCCCCGGCGGATCTTCCGGAGGTTCGGCTGTTGCAGTCGCCACCGATATGGCAACTATCGCCTTGGGTACCGATACCGGAGGTTCAATCCGCCAACCAGCTTCACTATGCGGAGTATCTGGCCTCAAACCTACCTATGGCCGAAATTCCCGTTATGGTATCACTGCGATGGCCTCATCTTTTGATTGTCCGGGTGTTTTCGCCCGTCATGTAGAAGATATCGCTCTCTCAACCCAATTTATGGCCGGACAAGATCCTCACGATGCTACCAGTAGTTATACTCCTGTTCCTGATTACTTTAATTCTTTACAAGCTACGAATATTAAAGGCTTAAAGATCGGTATTCCCAAAGAATATTTTGAAGGCTCTATAAGCCTAAAAGTTAAAGAAAAAGTATTAGAGGCAGCCTCATTATTTGAGAAACAGGGCGCCCGGCTCGTCCCCGTCTCTCTTCCCAGCACGGATCTTGGCATTGCCGTTTATTACGTCTTAGTCCCTTGCGAGATATCGGCAAACATGGCCCGTTACGACGGTATCCGATTTGGTCAAAGCAAGCGGGATACACAGGATTTATTCTCCTACTATATGGAAACACGGGGAGAATTTATGGAAGATGAACTAAAAAGAAGAATAATTATCGGCACTTATGCTCTTTCGGCTGGTTATTACGACGCTTACTATACCAAGGCTTCCCAAGTTAGAACTCTAATTAAAAACGAGTTTTTAGATGTTCTAAAACAAGTCGATGTTATTCTGGCCCCTGTCTCACCGACTACCGCCTGGCCTATTGGCCAAAAAGCCAATGATCCTTTGGAAATGTACATGGCAGATGTTTATACTGTTTGTGTTAATGTTGCCGGGCTGCCTTCTTTGGCTCTCCCTTGTGGATTTGATGATTCAAAATTACCCATAGGCTTTCAACTCGTGGGTGGTTTCTTTGAAGAGGAAAAAATCCTTTCACTCGGCTTTCAGTATCAGCAATTAACGGATTACCATTTATATACTCCGCCTATATGTCAAAACCCATAAAATCTGTCACCCCAATTATCGGCCTCGAAGTCCATGTTGAGCTCAAAACAACAACGAAGATGTTTTGTTCTTGCCCGGCTAATCATTTCCATGTTAAACCGAATACTCACACCTGTCCCGTTTGTTTGGGTTTGCCCGGAGCTCTTCCTGTACCCAATAAAACAGCCATCGATTGGTGTATAAAAATCGGATTAAGCCTAAATTGTTCTATCAATCAGCATTCCTTTTTCGAAAGAAAAAACTATTTTTACCCTGATTTGCCTAAAGGTTATCAGATAAGCCAGTATCAACAGCCTTTCACTGTTAATGGTAGCTTGAAAGTTGGCGACCACGATGTTCGCATTAATCGGGTTCACATGGAGGAGGACACTGCCAAATCTATCCACTCCACGCTTGATGGACAGGAAGTA
Source organism: Patescibacteria group bacterium (assembly GCA_050943115.1). Taxonomy (GTDB): domain Bacteria; phylum Patescibacteriota; class Microgenomatia; order UBA12405; family UBA12405; genus CAZFAI01. Next base: position 33,651 of record JBMNON010000004.1, read on the forward strand.
ACTCTTATTGACTTTAATCGTTCCGGGGTACCTTTGGTCGAAATCGTCTCCGAACCCGATATTGTTTCACCTCAAATGGCTAAGGTCTATCTCCTCTTAATTCAACAGTTAATGCGCTATTTGGGAGTATCGGACGCCGATATTGAAAAGGGAAGTATGCGCTGTGAACCCACCGTCAATTTAAAGGTCGAAACAGATGAAACTACGATTTATACACCCATAGTTGAAGTCAAAAATGTTGCCTCTCTTACCGGTGTTCAAAATGCTATTGAATTTGAGCTGGATAGGCAGCTTCTTGACTGGCAAAAGACCGGTGAGTCCAAAACCGTTAACAATAAAACAACCCGAGGCTGGGATGCTGCCAGAAGTCAAACATTTCTTCAAAGAGAGAAGGAAGGTTCTTCGGATTATCGTTATTTCCCGGAGCCAGATATCCCGCCCGTCAATTATTCAGATGATGAGGTCTTTCATATAAAATCTACCATACCCGAATTGCCCCAGGCCAAAATTAGCCGTTACATAGCCGACTTTGCCCTGACTGATTATGATGCTTCACTTTTAGCCTCAGATATGAATTTTGCTCTGGCTTACGAAAAGGCCTTGGGTGAAAATCCGTCAAAAGATTTTGCTAAATTCACAGCAAACATATTTACTGGACCCATCAAAACATATCTTAATGAATCTAACTCGTCTGTCGATCTGGAAAAGGTAAGCAGGGAGATATTTAGTACATTGTTTGATGCTGTCAGTCAGGGAGAAATATCCTTAACTGTTGCCCGGCAGATTATTGTTGAATCCTATCTATCCGGGCAGGATCCGCTGCAAATTGCCAGGGACAAAGGATTAATTCAAGTTTCCGACACGGCAGAAATTGAATCAATAGCCAAACAGATTATTGATGCCAATCCAAAAGCCGTTGCTGATTACCAAAAAAATCCCAATTCCATAGGTTTCTTTATAGGCCAAGTGATGAAAACCTCCGGTGGAAAAGCCAATCCTCAGGTGACCAAACAAATCATAGAAAAGCTATTATCCCAAGTTTAATAGCGGCTGACTCTTACCAGAAGTTCGCTATCACCATCGTTAAAACTTAATACCATTGGGCTGCTTCCCCGAACATAGTCTGGCATTTTTATCAGCCGTCTTTCCGGTAGTTTAGTATTGTCGATACCGTATATAACTGCCATCTCCGATTCTTCTTTCGTTGAAAAAGCAAAAAGGCTTACTCTGTTTCCGTGATAAATATCTATATATTCAGAATCTGTACTATGAAATGACAATGGCTTGTCATCAACCCGAAACAACCCTTTAGGATCAACTTTCAGTCCGTAATCGCATGGCAGATCACACTTTCCAATTTCTATTAATGCTCCCGTCACAAATTTACCCCCTTAAAATATATTTTATAATATTCTATAAATAATGGAAGTATCCAAAAAAACTAAAATAACTTGTAATAATAGATATTGTATTATTGTTCTTTCTCAGTTTAATTTCCTATAATTATTACAATGCCAATCCCTTACCATCAAAAAGCACCCCCTTTCTCCTGGGGAATAATTATCACCTTAGCTGCCTTCTCCTTACTTATTTTGGTAATAATTATGTATTATTCTTGGCAATCTCAAAGAGAACAGCTGCAAAATCACCTTAGTACTCTTTCCGATATTGTTAAAAGTGATATATCCTATCATGATGGTCAATGGGATATAACAAAATATCTCAATGACACTCAAATCCCCAATGACATACCCCTTTATGTTATTACCAGTGAAGGCTATGTTGTTGATCGGCGCAATATATTAATAAATTTCCTGGACACTTCCGATCTCAGATTCAGCTCGTCTTTCCAAACCCCTCAAACAATCACAACTCCTGTTGGGGAAACTTGGTATATGTACAGTAAACCTTTAATCAGAAATAGGATTAGCTACGGTACCATTCTTCTTGCCTATCACCAACCTGAATTCTCTTCCATAAACGAGATAGAACTCCAGTTAAAGGATCTGGGTCGTATGATCGATTCCCGGATAAACGTTAGCGGTGACAATTTACTTGATTTGTCAGGTTTCGACCCCAAAACAATAAGCGGCAAGATTTCTTATCAGATTGTTGATACCAGGAATAAGGTTGCAGCCACCTCCGGGCCTATTCCTTCTTATATAGACAGAAGCTATTTGTCCTCATTTGACAGCGATCAATTTATCAATATAAAAAATAGTTCTAGCATATATACTGCCCATATTGCCCCGATTGTTGATAATAACCGCCAAATAGGAGTTGTTGTTACTGCCCAGGATACCATCGGAATAGGTACTGATGTCGGCAATAAAGTCTTGCTTGCTTATGGCCTGACTTTGATGTCTGTCACCCTGTTACTTTCATTGATGCCCCGACTTTTACCCGGACATCTTGGTACCCTAGCCCTGTTAAGTTTTGATAAAAAGTCCAGTCGGCTTTTTTACCAGGACAAGGAGCTTCCCATTCCTCTTGATTCGAATCAGTATTATGTTTTGGTTGCACTATTTTCAAAACCAGGTAAACGTTGGGAAACAGATGAGCTAACCGACATCATTTTCGGTCAAACCTCTTTATCAGAAATGAAATCTTATTGGCGGAAAATATATGATGCCGTCAGGTCCATAAACCAAAAAACCCAAAACACATTCGGGCAAAAAATTATTGAAACTGAAGCCAAAACTTTTCGTCTCAGATCTCATTTGGTTTACTCAAATTGACTCAACCAATAATACTGTATTCTTTGCCTGTTAACATTTATAACAAAAATGAAAGTAACACAAAAAGCCAAAAAATATTCTCCCTTAGGGGTTTTTGTCCTTTTATTATTTATCGCCTTCTCCTCTGTAGCAATCATCAAAGTTTTTTCGGAAGAAGACACCTGGATTTGTGAAAATGGAGAATGGGTCCGGCATGGCAATCCTTTTTTACCCAAACCCAAGAGCTACTGCCCTTCTTCAATCTCTAACGCTCAAAACCGGGAAGCTGATCCCAAGGAGACAGTTGAGAGCTTCTATAACTGGTATCTCCAGTACGAAGGCAATCCAATAAGCAGCGGTGCTTACAAAACCAGTGACTATTTGTCCGATAACTTTAAAAAAGAAATCGATAGTCTCTTGTCAGGCTTTGAAGGAGGTGGTTACGATCCCATACTATTGGCTCAGGATTTTCCCAGCAGCTTTGAAGTCAGCGTAGTATCAGTCAACAACGATCAAGCCAGTGTTGCTGTTGAAATGGAGTTTTACGGTATGACGCAAAGCGTGGAAATTAATCTGGTCAAAAGCGGAAAACTATGGCAGATAGACAAAATCTTCAGATCATCAGAGGCCAGCTCGTCTACCGGTCAATCCGACCAGTCGGTTACGATTTATTTTAACAACCCTCGTCGTTCGACGGCTTCGGGTAGCAATGATTGTGGTGTTGTCTACGGCGTTGAAAGAATAATAAGCGAACAGGGTGATATCTACCAAGCAGCTTTAGAGCAGCTGTTTCAGGGGCCGTCGAATGCCGAAAAAGCCCAAGGTTACACTTCCTTTTTTACCTCAGAAACTAGGAGCATTCTAAAAAGTGTCAAAGTAAACGGATCTACCGCTTATGTCGACCTCGCTGACATTAGAAGTCTTATCCCGAACGCCAGTAGTAGCTGTGGGTCGGCAGAATTGCTTTCTCAAATAGAGGAAACCCTAAAGCACGACCGGAAAATTACGAAAGTCATTATTGCTATTGACGGTAATCCTCAGACCTTCTATGATTGGGTTCAGATAGGTTGCAATCAGGAGAATGGGAACTGTGATGCCACTCCTTTTAGCGACGAATAAAAAAACAGCTTACAACCAAGGCTGGTTGTTTATAACCCTAAATATTAAAGAAATTAGCTTCAATTATTGATAAAATAATGAAGTGCCAACTATCATAGATCAGGTAAATTTTGAAACTGAGTACAAGAAGTTAAATCAACAGCAGAGGCAGGCGGTAGACGCTATCGAAGGGCCGATAATGATTGTAGCCGGAGCTGGCACCGGCAAGACTCAAACAATCGCTCTTAGGATTGCCAACATTCTCCAAAAAACCCAGACACCTCCTCACGGAATCCTCTGTCTCACTTTTACCGAGAATGCCGCCATCAATATGAGGGAGAGGCTGCAGACTATTATCGGTCCTCTTGCCTACAACGTCAAAATCCACACCTTCCATTCCTTTTGTAATGAAGTCATAAAAACCAATCCTGAACACTTTATCTTTGCCCAAAATATCGAATCTCTCGAAGAACTTGAAAAAATTGAAATCATCCGGGAACTTATAGATAACTTACCGGAGGGTTCACAGCTTAAACCGTGGGGGGACCCCTATTACTACCAACGGGACATCATCAGCAGCATTCAGTCACTCAAAAGAGAAAACATATCGCCCAAAAAATTTTTTGACCTTATCAAAGAACAGGAAAAATTCCTTAAGAACACCAAAGACCAATATTCAGCCCTTAAAGCTCTTAGAATCGGTAAGACTATCGAATCGGAACTTATGACTATTGTTGAAAACCTAAAAAAAGAATCTGAGAAATTTAAAGCAATTTACAGCCTAATAAACCTCAACCATCAGCTTTATCTTCAGGGACACTTCGACATCGGTCTGGCCAAAAACCCAGCAGTAAATTTCAAAAATGCTCTCATAAAAATATTTGATAATTTTGAGAAAGACACCCCCCGTCAGCTTGAACTTCACCAGATATTTATCGCCTACCAGCAGGAACTCCAGCGACTGGGGCGCTATGACTTCGACGATATGATTCTTTTTGTTCTCGATGCCTTCAGGGAAGATCAGGAACTGCTCCTGGCCTACCAGGAGCGTTTCCAATATGTTTTGGTTGATGAATACCAGGACACCAACTCAGCCCAGAATCAAATCCTAGACCTGCTTGGTTCCTACTTTGATGACCCCAATATATTTGTTGTTGGCGACGACGACCAGTCAATTTTCCGTTTCCAGGGGGCTTCAATCGAAAACATCTATGAGTTTTACCAAAAATATAAAAAAAGCATTAAAGTAATTGTCCTAAAAAACAATTACCGTAGTCATCAGCTTATCCTGGACACTTCCGCCTCAGTTATTAACTACAACAAAAATCGGATCGTAAACTACATTGAGAATATTGACAAATCCCTGGTTTCTATCAGTACCTATGACCCCAACCCCGTCAACTTCTATGAAGGCACCTCGGTTCTCGACGAGAATTATTTTATTGCCCAAAAAATTGAGGAGTTAACTGAAAATGGCACCAGCCCCAGGGAAATTGCTGTTTTGTTCCGTAACAACAGCGATGCCGATGATTTGGTCGAAACTTTAGAAAACAAAGGTATCAAATTTCATCTTGAATCTGGCACAAATGCCCTGGATCATCCCAGAATAAAGCAACTGATTAGATTGCTTACTTATATTAATGACCCCACAGATAGTGAAAGCCTTTTCCATCTACTTTCCTATGATTTTATAAAAATAAACTCATTCGATCTTTACCGGATACTTCAATATTCCCATCGCCATCAATTGCCACTAAGCGAATTGATATCCAGTCCTCATCTTTTAAGCCAGATTAATGGTATAAAGAAAAACACCTTAATCCGTTTAAAAAACTTTTCGATTCGTACTGCCAAAGCCATCCACTGGCTAAAATATTACAACCTTGACCGTTTTTTCAATAGGACGATAAGGAAGTTTGGTTATTTAAGTCATATCGTCGCTTTAAATGACTTGGAGTTAATAAACTACCTTAACGCTTTTTATAACGAAATAAAGCGCTTCTCGGTAAAAAAGGAAACTACGCTTTCGGATTTTCTGGAACGCATTGAGCTCTTTATCGACAACAAAATCCCTCTTACTGCCCAGGAATTGTTATCCGACTCGGAAAACTCTGTTCGCCTGATGACTGTACACAAAGCTAAAGGCTTGGAATTTGAACATGTTTTTTTAACTAAATGCACCGATCGGAAATGGGGAAACAACTATCATGCCAGCCCGCTCCGACTGCCTTCAGGCATTCTTAAAACCGAAATATCCCGTTTGGCTCACGATGAAAACGAAGATGAGCGCCGTCTTTTTTATGTTGCCCTCACCCGCGCCAAAAAACAAATCTACATCTCCTACTCCCGAAAAACCGAAACCGGCAGGGATCAGTTGCCTTCAATTTTTATTGCCGAAATAAAACCTGATCTTATTGAAAAAATATCCCCTCAATCCCAAAGTCAACAGGAGGCCATCTTTAATGCTTTCCCCCTGGATTCCAAGAAACCCATAAAAAATATTGAACTTTCATCCCACCTGAAAGATCAGTTGAAGAAAAATTACAAGCTTAACGTGACTCACCTGAACTCCTATCTGGAATGTCCTCTCTGCTTTTATTACAAAACAATTTTAAGGATCCCATCAATCAAGGATAAATATGCCGCTCTGGGAACTGCTGTTCATTATAGCCTCAGCCATCTGTTTAACGTCCTTGGTCAACAGGGAAAGCTGATTAGCAAAAAAGATCTGTTAACCTTTTACGAGCAAGCGCTGAAGCGCGAGGATTTAAGTCAGAAGAACTTTAAAGAAGCCCTGCATCGGGGAACGGAATCCCTCTCGGAATACTATGACCACTACCAATCGTCCTTTAGCGGTAACTGTGTTATGGATTATGATTGCACCCCGCGTCACTTGTTTGTTGACGATACTCCCATTACCGGGAAAATAGACAAAATTGAAATTCAAAAGACCACTCGCGATGGGAAACCCGCTGCTAATTTAGTTGATTTTAAGACCGGTAATCCCGATACCAAGAGTAAAGATATGCAGCCCGGAGGTTCCTACTACAACCAGATTGTTTTTTACAAAATCCTTACCGATTCTGATCCTGAGTTCCCTTATCACGTCAGCACCGCCACCATCGATTTCATTCAAAAGAGTAAATACAAAAAAACCTTCATCCGCAGGGATTTTGAGTTTAGGAAAGACGATATCGATATTGTCAAAAAATTGATAAAGGAAATATACGAAAAAATAATTAATCTCGACTTCAATCATATCGGTGAAGAATGCAAAGATGAACAAGACCTCCACGGCTTGCTAGAATAGGGGATGCAAGTCAAAATTAAGCGCTTCGATAAAAATCTGCCTTTGCCCGCTTATAAAAGTACCGGTGCTGCCTGCACTGATCTTTATACTCGGGAAGATGCCATCATTCCCCCGGGAGGAATTTCCTATATCCCCTTAAATATCGCCCTTGAAGTTCCTGCAAGTCACCTGGCAATTATTGCTCCCAGAAGCTCAACTCACAAAATCGGCATTATGCAAGCCAATGGTATCGGCATTATTGATTCCGATTACTGCGGTGATAACGATGAATTGGTTTTTGCAGCTTATAATTTCACCCCAGAATCCGTCAAGATTGAAAAGGGTACCCGTCTTGCCCAACTTATAATATTGGGTTATGAAAACATAGATTTTAAAGAAACCGATACCTTGGGCAATACTGACAGGGGTGGCTTCGGTTCTACAGGTCAAAAATAAAATGCCTATCCGCCCGCTTGTCGACAGGATAATCAGAAAATTTGAAACAGGTTACCGGCCTTTCAACTACATCGAATTGTCCCGGTCCAGACTTTTAGCTAATTACGATTATTTTCAAAAATTATGCCCTTCATCACAAATTTGGCCGGTACTGAAATCTAATGCTTACGGACATGGCTTACAACCGGTTGTATCGGTACTAAAGGAACGCCAGTTTGAGTATTTTGTTGTCGACAGCTATCACGAAGCCCTTAAAATTTGGGAAGTCGCTCCCCGCAAGATCCTTTTGATTGCTGCTCTGCATCCGGACAATTTCTCCAACCTTAATTACAAGAACCTTACACTTACGATCCAAGACCCTTATTCTCTAAAAAAACTTGCCTCCCTGCGCACTCCGACTAGAATCCATTTAAAAATTAACACTGGTATGTCAAGGCAGGGAGTTGAGATTGAAGAAATTCCTCAAATCTTGCGGATTATCTTAAAAAATCCGCAAATAGAACTTGAGGGTATCTATTCACACCTTGCTGACGCTGACAATACCGATAATTCCTTTACCATGATTCAGGAAAGCAACTTTTTGCGCGCAATAAAACTGGTTCGTCACAATGGTGTTAATCCCAAATTTATCCATCTGGCAGCTACGTCATCATCTGTCAAAGTCAACCATCATGATTTTAACGCCATCCGTCTGGGCATCGGTCTTTATGGCATTAACCCTCTTAATCCCCGGGATCGGGATTACAAGAAATTAGAAGGGATAAAACCAGTGCTTTCATTTAAGTCAACGGTTGTAAAAACACGCACTCTCCAAAAAGGAGATTGTGTAAGTTATAACTGTACTTATACTGCTCCTTCCTCAAGAACTATTGGCATAATTCCGGTTGGCTATTATGAGGGTATTAGCCGTCAACTTGGTAATTTTGCATCAGTCAAATATCACGATAAATACTATCCGGTAATTGGTTTGGTATGTATGAATATGGCAGTAGTTGATTTTGGTAAAACAACTCCCGCTTTATTTGATGAAGTAGAAGTTATTAGTGCCGAAAGTGGCGATAAAAATTCCATTATCTCTTACAGTCGAGCCTGCCATGCTACTGCTTATGAATTGTTAGCCCAGCTAAATTCTTCTACAAGAAGGCTTTTTGCTTGATTATTTCAACACTAAGATATAAATTGGAAAACAGCAACTTTACTTAACCGGAATTATAGTAAAATTAAAGAATGGTTCCTGTTTATATTCTGCTTGGTATCGTAATAGTCCTTTTGGTCTATTTTATTCTTCGCCAACCCCCCAAAGCCAAAACAGAAGAAATATCCGAGGAGTTTTTCAACAAATTCAACGAAAAGTTCCCCGATATAATGAAAAACGCCAATTCCCTCCTTGTTTCCATGGCAGCCCAGAAACTTGATTCTCAAAAGCAGGAAATTGAAGTTGACCTGGCCAACAAGAAAGAAAATATTGAAAAGATGGTCAAGCAAGTCTTGGATGAGTTAAAAAATAGTTCCAACAAGTTAGAACAAGCCGAAAAAGACCGTGTAAGCAGCTTTTCCAGCCTTAAAAAATCACTTGAAAATTCAGAAAAGATTACCCAGCATTTATCGGCCACTACCGAAAGTTTAAGCAAAGTCCTTTCCAACAACCAGCTGCGGGGAGCTTTTGGAGAAAAAGTAGCCGAGGACCTTCTAAAAATGAGCGGGTTTGTTGTTGGCACTGATTATGAAGTAAACAAGGAGCAATCCACTACTGAAACCCGTCCCGATTTTGCTATTTTACTACCCGACGGAGCCAGGATAAACGTTGATGTTAAATTTCCTTATTCCAGCCTGACAAAAATGGCAGAAACCTCAGACGAGGAAACCAAAAACCGTTACTTAAAGATGTTTGAGCGGGATGTCAAAGATAAGATTAAACAGGTTTGTACCCGTGATTATATCGATCCCGAAAATAAAACAGTTGACTTTGTTATTCTCTTTATCCCAAACGAAATGATATTTTCTTTTATCTACGACAAAATGACCAATGTCTGGGAAGAAGCCATGAAGAACAAGGTCGTTCTTTGTGGTCCTTTCAGCTTTACCGCAATTTTGCGTATGGTTCGCCAGGCTTACGATAACTTCCGCTATCAGAACAATATCCAGCAAATAATAACTTACATCAAGCTTTTTGAAAAAGAGTTCGACAGCTATAATCAGGAATTCGAAAAAATCGGGGATAGGATAGAAAGCCTTTCCCGTCAGTACAACACTGTTAGTACTACCAGGACCAGGCAGCTTCTAAAAGTCGTTGACCGTATAAAAATAGAAGACTCCAATCAGAAATCATCTGTATTGGAATTGGAAAAATGATCAAATACCTGGTTTTAAACCGCTGGCCGATATTTACCCTGTCCTTTCTCATAATATTACTCATATTTGTCTCCTCAGTTCCGCCTTCGGGTATAACTGCTTACCTCATATTTTTCTTTCTTCTTTTCTCGTTTTTCTTGTCTTTCACATTTATATTTACTCGCCGCATAAAAACAAACATCCTGATCGCTTTCTTCCTATTATCTGTTACCCTGATGTTTTTCTTTAACCTTGATAATCTGGTTAACATTTTCCTTTTAGCGGCTCTCTTCGTTGCCCTCTACTTCTTATCTAAGTAATCAATTAGCCCTTGACACCCGCTAGCACTCGACTTATTATATTGCTAATATGGCTGATTTAACTCAAAGACAAATAAAAATTCTTAAATGTATCACGGAAGAGTTTATTGAGACCGCCAGTCCGGTCGGGTCTGAAACATTAGAGAAAAAATACTCGCTTGGCATATCTTCGGCAACTATTAGAAATGAAATGTCAGCCCTAACTCAATTGGGCTACCTCAAGAAAAGCCATTTGTCTTCCGGACGTGCCCCCACCTCCATCGGTCTCAAGTACTATGTTAGAAATCTTATGACTCCTAAATCTCTTTCTATCAGCGAGGAAATTGGTGCCAAAGAAAAAATATGGGACTATCGGAATGAGTTTGAAAAATTACTTCGAGAAGCCACCAAAGAATTGGCTTCACGTACCCGATCCATGGCTATAGCCACCACCGACCAGGGTAATCTTTATAGTTATGGAGCTTCCAATCTTCTTGAAGAACCCGAATTCTACAATATCGACGTTACCAAAACGGTTCTCTCCCTTGTTGACAATGTAAACTATTGGTTTGATATTTTAAACAAAGCCGAATCTGTCCAAAACCCCACCGGCGAGGAATTTGTCCACCTTCTGATTGGAGAAGATTTGGGTATGGAACATTTGGAGCCTTGCGGCTTTGTTTATCAGACTTACGAAGCCGGCCCTCACCGCGGTATTATGGGCATAGTCGGACCGGCTCGCTTCCGCTATACCGTAATTGTTCCCATAGTTGACTATTTTGCCGAACTCGTTTCCACCGTTACCCGTTAATCACAAATATGTCTCAAGAAAAGAAAGGAAAAACCACTAAAAAAGTTAACAGCGCCAAATTAAGCCATTTGGAGGAACAGATATCGGAGCTGAAGGAAAAATTAGCCAGGTCTCTTGCCGACTATTCTAATCTGGAAAAAAGAATCGATAGCCAGAAACAGCTTTTTGTAACCTTGGCTACCACCGGTATACTGACCAAGATGGTGGAAGTTCTCGATGACTTTTATTTAGCTCAGAATCACCTTGGCGATCCCGGTCTGCAGATGGCCATAGACAAATTCCTTGCTGTGCTTAAATCTGAAGGCCTGGAAGAAATCGACGCTCTCGGCAAGGAGTTCGATCCAAAAACCATGGACTGTGTTGACGTTACTGAAGGTACTCAGGATTATGTTGTCGAAATCAGGAAAAAAGGTTATTTGTTAAATGATCACGTTCTCCGTCCGGCTCATGTAGTCGTTGGCAGAGAAACTAATTAATAATTTATTAATTAAATTTTAAATTATGGCAAATAAAATAATTGGAATCGATTTAGGTACCACAAACTCCTGCGTTGCTGTTATGGAAGGTGGTAACCCAAAAGTTATCCTCACTTCAGAAGGAAGGAACCTCATTCCTTCAGTTGTTGAACCGGTTAAAGGATTGGTGGGTGATCTTGCCAAAAGGCAAATGGTCCTTAACCCTGAAAATACAATTTACAGTATTAAAAGGCTAATGGGTCGGCGCATTGACGATCCTGAGGTTGAAAAAACCAAAAAATCCGTGCCTTATAAAAATGTATCCGGAAAAGATAATACTGCCTCGGTCGAAGTAAATGGCAAGCAATATACTCCTCAGGAGATATCGGCCATGATTCTCCAGAAAGCCAAATCTGATGCTGAAAAATACTTGGGCGAGAAAGTCACTGATGCCGTTGTCACCGTTCCGGCTTATTTTGATGATTCCCAGCGTCAGGCTACCAAGCAGGCAGGTGAAATTGCTGGTCTTAGCGTCAAGCGCATAGTCAACGAACCTACAGCTGCAGCTCTGGCTTATGGTTTGGATAAAAAAAATAGCGGTTTAATTGCTGTTTACGATTTAGGCGGGGGTACTTTTGATATTTCCATCCTGGAAATTGGCGAAGGGGTATTTGAAGTAAAAGCCACTAACGGCGATACCTTCCTTGGCGGCGATGACTTTGACAATCGGATTATTGACTGGCTTCTTGATAATTTTCAAAAAGATAACGGCGTTGATCTTCGCAGCGATCCGCAAGCCCTTCAAAGGGTTAGGGAAGCTGCCGAGAAAGCCAAAATCGAGCTTTCCAGCACCAATCAAACTGAAATTAACTTGCCTTTTATAACTCAAAAGGAAGGCCAGCCTCTCCACTTGACAGCTACCCTTAGCCGTTCCGAGTTGGAAAAACTGGTCGATGACTTAATCCAGAAAACTATTACCCCTGTTGAGCAGTGTCTCAAAGATGCTGGCGTTTCCAAATCGGACATCACCGATATCTTGATGGTGGGTGGCATGACCCGCATGCCCAAAGTCCAGCAGGTAGTCAAAGATTTCTTTGGCAAAGAACTTAATACTACCGTCAATCCTGATGAGGTTGTCGCTATCGGAGCAGCCGTCCAGGGTGCTGTTTTAACCGGCGAGGTAAAAGATGTGGTTCTCTTGGACGTCACCCCGCTTACTCTTGGAATTGAAACTGCCGGTGGAGTTAGGACACCCCTTATAGAAAGAAACACCACCGTACCCACCAAGAAATCCCAAATATTCACTACATATTCTGACAACCAACCACAGGTGGAAATTAACGTATTGCAGGGTGAAAGGCCTATGGCTACCGACAATAAATCACTGGGCCGTTTCGTTCTCGACGGTATCGCTCCTGCTCCACGTGGCGTCCCACAGATCGAAGTCACCTTCGATATCGACAGTAATGGCATTCTCAATGTTTCTGCCAAAGATAAGGGCACAAACAAAGAACAGAAGATTACGATTCAAAATGCCACTAATTTGTCCCAAGAGGAAGTGGAGACTATGAAGGCAGAAGCTGAAAAGTTTGCTGCCCAGGACGAAGAGAAAAAGCAGCTTGTTGAATCCAGAAACAGGCTTGATTCCACCATCTTTTCCGCCGAAAAAACTCTCAAGGATTTGGGTGACAAAATAAAGGCCGAGGATAAGGTCAAAGTCGAGGAAAAGCTAAAACAAGCCAAAGATGTTATGGTCAAAACCGATGTCAAAAAAGACGAACTCGACAAAACTACTGAGGAATTAAGTCAAATCCTTCAAACAGTCGGAGCGGCCTTTTATCAGCAGGGTGAACAACCCGGCCAACAACCCGGTCCGCAGGATAATCAGGAGAAAGAAGATGGCAAGGATAAAAAGGACGAACCCGAGGAAGGTGAGGTCGTCAGCTAATCAAAACCGTCCGGGAATTCCCGGACGGGATAAAATATAAACTTATGAAACGAGATTATTATGAAGTCTTGGGTGTTTCCAAGAATGCCAGCAGTGATGAGATCAAAAAAGCTTACCGTAAGCTTGCCTTGGAGTATCATCCTGACCGCAACAAATCTTCTGATGCCGAAGAAAAATTTAAGGAAATCAACGAGGCTTATGAAGTTCTAAGTAACGACCAGAAAAAACAAGCATATGATCAATTTGGGCATGCCGCTTTCGACCCCAATTCCGGACCTTTTGGCGGCCATACCTACACCAGGCAAAACGGTCCTTTCAACTTTACCTACACAACTAGTGGCAACCCTTTCGGGGAAGCGGATTTTGACTTTGGCGGCTTTAGCAATCCTTTCGACATCTTCGAGCAGTTTTTCGGCACCTCTTTTGGTCGGGATAGAGGACCGCGCTTGCCCACCTATAAAATCCAGGTAAGTTTTCTTGAAGCTGCTAACGGAGTTGAAAAGGAAGTCATTGTTGATGGAAAAAAGACCAAGGTTAAAATTCCGGCGGGTATCGACGACGGTCAGAGGATAAAATTTAAAGATTTTTATCTTTACGTGGACGTCCTCCCTAACGACACTTTTCAGCGTGAGGGTAATAACGTTTTTGTTACCAAAGCAATTAGCTTCTCACAAGCGGCTCTTGGAGCTGATATCGAGGTCCCCACCCTAACTGGCAGTCTAAAAGTAAAAGTCCGGCCGGGTACCCAACCCAACACTTTAATTAGGCTAAGAGGCAAGGGGATTAAGGATATCGGTGGCTACGGATACGGTGATTTGTATATTCGTCTTCAGGTGGAGGTTCCCACCCGGCTCTCAAATAAACAAAAAGAATTACTCAAAGAACTGGGTTTGTAGATATTTTAGGTTTGTATCTTAAACACATCCTTTGTTATAATATCTCAGATTAAATTTGTGTAATTGGAATGGGGGCGTGACAGTCCCCATTTTTGTTTACACCTCAAGGAGAAAATTATGGATTTAAAAAGATTACCAAAAACAGAATTTGCTGCTGCTGTAGCTCAAATTGCCGGTGAGCGTAATATTGACATTCAGGCAATCCTGGATTCTATCGAACTCGGTCTAGTATCTGCCTATAGAAGAGATCAGAAAGAGCATGGGATTATCGTTCCCGAAGAAGATATCTTTACGGTTGAACTGTCACCGGAAACTGGTTCTTTCCGGGTTTACAAGGTCGATGATGATCAAAAAACTGATGTTACACCCCCAGGATTCGGGCGTATTGCTGCTCAAACTGCCAAACAGGTTATTGATCAAAAGATCCGTGAAGCTGAGAAGGAGGTCCTAATCTCAGAATATGAAAAGAAAATCGGTACTCTTCTTCCCGGAACTATTTTGCACATCGATCCTTTTAAAGCCAGTGTCGGTATCGGCAAGGCTGAAGGTATCTATCCCAAGGAAGAACAGGTAAGAAATGAAGCCCTAACACTGGGTACTAGAAAACTATTTCTATTAAAAGAAATAAGTGAGATGGAAACCGGCCGTAAAGATATAATCTTATCCCGCAAGGATCCAGAATTTATTCGTCAACTCTTCGCCCGAGAGGTACCCGAAGTCGGCAATCATACCGTCATCATTGAAAAAATTGCCCGTACTCCCGGGGTCAGAACCAAGGTTGCCGTGTCTTCTACTCAGCCGGGAGTTGATCCTGTTGGTTCCTGTATCGGCCAAAAGGGTTCTCGGATACAATCAGTATTAAACGAGCTGCCTGAAGATGAGAAGGTCGATGTTGTTCCCTTCTCAAAAAACTTAAGCCAGTTTATTGTTCAGGCTCTCTCTCCGGCTGAAGGGGTAAAAGTTGAATCTATTCAAAACGGTATTGCCCTGGTTACCGTCCCAGAAGATCAGCAAGCCCTAGCTATCGGTGGCGGGGGTGAGAATGTCCACTTGGCAGGTGAATTGGCCGGTGTGGAAATTAAAATCGAAGCAGAGAAAAAGTAATTTTTCTCAAATAAAAATTTTTAGGTTTAATCTTAGCCTTAATAGGATGGGAGTTCTATGGAAAACACTAACGCAAAAACAAAAATAAAAACACTATTCAGACCACCCGTCGTTGCCCTGATGGGCCACATTGATCACGGAAAAACTTCACTGTTAGATAAAATTCGGGCCACCAACACCTGGAAAAGGGAGGTTGGTGGGATTACTCAGCATATTGGGGCATACCAGGCCGCCGTCAAAGAAAAAGACGGTCAGGAAAAGCTGATAACCTTTATCGATACTCCCGGCCACGCTGCTTTTATTAATATGCGGGCCAGGGGCGCCCAGGCTACCGATCTGGTCGTCCTGGTCATTGCCGCCACCGAAGGTGTGATGGCTCAAACCAAAGAGTGTCTGCGACACATCAAAGACGCCAGCCTTCCCTTTATTGTTGCCATGAATAAGATGGATCTTCCCGGAAGCC
The DNA here is from genome assembly GCA_050943115.1 of Patescibacteria group bacterium. Taxonomy (GTDB): domain Bacteria; phylum Patescibacteriota; class Microgenomatia; order UBA12405; family UBA12405; genus CAZFAI01. Next base: position 49,518 of record JBMNON010000004.1, read on the forward strand.
AACCCGATAAAGTCAAAGGTCAACTGGTAGAAATGGGGTACACCCCCGAAGAATACGGAGGACAGCTTGCAGTAATACCCGTTTCTGCCAAAACCGGAGAGGGAATTGATGATCTTTTAAGTATGATTCTTCTTAACGCAGAAATTATGGAGTTGAAATCAGAACCCGATGCTTCTGTGGAGGCCATTGTTATCGAGTCAAAAGTTGACAAAAGAAAAGGTCCTGTCGCCTCGGCTATTGTTAAAAAGGGCACTCTTCGCCTAGGAGACCAGATTTATGCTGAGAACATCCCTTGCAAAATCAAAGCCATGGTTGACTATACCGGCAGCAACATCAAAGAAGCCGGTCCTGGTACTCCAGTTGAAATCTTGGGGTTCCAGCAAGTTCCCGCTGTTGGTAGCCTTATAACCACTCAAGCCAAAGCGGTTGAAGTGGAAAAAGAAGTGGCTCAGGCACGGACTACAATAGTAGACGAGGAAACGCCAAAGCTTCCGGTAATTATAAAGGCCGATACCGAAGGCACCCTTGAAGCTCTTTTGGGTAGTTTTTCTGATGATGTTCTTATAATATTTTCCGGCATTGGTCCGGTTACTGATAACGATGTTTTTATGGCTCAAACCTCAGGCGCTCAAATTTTTGCCTTCGATGTCAAGACTCCTTCTTTTATCCATAAGTTAGCCGAAAATAATGGTGTTAGGGTTATGGAGTCCAGGGTTATTTATGAAATAATCGATGATATTCAGGCCCAGGTCCTAAAAATACTTGAACCCACTATTGATGAAACTATACTTGGCGAAGGTATTGTCAAAGCTGAATTCAAAATTAATAAAGTTAGGATTGCCGGAGTTGAAGTAACCAAGGGTGAAATTGTCAAGAGCGCCCCGGTCCACATCAAAAGGAACGGTAAAATCATCAAGGACACCAAAATCGACACCCTCAAGCAAGGCAAGGAGGATGTCGAAAAAGTAAAAATGGGGAACGATTGTGGCATAACATTCAAGCCTTATGTTGATTTTAAGGAAAATGATGTTATAATATCCTATAACAAATAATTAATGTCTCAAAATAACATGAATTTGAGCCAAAATAACCGCTCGGTTATCGAAGAGACAGGTAATCTTAAAAAATTTGGAAGCAGGCCAAATATGAAAAACTATAAAGTTGATTCCATCAAAAACTTAATTGACGGTGCCAAAAGCGCTCTGATTGTTGTCCCTGAACTAAACATCGATAGTGCCGGAGCTGCTCTTGCCTTAGCTTTACTTTTAAAAAAACAGGGCAAGCAGGTTCAGGTTTACTCGCCTCAATCTACCGACAATAATTATTCCAGGTTAGCCGGTCTCGATCTCTTAACCAACAATTTAACCAGCAGCGATTTGATTATTTCCCTCAATTATCCTCTGGATCAAATTGACCAGGTTTCTTATAACGACGATGGCGGTAAATTGAATTTGGTTGTTAAGACCAAAGACAACGCCCCGAAAATCGAAAACGATAGTATCATCGTCAACAACCAGTCATCCGTTGCCGATGTCAATATTATGCTTGGTGACGAAACTAAATTGGAAAATCAGGAGATCATCAAAAAGGGTAATTGGGTACTAATCACTCCTCAAAACGTTAGTAAAGACTGGCCAAAAGCTACTTTAGTCGACCCCGATGCCCCTTACTCTGAAATCTTCACCTTCTTACTGCCCATGCTTGGATTAGATTTGGACACCGATTCAGGCAAGGACCTATTAATTGGTTTAAGAGTTGCCACCCAGTCTTTTTCCGTTAATGTCTCACCCGAAACATTTGAAGCTGGCGCCATTAACTTGAGGGCTACTCAGCCTCCCGCCGAGTCTTCTTCAAATCAGGGTGGTAATCCCGAGCCCTCATCTGTATCCACAGTCTAAATGTCTAAAGAAAGCGTAAATACTTGCCAGGATTGTGTTTTATTTTTACCAATCGAAGACACCAAACCGATAAAATATCTTCGGGCCAAATTAAAAGACTGTTCCCCTTGGAGAACCCAGCTTGATAATTCTCAAACCGGTTTATGCCAGAGTATGGCAAGATTAGTTATCGTTAACAGGAGTGGAAGGGCAGTTGTTGAATGTCCGGCGGTGTTGTCCACAGCCCCCTCTTGTGAAAACTTTCTTCCAAGAAGACGGGAAGAATAAATTTGTGTTATAATCTACCTCGTAGCTATCAGGTCGGTGTTTCGGAAGCCAAGCCGGAGCATTATTAATTACCGACAAATAGCCCTAAACAATGGCATTAACTAAAGAAGAAAAAAAAGGTATTATCGATAAGCACGCCCAAGCTAAGGGTGACACCGGTTCACCTGAAATTCAGGTAGCCATATTAAGTAAGGAAATTGAAAAACTCCAAGGTCATCTTTTGGAAAACAAACACGATTCCCCTGCAAAAAGAGGTTTGCTAAGTAAGATCGCAAAAAGGCGAAGACTCCTAAGATATTTGTCTGAGCATAACCAGGATCGGTACGGTAAACTGATAAAGGATCTGGGTTTGAAAAAGTAATTTAAGATCCTTTAACTTTGTGTTAATTTATGAATTTTAAAAAGGTAAAATATGGTTATGACCAGTAACTCTTTTGATATAAAAATCGGCGACCAAATTATAAATCTCGAAGCCAACAAGCTCGCCCCCCAAACTAATGCTTCAGTAGTAGCCACCTATGGTAATACCAAGGTATTAGCTACGGTTGTAATGGGCAGAACTGACCAAAGCCGGGATTATTTCCCTCTTTCAGTAGAATTTGTTGACAAGCTTTACGCTGGTGGTTTGGTTAAGGGTGGTAAATGGGTTAAAAGAGAAGGCGGTCCTTCTGACAATGCTATCCTTTTTGGCCGGATTATTGACCGGTCTGTTCGTCCTCTCTTTCCGGACGGCTTTATGAACGAAGTTCAGATTGTCACCACCGTCCTCAGCAACGACAAGGAACATGATATAGTTTTGGCTGCTTTTACCGCAGCTTCAGCCGCCCTGGCCATTTCCGATATCCCCTTTAATTCTGCAGTATCTGCTGTCAGGGTTGGTCTGATCGAGGGTAAGATGGTAATTAACCCGGCACTCTCTCATCTTAGCCAATCCAGCCTGGATCTCCTTGTCTGTACGGGTCCGGCGGGTGTCAATATGATTGAGGCTGATGCTCAAATAGTCGACAACGAGGCTGTCCTTAATGCCATTGAAGTGGCCAAGGACACCGGCGAAGCAATTAACAAACAGATATTGGAATTTGCCCAAAAATACGGTAAGAAAAAAGTGGAGTTTATTCCGGTTCTTCCGCCCCAGGATCTAATTGAAGAACTCAATTCTAAGTATCAGGAAGATATCAAAAAATTCCTTGAAAACGGTGTCGACGGTAACCACATGCAGGCCGAGCATGATTTGCTGGAGAAAATTACACAAGATTACAAAGCCAGGGTTGAGACCGAAGAAGAATTTACCAAACTTTTAACTGAATCATTCAACTACGTCATTAAAAAACATATTCGCCAGAGTACTCTCGATGGCCAGAGATATGACAAAAGGGCTTTTGATGAAATTCGTCCTCTTCAAATCGAAGCCGGGATTCTCCCTTCGGCTCATGGTTCAGCCCTGTTTCAAAGAGGTTTGACGCAGGCATTGACCATAACTACTCTAAGCTCTTTGGCGGAAAAACAGTACCTCCAGGATTCAACCGGAGAAACCACAAAACGATATATCCACTACTACTCTGCAATGCCTTTTTCCACCGGTGAAGCCGGTCGATTTGGTCGTCCCGGCAGAAGGGAAGTCGGCCATGGGGCTCTAGCTGAGAAAGCCCTGGCTCCTGTTATCCCATCTGAGCAAGAGTTTCCCTATACCATTATTCTGACATCGGAAGTTCTTTCGCAAAACGGATCTTCTTCCATGGCTTCTACTTGCGGCTCAACTTTGAGCCTGATGGATGCCGGAGTCCCCATAAAAGATAAAGTAGCCGGAATTTCTATTGGTATGATGTCTGATGACAAGGATAACTATGTCCTTCTGACTGATATCGCCGGAGTCGAAGATCACAATGGCGATATGGATTTTAAAATAACCGGCACCCGCACCGGTATTACCGCCATTCAGCTTGATATCAAAAGAATGGGCTTGACCATGGATATGATAAAAGCTACTTTTGAGGCAAGTACCAAAGCCAGATTTCACATCTTAGATGAAATGGAAAAAGTGTTGTCCTCACCCCGTCCTGAGTTATCACCCAATGCTCCTAAAATTTCTATGGTTCGTGTCCCCGAAGAAAAAATTGGAGAGATTATCGGCAGTGGCGGAAAGACTATTAAAGGGCTTATGGAGAAATATGGAGTTGAGATCGAGGTCGACGATGAAGGCATTACCTCAATATCCTCTCTGGATCCGGCCAAAAACGAGGCTGCAGCTGAAGAAATTCGGGCTATGATAAAAGAGGTGGAAATAGGAGAAGAGTATGCCGGAGTAGTTACCAGAGTTGAGAACTATGGCGCTTTTATTGAGTTCCTTCCCGGAAGAGAAGCCCTGCTTCATGTTTCCGAGATGTCCGGTGGTTTTATTGCCGACCCTTCGTCTATTATCAAAATAGGCGATAAAGTCGACGTCAAAATTTCCGGTTTCAATGATAATCACCAAATAAAATTATCTGCTCCTCAATTTAAGGCTGATCATCCCGGTTCTCCCCAGCAACCCAGACCGGCATTTGATCGAAATCGGACAAGCTACGGTAGGCCTCCTTTCCGACCCAAAGACCGTCGCCGCTAATGTATACTGATAATAATGGATACCAAGGCTTTGACTGTAGACCAAGCTATAGTCAATCTAAAGGCTAAAACTAAAGACACAAACTTTCCTCCTGCTTTAGTTGACAAGCTCAATGAGCTTTTTGCCCAACTGGAAATAAATGCCAGATCCGAATCCAACTTTTGGCAAAATTTTCAATCGGCATCCCAGTACATCGATTGGTTAATTAGCCTTCCCTGGAATCAGGAAAGTAAGGATATCCTAGATCTTGACTATGCCAGGGAAAAACTTAATGAAAATCACTATGGCCTCGATGCTGTTAAGGAGAGAATCCTCGAATATATTTCGGTTCTAGCCTTGCAAAAAAACCGTACCCCCGACCAACCTCTTAGGGCTCCAATTCTTCTTTTTGTAGGTTTAGTAGGTACCGGAAAAACTACCATGGCCAAATCAATTGCTGATGTTATGGGCCGCAAGCTTATACGTATTCCTTTTGGCGGCTTGGGTGATCCTCATTACCTTAGAGGTCGATCAAAGTACTACCAGGATGCGCAACCTGGTCAAATTATCAAAGGATTAGCTTGGGCAAAAACAAGAAACCCGGTGATTCTTTTGGATGAAATTGACCGTGTTGCCGACGATGCTTTAAACACCATAATGGGTGTTCTGGTCGAATTGCTGGATCCTGAACAGAACATGGCGTTCACTGATCACTACATTGATTATCCCTTCAATCTTTCCCAGTGCGTTTTTGTTGCTACCTGTAACAATACCAATCGAATTGCTACTGCTGTTATGGATCGTCTTGAAGTTATTCAGATGCCCTCATATACCGATGAGGAGAAAATCGCCATAGGCCGGGATTATATTTTGCCTTCAGCGATTAAAGATGCCGGCTTAAAGCCTGGCGAACTTCTAATCGCACCTTCTATATGGCCACAGGTTGTCCGCCCCCTGGGTTTTGATGCCGGAGTTAGAACCTTGAAAAGGAACATTGAAGGACTCTGCCGAAAGACAGCTCGTCTTATTTTTGAGAACAAGACCAAGGCTGTGACGGTGGACGAATCCAATGTTAAACATTTTTTGCCTCAGTGGTAATGTCGCCAAAAGATAAAAAACTAAAATATATCGCTGATTTAGTAGCTCAATGCACTAAATGCCCTCTTTATAAAACAGCTACCAATCCGGTTCCGGGGTCAGGAGATTCTAAAACAGAAATTGTCCTTATCGGCGAAGCCCCGGGCTTTTATGAAGATCAGCAGGGTTTGCCCTTTGTCGGTAATTCTGGTAAACTACTTGATAGACTATTGGCAGACATCAAATTGAGTCGGGAAGAAGTTTTTATCTGTAACATCCTAAAACATCGACCTCCCAACAATCGCGATCCGCTGCCAAACGAAATTAGGGCTTGTGTACCTTATTTGAAAGCCCAATTACAAGTTATCGAGCCGAAAGTTATAGTCACCCTGGGAAGATTCGCTCTTAATTATTTTTTCCCGCAGGATATGATTAGCCGGGTTCATGGACAAATTAAACAATTTGTGTGGCAGGAACAAAACCTGTCTATGATTCCTGTCTATCATCCGTCAGCGGCACTACGAAGCACCTCCAACCTAAAAGCTCTGGAAGAAGACTTCCGGAAAATCGGCAAATATTTAAATAAAATTTAATTATGGAAAGAAAACAAAGAAAACCAAAACAAAAAGGACAGGACCAAGTCCAGCAAAACTTTTACAATAACCCGGTCAGGCAGTATAAAAACCCCTATGACTCTGTCAGGATCGCCTCGTTGGGAAGCTTTGGTGATGTCACCCAAAACATGTTCGTTTATGAATTCATCCCTAACGGCGATTACAACAAGAGTCAAATAATAATTGTAGATGCCGGTGTCGGCTTTCCTGAGGAAGACGCTTTCGGGGTGGATCTTCAGATACCAGACACCCAATATCTTCAGGACAAAAAAGACAGAATACTGGGAATACTTATCACTCACGGCCACGAAGATCATATTGGTGCTATCCGCTTTATTCTACCGATTCTTGGGAAAAATATCCCTATTTATGCACCAAAACTTGCAGCTGCTTTTATTGAATCCAGGCTTACTGAAAGTAGCTTGAGGGCAAATATGCACATTTATGATGGCAGGGAACAAATCAAATTGGGTCCTTTCACGGTTGACCCTGTTCGGGTCACTCACTCTATACCAGATACTTTTCATCTTGCCATTAATACCTCAATCGGTGTCTTTTATCACGGATCGGATTTTAAATTTGATGTTTTCCCGCTTGATAATAAACCTTCAGACATGAGAAAAATAGCCCATGTAGGCGATAAAAATGTAGTATGTTTACTTTCAGATAGCTTAGGCTCTGATCATGAAGGTTTTTCTCCCTCGGAACGTTCAATTGCCGAAAACTTTAAAAGGGAAATTGTCTCTGCCCCCGGACGGGTATTTGTCACCTCGATTTCCAGCAACATTGTCCGTTGGAGTCAGGCCATAGAATATGCCAAAAGCGTCGGCCGCAAAATTGCCGTTGTCGGCTTTTCAATTGAAAAAGCTATTGGTATTGCGCGGGAGCTCAACTACATTAACTTAACCGAAGCAGACATGATCCCAATTGAGAGGGCTAAAAATTTCCCGGACAACAAGATTATCTTTTTAGTTGCCGGTTTCGCCGGCCAGCCCGATTCGGCCCTCAGCAAAATTGTCATGGGCAAGCACCGCTTGAAAATTAAACCCGGGGACAAGGTAATATTTTCTTCCCCTGATTATATTCCCGGCACTACCTCCGGCATATATGAAATGATTGATAATTTGGCACGTCAGGGTGCGGATGTCACATACGGAGAAAAAGAAGAACTCCATGTTTCCGGCCATGGATATCAAAAAGAACACGCCATCCTGATTGATCTTCTCAAACCAAAATACCTTCTGCCTATTGGCGGCAACTTCCGGCATGTAAAAAGCTATGAAAGCATGGCCAAAAACCTGGGCTACAAGGAGGAACAAGTAATCAAACCGGACTATGACGCCACGGTCACTTTCCATGGCAACGGTAACTTTGATACCAATTTCCGCATACCTTTAAAGAAGGTTTTAATTGACGGCTTGGGAATTGGTGACGTTGGCACTACTGTTCTTCGGGATAGAAAACTTCTAGCCGAAGACGGCATGATAACAATTGTTATGCTTGTCGATTCCCAAACCGGCGAGCTGTATAAGGAGCCGGTAATTCTTAGTCGAGGCTTCGTCTTCGTAAAAGAAAGTTCGGATCTTCTTAATTATCTGCGCCAGGAAGTTACTGGCAAGTTTAAGCAGGTCACCAGTAAACCAGCAAATTTCGATTATATCCGTGAGGAAATTCAGGGTTACATCGAAACAATAATCCACCAAAAAACCGGCCGTGAGCCCATGGTTCTGCCCTTGGTAATTGAAGTCTAGTTACCTTATAATAAGCTCATGCTTTACAGCAAACTTTTTGGTAAAACCAGCAAGACCGTCAGTAGCCAGGCAGTTGTTACCAGCCACAAACTTCTCCTTCAAGGAGGTTTTATTAGGCCTCTTTCTGCCGGCAGATACACCTTCCTGCCACTTGGCTTTAAAGTTGCCCGAAAGATTGAGCAGATTATCCGTGAAGAAGTTGTCAAAACCGGAGCCCAGGAGTTAATAGTTCCCACACTTCACCCCATCGAACTTTGGCAGAGGGCGAACCGCGATAAAAAATTCGGTTCCGCCATGATGCGCGTAAAAGATAGGAGCCAATCCGAGTTTACCCTTGGAGCCACTGCAGAAGTCATCATGATGGATTTAGTAAACCAATTCAATGTTACTTACAAAGATTTGCCAATTAACGTCTTCCAGTTTTCCCAAAAATTTCGTGATGAAGCCAGACCGAGTGGCGGATTGCTTCGTACCCGGGAATTTGTCATGAAGGACGGTTATTCTTTTCATGAAAACGAAAAAGAACTAAAGAAAACTTACCGGCAGTACTGGGAAGCGTATGAGAGGATTGCCAAAAGACTCGGCCTTGATGTCCTTGTTGTCGAATCTGATAACGGCGCCATCGGCGGTGCCGTTTCTCATGAATTTATGGTTGAAGCTGATGTCGGCGAAGATACCGTAGTAAAATGTTCCTGCGGCTATTCGGCCAATCTCGAAAGAGCCGAATTTATTAAAGAATCCAAAAATCTTAGCGATCAAAGTAAGCCTCTTTCCCGGATGGACGCTCTCCGGGGTTCCACCATGGAAGACGGAGTCAAGCTACACAATCTTCCCCTGTGGCAGCAGATAAAGGATGTCGTTTATGTCGACGAATCCGGTCGTTTTATTCTAGCCATAATTAGAGGCGACTTCATGGTCAACGAGACCAAACTGAAAAATTTGGTCAACTCGGTAGAACTCCGACACGCCGACGATGAAGAAATTAGAAACCAGCTTAAATCCGAACCCGGATTTATTTCTCCGGTTGGCATTAAGGAAAATTTAGGCAATAATGTTAAGCTCATCATTGCTGCTGACGACTCGCTTCGTACCATTAAAAATGCCTACGGAGGATCGAATGAAAAAAATACGGACCTATTAAATGTTAATATTGATCGCGACTTTAAACCCGACATTGAAGGAGACATCGCTCTAGCCCAAGAAGGTTACCTCTGTCCTAAATGTAAAAAACAGGTTCTCACTGCAGTCAAAGCTGTTGAATTCGGTAACATATTTAACATAGGTTATACCTATTCAGAGCCCATGGATGGTACTTTCGTCGATGCTGAAGGCCAAAAAAAGCTGCTTTACATGGGTTCCTATGGAATCGGTATCGGTCGGGCCATGGCTACCATCGTCGAAAAACACCATGACGACAAGGGTATTATTTGGCCACGCTCCATAGCTCCTTTTCAAATTCACCTTATAGGCCTTGACCTTTTTGAAGAATCCGTCAAAACCCAAGCCCAAAAGCTATATGAAAACCTTATAAGCAGGGGAATTGATGTTCTCTACGATGATAGGGAAGAAGTATCGGCCGGCACCAAATTCAATGACGCTGACCTGCTCGGCATTCCCGTCCGCTTGGTAATTAGTAAAAAAAGTTTGGAAAATGGCGGAATAGAGTACAAAGAAAGAGACCAAAAAGAAACAGAAATTTTTTCAAAAACAAGCCTTACCGCCAAACTAAGCAAATAAGATAGAATTTGCATATTCTATGCTTTATACTTAATTCATGGCTAAAAGAGGACGCAAAAAAAAATCTAGCGGAATCATCCCTCGTCTGAGATTGAAACCGTCTACTGTCCAGTCAATATTTTTCATATTTTTCTTGATATTGGCAATTATTTCCATTTTTTCTTTTCTCCAAACTGGTCCTATTCCGACCCAATACAACCTCATTCTTGGCAATCTTTTTGGATTCGGATCCATGTTTGTGCCCTTTCTGTTTCTTCTGATCGCCTTTCTTTTTGCCAAAATCAAGTCACCGCTGAAGGAGCCCAATGTTTTTCTTGGCTTTTCAATCATGTTTCTGTCAACTATTAGTCTCTTTAGGCAGGGTTTTGCCGGGGAATTTTTTTGGGAGCAGTTGACTATTCTCTTCGGTCCGGTACCGACTTTTCTCATCTATTTCTTTTCCTTTATTGTCGGTTTTGTAGTTCTCTTCGATACATCTGTTGCTCAGATTTTTAAGTTTTTAAATAACACTTTTACTCTCATCAAAAAATACACTATTGGAAACCTACCCAAAGAAAAATCGACTAAAACCAAAAAGGAAATTGGCAGCATTTTTCAATCAGAGTTGCTGACTGAAAAGGATGATGATACCAAAAAGGAAACTAAATCCGACCCGGCAGTTGTTAACATACCCCCGGTTATCAAAACCCCCAATACCGGTCTTAATGGCAACCCTCTTGGATCCTTAAGCAGTTCTGCAAATAAAATTTGGGAATATCCTAACATTTCAATTTTCGATGGCGCTCCCGGTGCAAAAGCTGACAGGGGAGATGTCCGCAAGAATGCCCAAATAATCGAGCAGACACTCGACTCCTTTGGCATTACTGCCCGAGTTGCCGAAGTCAACAACAGTCCGTCTGTTACTCAATATGCTCTCGAAGTTGCCCTGGGCACCAAATTAGCAAAAATCATTAGCCTAAGTAACGATTTGGCTATGGCTCTCGCTGCTCCCGGAGGCCAGATCCGGGTTGAGGCTCCGATACCGGGGCGTTCTTTGGTGGGTATTGAAGTCCCCAACAAATCTCTTGAAGTTGTACCTATCCGTCAAATTCTTGAGTCTGACACGATGAAGCAGGCCAAAACAAAGATTACCGTGCCCCTTGGCAAAGACGTCTCCGGTCAGGCCAAGATCGCTGATATTTCCAAAATGCCCCATGTTCTGATTGCCGGTCAAACTGGTTCAGGAAAATCTGTTTGTGTTAACTCTTGGATTGCCACATTACTTTATAGGGCTTCGCCTGATGAAGTTAAACTGATATTAGTTGACCCCAAAAGGGTAGAGCTGACACCTTACAATGGCATCCCGCACTTACTTACTCCTGTAATTGTTGAACCTGAAAAAGTTGTTTCTGCCCTAAAATGGGCTGTTGCTGAAATGGAAAACCGTTACAAAATGTTTACCGAGGTTGGGGCTAAAAACATTGAAGGTTACAATAACATGGCCGGATTCCAGTCCGTCCCCTATATTGTCATTGTCATTGACGAGTTAGCTGAGATTATGCTTTTCTCTCCGGCCGAAGTAGAGGATAATGTCTGCCGGCTTGCCCAAATGGCCCGTGCGGTTGGTATACATCTGGTTTTGGCCACCCAAAGACCTTCGGTCAATGTCATTACTGGTCTTATCAAGGCTAACATTCCCACACGGATTGCTTTTGCCGTTGCTTCAATGATGGACTCCAGAGTTATTCTCGATTCCCCCGGAGCGGAAAAACTGCTTGGTAGGGGAGACATGCTCTATATTCCGCCTGAGCTGGCTAAACCGGTCAGAATCCAAGGCTGCTTTGTCTCTGATCGGGAAATAAATAATTTAATTGATTACCTCAAGTCCCAAGGTGGCGATACTCAGTATAATGATTTAGTTACCAGTCAGCCGGTTGCCAGTCCTAATTCTATGAGTAAAAATGTTCTCTCTGTCGATGGCGAAGAAAGAGATTCAATGTTTGATGATGCGGTCAAACTCATCCAGGAAACAGGTAAGGCTTCTGCTTCGCTTCTTCAGCGTCGGCTTAAACTCGGTTATGCCAGAGCTGCCAGAGTATTGGATGAACTGGAGCAAGCCGGCATTGTCGGCCCTGCTAATGGTTCCAAGCCTCGTGATATTTTAGTGCCGCATAATTCTTCTGATTCCAGTAACGACTAAAGCTTATGTTCAGAGCTTCAACAATATTAAAAAACGCCCGTCTGGATAAAGACCTGGAAGTTAATGAAGTCGCCAAAAAGTTAAAAATTCCCTCAAAATATATCCAGGCAATTGAATCGGAGGATACTGTCTGTTTCCCGTCAGAGCCTTATTGCTCCCTTATCGTAAAAGATTACGCTGATTTTTTAGGTTTGAACGGGCAGGAAATCCTAAAATTATTCCGTAGGGATTTTGCCCAGAAGAAAAAAGTAAAAACCGCCAAAAAAGAGTTCTTTTCCTTTACCCCTCAGTTCACCTTTACCGCTTCCATAGTATTTTTTACTCTCATATTTGCTGCTTACTTAACGTCAGAATACATCAAATTCAACAGTCCGCCTAAACTAAAAATTGAAGCTCCGCATGAAGCCGTCCTTGGTTCTTATATTGAAGTTTCCGGTAATACCGATCCGGAGTCGGCAGTGAGAATCAATCAGGACTTGGTTATTGTAGATCAAAACGGAAACTTTAATAAAAAGGTCTTGGTGAATAATACCAATACCAAAATATTTGTGGAATCCAAATCTCCCAGCGGTAAGGTAACAACTCAGGAAATGATTGTTAATTCCAGGTAATGACAAAAAAACATAAAACCTTTATACTGGTTTCATGGACTCTACACAGATAATAATTCTCCTTTCAATAGTTTCTATTTCGATAGTTGTCATTGTCGGGGGCGTTTGGTTCATTATGATTCTTAGGGAACTTAAAACCACCATTTTCAAGGCCAATAGTATTCTGGATGATACTAAACTTATAACATCTTCGGTGGCCCAACCTGTTTCCTCTGTATCCGAATTTATTATGGGTTTCAAAAATGGCCTCAACCTGTTTAACACTCTCTTCAAAAAGGAGGCATAAGTGAGTTCTAACCGTCAAGAATGTAATAACGATAGCACGAGTAGCTTTTTGTTTGGCCTGCTCCTCGGTGCCATAATCGGTGCGTTGATTGCAATTATCATCTACAAAAATAATAAATCAGAAGTCCTGTCTGATTTTCAGAAAAAAATTCAGGAGATAGTCGGTAAATTTACCAATCCGACAAGTTCTTCATCCCCAAAAGAAACCGCATCTTTCTTGCCAAAACCCCCGTCCCCAAAAACGCAAATTTCCACCCAAACCTCGCCGCCCTCGACTTCTTCAAAAAGAAAAACTACCCCAAAAATGTTCATTAAGCCCAAAAGATAGCAGCTTCTTTTGTTATAATCACTTTTATGAAAGCCAGGGAACTAAAAGATAAGTTCATTCACTTTTTCGTTTCAAAAAATCATCAGGAAATCCCTAGTGCCCCCCTTGTCCCCGAAAACGATCCCACTACTCTCTTTATTTCGGCAGGCATGCACCCTCTGGTTCCGTATTTGCTTGGCCAAAAACATCCCCTCGGCAAGCGCCTTGTAAACGTCCAAAAATGCGTTAGGACTGGAGATATTGAAGACGTTGGCGATACCTATCATCACACCTTTTTTGAAATGCTTGGCAACTGGTCGCTGGGGGACTATTTTAAAGATGAAATGATTCCCTGGAGCTATGAGTTTCTGACAAAGGAATTAGGAGTTGACCCAAACCATTTACACGTCACCTGCTTTGAAGGAGATGTTGATGCTCCCCGGGACGAAGAGAGTGCCGCCATTTGGAAAAGAATGGGCTTGGCCGATAAACAAATTCATTTTCTGCCAAAAGAGGATAATTGGTGGGGCCCGGCAGGAACACAGGGTCCCTGTGGTCCTGATACTGAAATGTTTATTGACTTAAAACCGGAACTTCCTCATCAGGAGTTCAAAGAAGCTTGCCATCAGGGACGCTATATCGAAATTTGGAATGACGTTTTCATGGAGTACAACAAAACCGCAACGGGTACATATGAAACCCTTAGCCAGAAAAACGTAGACACCGGTATGGGTGTGGAGAGAACTACTGCTATTCTTTCGGGACTTTCTGATAATTACCTGTCACCAATCTGGCAGCCTATAATTATCAAAATTGAAGAAGTGTCCGGCAAATCGTACGCTACACCTGAAAACCAAAGACCGATAAGAGTAATTGCCGACCATCTTCGTTCAGCAGTTTTCATTATTGCCGACGGAATTGAGCCTTCCAACAAAGAAGCCGGCTACGTTCTTAGACGCCTAATCAGACGTGCTATCCGCCAGGCAAAGTTGCTGGGAGTCAGCACAAATTTCACCATGGAAATTGCTAAATCAGTTTTGGACAATCAGGATAATTACGCCGGAACTTATCCTGAATTAGATCATTTCAGAGACAAGATCTTAACCGCTCTTGATGGCGAGGAGAATAAATTCAGGCGTACCCTCGATAATGGACTAAAAGAAATTAACAGGCTTATTAGCCGCCATCAAACCATATCGGGTACCGATGCTTTTAAAATTTATGAAAGTTATGGATTCCCCCTGGAAATGATAATCGAAGAGTTGTCAAAAAACGGCCAATCATTAAATGTCGAAGAGTTTAATCAAGCCAAACTAGCCCACCAGGAAAAATCCAGAACCCTCTCCTCTGGTAAGTTTAAGAGCGGTCTGTCGGACCAGTCGGAAGTTGTAACCAAATACCATACGGCCACCCATCTTCTTCACGCCTCTCTTCGAAAAATATTAGGTAAAGAGGTTCGTCAGGTTGGCTCGAATATTACCAGGGAGCGTCTTCGTTTTGACTTCACTTACCCTGAAAAGTTGAGTCGGGAACTACTCGAATCTATCCAGAAATTAGTAAATGAAAAAATTAATGAATCTTTACCGGTAACGTGCCGTAATTTGCCCTACCGTCAAGCTATAGACGAAGGCGCCCTTGCTTTCTTTGAGGGTAAATACCCAGAAAATGTTTCGGTGTATACAATCGGCGAAGGCGATAATATTTTCTCAAAAGAAGTTTGTACCGGACCCCATGTTGCCAACACAAAAACTCTTGGGAGCTTGGAAATTACCAAAGAAGAATCAGCCGGTTCAGGCAAAAGACGAATATACGCCACTCTTAAATAGAGCATCAGCTCAAAATATTGTATCCTTATATAGATGAACCAAACAAATTTTTGGTTGATTTCTATTGACGAAGGTATTGTCTCCGCTTCTTTAATCCTTCTTAAAGAAAGCAGTTTTTCCATCGCCGCCATAGGTGGTCAGGTGGAATGGCACCAGGAAGACGATACTTCTCTACTAACGGCAGTTGACGGCTCTTTGTCCCAAGCTGCACTTAAAGCCGGATTATCTGAGGATCAGGAACCGGAAAATGCCGCTTTTATTCTACCTCCTTTTTGGGTCGGATCCGATGGCAAGATTGTTGCCGACAAAAAAAAGAATATCGAAAATTTATGTAAAACACTCAATCTTAAACCGATGGGTTTTATTGCCAATGATGAAGCTGTTGTTGAAGAAGCCAATCTTAGGGATGGTTTTCCCGTCAGCTTTGTTTTACTTAACCTAAGTCAAAGCAGTATAACTATATCCTTAGTATATTTGGGCAAGATCAAAGAAAGGATAAAAAAACCCATGCCCAATGAATTCAATCCGTCCTTAGTTGAATCTGCCTTAATAGAATTAAATTCCGAATCAACCCTGCCGCCACAAATACTAGTCTTTGGCCAAGCCGATGACAATATTATAAACTTACTTAAAAATTACCCCTGGATAGGTAAAAAGGATACTGAAACATTTTTACATTTTCCCGATATTAATCTGGTTTCCCAGGAAAGCGTCACCAAGATTTATTCCTCGGTTATTGCGTCCCAGATAAACCCCGGAAGCCTCAAAGCATCAGTGCCTATTCCTGCCAGCCGGCTTGACTCCGAATACAAAACTGAGATAGAACCTGACTCACCTGAAAGTGAACCAGGCCCTTCTGATGACGGACTTGATTACCCGCCCTCTGTTGATACATCAGAAATCACAGAAAGTTTCTCGTCATTCGACAAGCCGATAAAATTAGCCCAGGAAATCAAGGAAGTTCCTCCTCAAGATCTTGGATTTTCTGTCTCCGACTATGACAAACCTCTTGATGATGTCAAGCCTGTCCAGGAAGAGACCTTGCCCTTAATAAACCAACCGGTCTTGGATACACCGTCTGAAACATCTCTTGACAATATCCCTATTCCCCAAAAGAAAAAGCTTAATTTGTCTTTACCCAAAATAAATTTCCCTAAATTGAAATTACCGAAATTAAAATTAGCCGGTAGGCTGGTTTTTATTCTTCCTGCCCTATCTCCCTTACTTCTTCTTATACCTTTCTTTTTCTCGAAGGCAGATATCCGTCTTTTCGTCACCCCTTTTGAATTCGACTACGTTAATAATGTTATTTTGGATACTGCAGCAGTCGGTTTCAATAGTAGTCAGAACATTATTCCTGCAGAAAACAAGACCTTAGAATTCACAGTTTCCGACAGCGTCCCTACCACCGGAGAAAAAACTGTTGGAGAAAAGGCTCAGGGAGAAATCACAATTTATAACAAACAAGACAGAAATCAATCTCTTAAACAGGGAACAATCCTGATCGACTCTGATGGTCGGAATTATGAGTTGGTCAACGATGTCTCCGTGGCTTCCAGTAGTTCAGATTTGGATGAAGGCGTTATCAATTTAGGTCAAACAAAAGCCCTTGTAATTGCCGCCGACATAGGTCCCGAATATAACCTACCCAAAGATGCCAGACTCACTTTTAAAGAACACTCAGATGGAGCCTTAATCGCCAAGGCTACCGATCCGTTCGTTGGTGGTAGTAAACGCCAAATAAAGGCCGTAAGCAAAGAGGATAAAACAGCTCTCGAACAAAGGCTTGACTCCACATTAACACAAGAACTGGACCGAAAAGTTGAAGAAAACCTGTCTTCCCTTTCTGGTTTGATCCGCGACACCATGCAAACCCAAAAAAGCCGTATTGAGTTTAATAGGGAAGAGGGGGAGGAAGCTGAAGAGCTAAGCGCTAGCATCAATGCAACGGTTACGGTTATGTCAATCAATCCCGAACTGAAAAACGATCTTGTTACCGCGTTTTTATCTGATCAGGATAACTTTAAAGAAGCCGATATTAATCCCGATAATTTCGTTGTTTCTTATGAAATCAGGAAACTTGAATCTGACAGGGCGGATGCGACAATGACCATAAAAGGCCACTCACTGCCAAATGTTGACACGAATCGGATAAAACTCGAAATTAAAGGAAAAAGTTCATCCCATGTAGAAAATGTTCTCAAATCCCTAAGTCGTGTATATAATTACAACATTAAAAGAAACTTTTCTTTTCTAAACTTCATCAACCCCTTTCCCTTCCGTCCTGAGAATATAAACATTGAAGTTATCACCGAATCCCTGTGAGCTACATCTACGTAAAAAAGACTCCAAAGGTTGCTCACCCCAAGCAAAGAAGAAAATATTTTGCCGTTATATTTTTTGCTGTTGGCAGCCTAATTTTCTTATCAGCTGTTTTTCCGATAATCCGCTTCCAGCTGGAATATTCTCAAAAGTTTAATCAGGTGGTTAACCCGCTTTCCACCCGCTACTATAATCGTAACGGCAATATTTTGGGCGACCTGACGACTGACTACACTCAGATCAGTAATTGGTTCGTGACGGATGGGCAAAATCCGACAATTGAAAGCAGTGGTCCTCTAGATAGCCCGACTACTTACTTGCTTTCCATTCCCAAATTGAAAATTAAGGATGCCTTGGTTGATGTTGGAAGTATGGATCTAAAAAAGAGCCTTATCCAGTATCCTCAGACTGCTCTCCCCGGGCAATTGGGCAATTCGGTGGTTTTTGGCCATTCTGTCTTGCCGCAATTTTTCAACCCCAAATCATATTTGACAATATTTTCCACGCTTTATCGTTTGGAACCCGGTGATGAAATAATAATTGATTATGATAATGTTACCTATAAATATCTTGTCGAAGAAATGTTTGAAGTTCAGCCGACCGATTTATCGGTATTGGAACAAAGGTTTGACGACCGTTATCTAACGTTGATTACCTGCTCACCGCCCGGTACGTATCTACGCCGGCTTGTCATAAAGTCAAAAATTGTTGACTTATAAAGCTGGTACAATTCCTATATGAATCTACTTGGAATCGATTATGGCACCAAAAGAATTGGTTTGGCTGTTGCCGTTTCCGGTATCATCGAAACCATCGGCAGTATTCCAAATGACACAAATACTTTTACCAAAATTTGTGAAATTGTTAAAAGTTACCGTATTGGAAAAATTTATGTGGGTATCTCTCAGGGACCGGTAGCGTTACAAACCAAAAATTTCGTAAAAAAACTAGGAAGCGTGCTACAATTACCTATAGAAACAGTCGAAGAGGCAGTCTCCACCATCGAGGCCGAAGAGATATTCAAAAGGAATAAGGGCAAGCGCAAAGAATACGGTAAGAACATTGACTCTATCGCTGCTGCTGTAATATTAAGAAGAGTTCTAAGTTAATAATTAATATACAAATGATAAAAAACCTGATCGCTCCCGTACAAGCCTGGCTACTTTCCCAAGGCCGATGTGTTGGCTGTGGTAATCCTCTGGCAAAAGGCAAAACAAAAGAGGTTCGTGGCCAAACTACTGTTACTTGTAAGTGCGGTAGAATCTTTATTCACAATCCTAAAAACGGCTCATACCGTCGTGCTCTTTTTGACGAAATTTAATGAGAAAGGTTGCCAAAATACTCCTTGCCCTAATTGTATTTTTCGGAATAGTTTCCGGCATATATTTTTCAGTTAATCTTTCGCCGGTAACATCAAAAGAGTCATCTGCCACTCAAATTTTTACCATCAACAAGGGTGAGGGTTTGAATCAAATAGGCTCCCGCCTAAAAAGGAACGGGATCATCCGGAGTAAAAACATTTTTATTGTATACTCTTATTATCTTGGTCTGAACAAAAAACTCCAGGCTGGTTCATTTCAGTTATCACCCTCAAGTAGTACTCCGGAAATTATTAGCCAGCTTTCCAAGGGTGGTCGCCACGAGTATTGGCTCAAAATCATTGACGGTACCCGGATAGAAGAAATTGCCGGCCAGTTTCCCGACAATGTTCCCTTTAGCCCAAAAGAATTTATTCTCAAAGCTAAAGACCAAGAAGGCTTTCTCTTTCCCGACAGCTATCTTATTCCCACCGATTTTACAATCGAAGAAATTCTAAAAAAGGTTAATAATAACTTTGAAAGTAAAGTTAATGAAGCTAGAGCAAATGCTTCTAACTCTTCCCTAAGTCAAGATCAGATCATCATTTTAGCTTCTCTCTTGGAAAGGGAAGCAAAAACTTTAGAGGACAAAATTATAGTTGCAGGAATCCTTCAAAACAGGCTGGATATAAATATGGCGCTTCAGGTGGATGCCGCTGTCCAATATGCCAAGGACTCGAAGTCTCCGAAGCCTGATCAATACTGGCAGCCAATATCCGGACAGGATACCCGCACTATTGATTCCCCCTACAATACCTACAAATACCCAGGACTCCCTCCGGGTCCTATTTGTAATCCTGGTTACAACTCGATTTATGCAGCTTATCATCCCGCTAAAACTGAATATATGTACTACATAACCGGAAAAGATGGTCGGATGCATTACGCCAAAACCCTGGAGGAGCACAACCAAAACATCGGAGCTTACCTCTAGTTCTTTTCGTTTATTAGTTCTTCCAGTATCTGCCACCGTCTTCTTTTAACAGATTGAGGAATATCGTTTTTAAATAATTTTGCCGACATGGTGCCCTCCCTGGGGGAATATTTGTTCAGGTAAGCAATTTCAAAACCTACTTTCTTGCACACAGATACCGTGTTTTGAAACCTTTCATTACTTTCACCGGGAAATCCGATGATTATATCGGTACTAATTTTTACGCCTTCAATATTTTCCTTCAGTCTCTCTACCAAACTTAGGTATTCTTTGGCAGTATAACCACGGTTCATAAGTTTTAATATTTCATCGTCACCGGATTGAAGAGGCAAGTGTATCAGTCGATCAACATTTTCATTATTAGCAATTACTTTTATAAGTTCGTCAGAAAAGTCCCAGGGGTTGCTGCTGACAAAGGATACCTTGTCAAAACCAAGTTTTGCTACTGACTCCAGAAGGTGGGGGAATAAGCTTCTAATTCTGGCTTTACCCATGGCTTTAATGATTACGCCTTTTACCACTTTGCCATTAGGTAATTTAAATGACCCTTGCCCAACCAAATCGCTTCCGTAAGAATTGACATTTTGCCCGATTAGCACCACCTCTCCAAAGCCGCTCTCTAAGGCTTTTTTGGCTTCTGCCAATACTTCGTTAAATGGTCTTGAAACTTCCTGACCTCTGGCAAAAGGCACAATGCAGTATGAACAAAAGTTGTTGCAGCCGGAACTTATTGGAATCAGGGCTGCCTTATCCTTACTTCTTAAGGGCTCCATGTCAAAACTGATTTTTTCTATCGGTAGAAACTGTGAAACTTCGGGGAAGCTCTCCTCAAGTCGTCTCATTTTACGGCCTGATTTGTCTTTGTCAGCCAGACCCACCAAGCAACCCGTCACCACCACGTTGATTTTATTTTCATGCTTTTGATTGTGTTTCTTGATCTTATTAAGAAAACCGTAGACTCTGTTTTCTGCCGACTCTCTTATGATACAGCTGTTGATTACAATCAGATTGGCATTTTCCCACTTTTCGCAGTTTTTATAGCCCAAGCGCCAGTAATAAGCCTTTACCCTTTCTGAATCGGCAGTATTTTGAGCACAACCATACGTCTTAATAAATATCTTTTTTGAAGCTGACAGCATTAGGGATTATTCTACCAAATTTGCCTATTTCCACAATCTTTTACCAACAATCGCCAATCCGCCGCCCATACTTGTCAATAAAATCGTCGGAATTATCCCTCCGGCAGAAGGTAAAGTTTCACCGGAACTTCCACTGGCAATGTTATCCCAATTAACATTTTCGCTGCCTAAAGTTAAGGTAAAATCGATTACTGAACCCGAGTTGGTCAAGCTGACCGTGTGATCCCCGGCACCAAGCTCGCTATCAGCCGTAAACGACCATTGGCCGGATTCGTCGGCTGTTGTCTGATAACTGGTTCCGTCAATAACTATGTCTACCTGGCTGTTAGCTAGAGCCGCACCGTTGAGTGAAGGATTTAAACCCGTATACCACCAATGGCTCGACATCGTACCACTGGTATTTAAGTTGCCGATACTGTTTAAACTGAAACCTGAAGCCACAATTTTCCCGGCTGTCAGGAAAATTAAGGAAACCAGTAATAATGCGGACAGTAATTTTATTTTCATAAATTAATAATAGTAATTGACCGCTCTTAGCGCAAGCTTTTAATTGACAAGCCATTGCCAAAAATGAGATATTTATTTCATGGATCAAAATAAAACTGCCAAACCTGACAATACATTATTAAAACCAGTAGAAGAAGGCAGCAAACAGCAGGAAGAAAAAGCTCAACAGGAGCAGTATCAGGATATACTGGATAAATACGCTAAAGAAGCGGGTAAGGTAACTGATCAGGAAGAAAAATTGGGCGAAAACAGCCAGTCTCCCGATAGCATTTCCCCTACACTCACCGAAGTTCCTCTACCTTCAGAAAATTCGGTCCTCAATAACTCTCCGGAAGACGCTGGAAAATATAATGAAGTGCCCGAGTACGAAGAAACCACTGCAACCGACAGGATCACGGAAGACAATGAAAATGAAGAAGTAGTCCCGGATCCGGCCAAAAATGTTGACTCTACCTCGAATCCCGCCGCCGTTGTCTTGGAAGAGAAATCTCCTGTTGTTCCGGAAAATAGCCCGGCTTTACCTCCGGAAGGTGATATTGTTCCTGTTAATCCTCCGGTTGCACCTACAATCACTGCCCCGAACACGGTCTCTGAGTCATCTGTAGATAATGATCTTGCCTCCACGAAAGAACCAAGTCAAACGGAAGAATTATCTTCTGGCAAAGATGAATTGTCAGAAACACCACCCTCCATAAACTTGACTGAAAACCCCGAAGATAACAATACTGAAACCCCACAGAAGATCGATACCGTTGAACTTGATGCTCAAAGAACTGACACTGAAATCACTCCAGCCAAACCTGAAGGGCTGCATCCACTACCTCCCGATGACGCAAATATTACAAATAGTATCCCTGCTTCTGAGAATGAAAAGCCGCCTTTTGACCTTGACTCAAGCCCCTTACCTCCACGTCAAGATGATGAAAATCAGGAAATGTCCGAGGCCCCTTCTCCATCCGGATTACCACCCTCTCCTCCTTCCGAACCTCAACTAAACCGGAACGATTTAACCCAACCGTCTTCTGACAATCAGCCGCCTCCTTCTCCGCCGCCAGCACCTCCTTCCGTGCCCGCATCCGGAAGCGGATTATTTAAAATTCTCTTCTTCTTGTCCCTTGTCGTTTTTCTTATCGTTGCCGCCGCCAATGTTTATAGTCTTGTAACCGGTAAACAAATAAACTTGCCCTTCCTGAATTCCTCGTTAGAAGAAACAATGGAAGAAACCGCAATTCCTTCGCCTTCAGCTCCGACTTCAATCCCGTCACAATTCTGCGATTTTAATGGCAAACAATATTTGGTGGGGGAATCTTTTGTTGCCCAAGATGGCTGCAATACCTGTACCTGCCAAGAATCTCTTGAGTTAGCTTGCACCGAAATTGATTGCGGTAGTCCAATTAACGAAGCAACACCTGAAGCGGAATCGACAACATCTGCGGAAAGTCCCTAATTTGTGTACAACTTGCCCATTGACCGCTATACATATTAAAGCTATAATACAAAACATTTGGTGAGCTGTTGGCACGTAACTCGCCTCATTTTTTTTAGAATTTAATTATTTTGATGCCTTCCGCAAAAAGAATAAACTGGGGTAAAAATTATCCTAACCTTCCTAAACTTGACTTAATTAAAATTCAAAAAGAATCCTGGGCCGATTTTCTCGAGAAAGAATTCAGAGATACTATCCAATCAATTTCTCCGATAGTCGATTATACCGGAAACAACTGGGAACTTCAGCTTGGTGAACTTAGCTATGATCCTGTCATTGTTACTCCTGATATTGCCAAAAGAAAAGGACTGAACTATTCAGTTCCTGTAAAAGTCAGGGCCAAATTAACTAACAGGAGAACCGGCGATGTTAAAGAAGAAAATGTTTTCTTCCTAAACCTTCCCACCATGACCGAAGAGGGGACTTTTATTATCAATGGTATCGAAAGAGGTGTCATTAATCAGCTCGTCCGTTCTCCCGGTGTCTATTTTACTGGGGAAAACGACCCTTCAACCGGAAAGATGCTTTTTAATGCCGAGATCCGTCCTTCTCGGGGCTCTTGGCTCGAATTTTTTATCGGCAAAAAGGATGTGGTATTTGCCCGCATTGACCGAAAGAAAAAATTTCCCGCCTCCATCATTCTTAGGGCCGCCTGTGGTCTAAATGACAAGCAATTAACTGCTGAATTTTCCGATTATATTAATGCCACCATTCAAGCCGATCCCTCAAAATCCACCGAGGAGGCGATATTAGAGTTCTACCGCCGGCTTCGTCCCGGTGAACCAGTGGTTTTGGAAAACGCTGAAAAATTTTTCCAGGAAAGATTTTTTGATCTCAGAACTTATGAGCTTGGTAATGTCGGTCGTTACAAAATCAACAAAAAGTTTGGTTTTAACTTTGATGACAATGACCCTGAAAATTGGGTCTTAAAACAAGAAGATATTATTGCCACAGTCAAATACCTGGTGCAACTTCAAAAAGGTGAGGTCAGTCGTATAGACGATATTGACAGTCTTGCTAACCGCCGTTTGCGAAGGGCTGGAGAAATTGTTTCCCAGGTCGCCATAAGACCAGCTTTGGCTCGCTTTGAAAGAATGGTCAAGGAGCGGATGAGCTTGATTTCTACCAAAGAAAAGCCCATGCCATCTCAAATGATCAACCCTCAACCTTTGATTTCGGCGCTAAACACCTTCTTCCGCTCCAACCAGCTCTCAGCAATTCTTGACCAGACCAACCCGTTGTCCGAACTCGATCTCCTTAGAAGAGTTACTGTTGTTGGTGTTGGCGGCCTTACTAGAGAAAGGGCAGCTTTCTCAATAAGAGACGTACATAGCTCTCAATACGGACGTATTTGTACCGTAAGATCCCCTGAAGGTCCCAATATCGGGCTTGTGACTTACTTGGCACTTTACGCCAGGGTTGACAAATATGGATTTATCGAAGCACCTTTCAGGAAAATTGAAAAAGATAAAAAGGGCTACAAAGTATCAAGTGATCATGTTTATCTTGATGCTGACGATGAGTTTGATACTCCAATCACTCATTTGGGCGTCAAAATTAACGATGAATCTTATATTGAACAAGAGTGGGTTCCTCTCCGTTTCCAGGGAGAATTCATTGAAGGTCCTATTGAATCTGCCCAATACATAGACCTGGTTCCCAATCAAATTGTTGGAGCTTCCGCCTCTCTTATTCCTTTCGTCGATCATGACGATGCTACCCGTGCTCTCATGGGCTCTCACATGCAGACCCAAGCTGTGCCCTTAGTCCAACCTGAATCGCCCTACGTCGGTACTGGTATGGAATCAGCCATTACCTCAGCCATGAACCGTACTGTTCTAGCAAACCGCAGCGGTAAGGTAACTTATGTTGATAGTGAAAAAATAATCGTAAAATTAGATAAAAAAGCTAATGCAACCGAAAACACTGATCATAGCTTTATCAGCGAAGACGGCCAGTACGAGACTTACACTTTAGTTAAATTCGAAAGAACTTCTCCTTATGGAACTAGCTACAACCAACGTTCTGCTGCCAATGTTGGTGACACCGTTAAGGCAGGTGATCTTCTTATTGATGGCCCTTCAACTGACAAGGGGGAACTGTCGATTGGACGAAATTTATTGGTTGCCTATGCTTCTATTGATGGTCTTACCTTTGAGGATTCTTTCCTTATTTCAGATAGAATAGTCAAGCAGGACGTCTTAACCAACATTCAGATTTATGAATATGCCGCTCAGGTTGTAGAAACCAAATTAGGCAGCGAGGAGCTTACCAGAGATATTCCCAATGTATCCGAAAACGAATTATCGAAACTGACTGATGACGGTATTGTCATGATCGGTGCCAATGTTGGTCCCAACGACATTCTTGTTGGCAAGGTCGAACCCAGAGGCGAAAAAGAGTTGACTGCCGAAGAAAGGTTGTTACGTGCCATTTTTGGTGAAAAGGCCCGTGAGGTAAAGGACACCTCTCTTCGTGTTCCGAATGGGGAAGGTGGAGTTGTAATTAAAGTCGATATTCTCGACAAAGACAAAGGTGACGAATTGGATCCCGGAGTCAACAAAATCGTCAAGGTTTATGTGGCCCAAATGAGAAGAATCCAGGAAGGCGATAAAATTGCCGGCCGCCACGGAAACAAAGGTGTTATTTGCCGTATTATGCCTGAATACGACATGCCTCGGCTCGAAGATGGCACTCCCGTCGATATGGTAATTTCACCGCTTTCAGTAATTGCCCGTATGAACTTAGGCCAAATATTGGAAGCTACTCTGGCTCATGCCGGTTATAGGCTTGGCAAGAAATACGCTGTTCCTGTTTTTGAAAAATATAGTGAAGAAGTCATTGGTAAGGAGCTTGAAAAAGCCGGACTTCCCGTAACCGGAAAGATCCAACTTTTCGATGGCCGAACCGGAGACGCTTATGACCAGAAAACTTTGGTTGGCGTCGGTTACATTCTCAAGCTTGTACACATGGTGGATGATAAAGTTCACGCCCGATCTACCGGACCTTACTCATTAGTCACTCAACAACCTCTTGGAGGTAAAGCCAGAATGGGAGGCCAGAGGCTTGGAGAGATGGAAGTGTGGGCTCTTGAGTCTCATCGCGCTGCTCACACCCTTCAGGAAATGTTAACCATAAAATCCGACGATATTGAAGGAAGAACCAAAGCTTTCCAGTCAATAATCAAAGGTACTGCTATTCCCGAACCGGCAATTCCGGAGTCGTTCAAAGTTTTAACCAAAGAATTAGCAGGTCTTGCTCTAGACATTTCTCCGGTTGGAGTCGTTGAACAGGAAGAATCAGAAACAGAGGATCAGCCAGAAGAAATTAATATTCTTGAGGCCAATCCCGCTCCTGTAAGAGCTAACCCAGCTGAAGAAGCCAAAGATATTACAGAAGAACCCAAAAAGGAGGGAGAATAAAAATGTTTAAATACAAAAATATGGTCGATTTCTCAGGTTTGCAAATTAAGCTAGCCTCACCGCAGGATATTCTCGAATGGTCTCATGGTGAAGTTACCAAACCGGAAACTATTAACTATAGAAGCTGGAGACCGGAAAAAGATGGTCTTTTCTGCGAAAAAATTTTTGGACCCAGTCGTGACTATGAATGTTACTGTGGTAAGTACAAGAAAATTAGATTCAAAGGAGTTATCTGTGATAAGTGCGGTGTTGAAGTTACCACTTCAAAAGTTAGACGGGAAAGAATGGGTCATATTGCCCTGGCTGCTCCAGTTACTCATCTTTGGTATCTTAGAAACACCCCCTCTCCTTTAAGCGTCATCCTTGATGTACCTCAAAAAGAACTTGAGTCTGTTGTCTACTTCACCAAGTTTTTAGTTACTTCTGTTGACACTGACAAAAGAAAGGAAGCATTAAGCAATTTGCAGGAGAATATTGACAAAAGATTAAGCCAAATTGACACTGAAACCAAAGAAGCAATCAGCAACAAAACCGAACAGAACAAAAAAGAAAAAGAAGAATTAAAATCAAAGATTAAGAACAAAGATCAGCTCTCAATTGCTCTGGAAGAAAGGGATGTCCGCCTGAAGCAGGACGTTCAAAAATTGGAAAACAAGGCTCTAACTGAAAAAAGCCGTGTAGAAAGCCTTGCTAAATTTCTCGAAGATAAGGTTAAATCATTAGAAGTCCTCTCTGTTCTTTCTGATGAGGAAAGCTTTTACCTGTCTCAGTTTAAAGCTGATATTTTCTTTGATGCAAAGATGGGCGCCGAAGCCATTCAGGACGTTCTGAAAGATATTGACCTTGAAGCTACGGTTAAAAATCTTAAAAAGGAATTAAGCAAAACCAGCAGCAAACTCAAGAAAAAGAAAATCATGTACAAGATTAGAATCTTAAACGGGATGATTGACAATACTATCGAACCGGTTTGGATGGTTTTGGAGAACGTACCGGTTGTTCCTCCGGATCTACGTCCCATGGTCCAGCTTACCGGAGGTCGTTTTGCCACTTCCGACTTAAACGATCTTTACAGAAGGCTCATTAACCGCAATAACCGTCTCAAGAAATTGATTAAATTAGGTGCTCCCGAAATCATTTTAAGAAATGAAAAAAGAATGCTTCAGGAATCTGTTGACACCCTGATTGATGCCCAGAAAAGTGCCAAAAACAAGAGACGAAGTGCCAAAAGGACACCTCGATCTCTTTCCGATCTTTTGCGAAGCAAAAAGGGTCGTTTCCGAAGAAATCTTTTGGGTAAAAGAGTCGATTACTCCGGTCGTTCAGTAATTGTTGTCGGCCCCGAACTTAACCTTGACGAGGTCGGTCTTCCCAAAGAGATAGCCTTAGAGATGTATCGGCCATTTATTCTACGTGAACTGATGATGACCGGTTTAGCTCCAAACATTAGAAGCGCCAAAAACCTTATCGACCATCGTGTTAATGAAGTCTATGATATTTTGGAAAAAGTTACCAAGGAAAGTCATGTTCTTTTGAACCGGGCTCCGACTCTGCATAAGCTTTCAATCCAGGCTTTCAAACCCGTCTTGACAGACGGTCTTGCTATTAGGTTACATCCTTGTGTATGTAAAGGTTTTAATGCCGACTTCGATGGCGACCAGATGGGCGTTCATCTTCCCTTATCGGAAGCGTCCCAGAAAGAAGCTGAAGAACTCATGTTACCGTCCAACAATCTTTTAAAACCCGCCGATGGTAGCCCCATTTCCGTTCCTACACAGGAAATGGCCGTAGGTTGTTATTACATCACTTCTGTTCGGGTGGAAGATCTTGAGAAAGAATCCCGGGATGGTTTTGATGACGTTCCTCTTTTTGCAGATGAAGAAGATATGGAAATGGCCTATCAAAGTCAGAAAATCGGCTTAAGAGACCTTATAGGAATCCGAAAAGACGGAAAACTATTAAAGACCACTTATGGAAGAATTATTTTTAATCGCATTCTTCCCGAAGAATTTGAATTTATCAACGATCCCATGGCCGGTAGCAAGGCTGTAAACGATCTCATTGTTAAATCCATCGAAATCGCCGGTAAAGAAAAAACAGTTAAACTTATTGATAGTCTAAAAAGCATTGGTTTTGAAGGCTTTACCCTTTCAGGTCTATCCATTTCCATGGCTGACTGCGGTTACCTTCCTGAAAAAGAAAGCATAATCAACAATGCCAATAAAAGAGTTGCTGAGATAGAAGAGAATTATAAAATGGGTCTTATTAGCAATGAGGAAAAGAGAAGGTTAAGCCAGAATGTCTGGATGGAAATAACCGAAGAAATTGCTGAAAAGACATGGGAAACGCTAGACTCAGATTCTCCAATTAGGGTAGTCTCTGCTGCAGGTATTAAGCGTGCTTCCAAAGATCAGATCAAACAGCTTTCCGGTATGCGCGGTCTTATGGTTGATCCTACCGGTAGAATTGTTCAACTTCCCACAAAATCAAATTTTAGGGAAGGTCTGTCTGTCTTTGAGTATGTCACCGGTGCCCGCGGTACCCGCAAAGGGCTTGCCGATACGGCTCTAAAAACCGCTGATGCCGGTTATTTGACCAGAAGGCTTGTAGACACGGCCCATGTGTCCATCATTAGAGTAGAAGACTGCGGTACCTCTAAATTCATTACTATCGAAAAAACCGACAAAGGCCGGGAAAGATACTTTGGTAGGAGAATATTAGGCCGGGTTCTTGCCAATGACGTTGTCGACACCAAAACCAACGAAATCATCGCCTCCAAAGGTACAGTTGTCGATGATGATCTGGTTACCGTCATCGAAAACAGTGAAGCTTTATCAGTGGATATCCGTTCACCCCTAGTTTGCAAAGCAAAATATGGTCTATGCCAGAAGTGTTACGGCTGGGACATGTCTACCCGCGATATGGTAAATATCGGTGTGCCGGTAGGTGTCATTGCCGCTCAGTCCATCGGAGAACCTGGTACTCAGTTAACTTTGAGAACCAAACACACTGGAGGTGTTGTCGGAGTTGACGTTACCCAGGGTCTGCCTCGTGTTCAAGAGCTCTTCGAAGTCAGGACTCCAAAACTGCCTTCACCTCTTGCTGAAATTAGCGGCAAGGTCAAGATTAAAGAAAACCTGGATGGTTATGAAATAAAATTAACCGGTAAAGACAAAAACAACAACACCAAAACAGTTACTTATCTTCTGCCTCAAAACGTCACCCTGCTAGTTTCTGATGGCGACTTGGTAGCCCAAGGTACTCAGCTCTGCTCCGGATCACTTGATGTCCGCGAGGTTATGGAAGTCAAAGGTCTTGAAGCTGCTCAAAAATATCTAATAAACAGTATCCAGGCGGTCTATGAGTCCCAGGGAATCACCATTGCCGACAAGCACCTTGAGGTGATCGTCAAGGAGATGAGTGATAAGCTCAAAATCGAAGATCCTGGTGATACCAACTTCATGTATGGTCAAATTGTTACCAGGGCTGTTTACTCTGGTGCCAATGAGAAGATTAAAGCCGAGGGTGGTAAACCGGCTAAAGGCCGAAAGGTCCTTCTTGGCTTGATCCAGTCCGCCCTTTCAACCGGCTCATGGTTGTCTGCCGCTTCATTCCAGCAAACAACCAATGTTTTGACCGAATCTTCACTTCTGGCCGAGGTCGACTGCTTGATTGGCCTCAAAGAAAATGTTATTATCGGACGTCTGATACCAGTTACAAAAGAACAAAACGTAAACCAACAATGCCAACCTTCAATCAGTTAATTAAAAAAGGACGAAAAAAGAAAAGTGCGAAACTGAGAACCGCAGCTCTGCGGGATAACTTTAATAGTATCAAAAATACTACAGTTGACACCTATAATCCTCAAAAGAAAGGGGTAGTTACTGTGGTCAAGACCATGACTCCCAAGAAACCTCATTCCGCATTACGGAAAATAGCCAAGGTCAAACTTAGTAATCGCACCCAAGTTACCGCCTATATTCCCGGTATCGGTCACAACCTGGCCGAGCACGGTATCGTTTCTATTAGGGGTGGTAGGGTTAGGGATTTACCGGGTGTCCGTTATCATATTGTCCGAGGTAAGTACGACTCCGGTGCCGTAGCTGGAAGAATGCAGTCCAGAAGTAAATATGGTGCCAAGAAACCCACCTCGTCCGAATCAAAATAATAATTTAATAAAAAATGGCAAGAAAAGGTCCCGCAAAAACAAGACAAGTTTTACCTGACAAGCTTCACAATAGCACCATTGTCACCAAGATTGTTAACAACATCATGAAAGACGGCAAAAAAGGCCCGGCTCAAAAACAGGTTTATTCTGCTCTGGATCTTCTAAAAAAAGAGTTCCCCAAAGAGGATGACGTCTTAATCACCTTGGAACAATCTCTGGAGAATATTAAGCCCAAAATTGAAGTTAGGCCCCGTAGAATCGGCGGTGCCGTTTATCAGGTCCCCACTCCAGTTCGTGGTAACCGCCAAAACTCTTTAGCTATCAGATGGTTAGTAACGGCTGCAAGGGCTAGAAGTAACAGTCAACACCACTCTTTCGGAGAAAAATTAGCTGCCGAACTTATTGCCGCTCTCAATAACGAAGGTGCTGCCGTCTCCAAAAGGACCGAGGTGGAAAGAATGGCTGAAGCCAACAAAGCCTTTGCCCACTTGCGCTGGTAAAAAAAATTAGCCATACTAATATAGGATGCAACTATTTGCAAGACCGAAAATTGTCATTTGGCCCAAAGCTCAAAGCGTCGAGATTTTTGTTGATAAAAAAGATAACAACTCCATCGCCTTCGATCTTAATCTTTGGGAGGATGCAACCGAAGCCAATCTACAACCACTTGAGTTTTATCTAAGACAGAACAAAATCCAGAAGTGTTCAATCCTGGTTCCTGACGATATTGTTCTGACTAAATCGTTCATTTACGATACAAAAATTGAATCAATCGAGAAAAAAGACGTTATCGGGTTGGCAGAAAGTTTTGTACCATTCAAAATTGAACCCGATGCTCTCGATTATAATTTGGTTCAACGGGAAGATAAAACCATCATTCAATCGAGGATATATGACAAGTTAAAGGTCGATAACATCCGCAAAAACCTTTCTAAACTGGGTCTGGTTATTACCGAAATGCTTCCGGTTTCCAAATCTATTGCCAATGTCATTGGGGGAATAAATGACCAGGAATACTTCCTCATCTACCCTCTGAATGAAAACGAGTATACACTGATGTTGGCCAAAAAAGATTCCGTGTATTTAACTAACAATATCAAAGGTCCTTCGCTTGATATCCAAAAAACCATAAATTATTCCAATCTCTATTTTGACGAAATTACCCAAAAAATATACGTACCCCAGGCCGATATTGAGTTAAATGGAACCACCAAATTGGATAAAACTCATTTTACGGATGCCCAAATTGCTCAAAGAAGTAACCGACCCGGCAACACACCTCTCCCGGTGCTCGGTTTTTTCCTTGAAAACAAAGAACCATCTGCTGATATAATAAGTACACCTTTAGCAAATTTAGAAGTTAGCCCTCCACCAGAAAAATCTATGAATGCTGCAAAAAAGAACGTTCTACCCATAGTAGCTGTATTCATTTTTACCGCTGCTTTAGCCTCAGTTATCATTTGGTTTGTTTTAAACAAAAACTCCGGTACGGATATTGAATCTCCGGTTGCCGAAAATCAGCCCCAGGATGTTCCCGTAGTTGAATTTGCTCCGACCGAACCTCCTCTTAGCCCCACGCCTACCTTGGCACCGATAGACAAGGATATGAAAATCCAAGTCCTTAATGCCACCGAAATCAACGGTCAGGCTGCTACTCTGAAGCAAAGGTTAGTGGCCCTCGGTTTCACCAGTGTTGCCGTGGGTAACAGCAATGAGTCGGTTGATGGTAACGAAGTCCGCCTCAAGCCATCCCTATCAACCCAATCGGCTTACTTTGAGCAAAACCTTGATTTTGATGCTTCTTACGATTCCGGTTTAAGTGAGTCCGGAACTTATGACGCAGTTTTCGTCATCGGTGAAGACTTAAGTGAAGGTAGTAGCCGGACTACTTCTGTAACTCCGACTCCCACAAAGAAAGCTTCTCCTACTCCCGCTAGCTCCTCTGACCTGGATGAGTAAAAAGAATCAGATAAAAACAAAACAAAGGTGTGCTTTCCGGCACGCCTTTTTTGTAACCTTGCTATTGTTTGTCACATAATCTAGACTTGATTTATGAAAATTCTAATAACAGGTGGGTTAGGATTTATTGGTTCAAACTTTATTCGGCGCTGGATGAAGAATCACCCCGGAGACCAGATAGTAAACTTGGACAAAGTTACGTATGCCGCCAACCCTGTGAGCTTAAATGACCTCGAAAGCAATTCCGACTATACCTTTATAAAAGGAGATATTTGTGATCCGGTTGTTGTTGAAGAGGCCATGAATGGTGTAAATATTGTTGTTCATTTTGCTGCCGAATCTCACGTTGATCGGTCCATCGACGATCCCACCTTATTTGTCAAAACCAATGTTCTTGGCACCTACATCCTTCTTCAAAGTGCCCTGAACAATAAAATATCTCGTTTTCATCATGTTTCTACGGATGAAGTTTTCGGCTCGATTACCCTTGATTCCGGTGATCAGTTTCGGGAGTCTACTCCTTACAATCCCAGCAGCCCCTATTCAGCTAGCAAGGCTTCCTCAGACCATTTTGTAAGGGCTTTTGCCAAGACATTTAAACTTCCCATCACCATATCAAATTGTTCCAACAACTACGGTCCTTACCAAAATCCTGAAAAATTCATCCCCCGGATGATAACCAATTTATTAGACGGCAAGAAGGTCCCTGTTTATGGTCAAGGCCTCAACCTTCGCGATTGGCTTTATGTTGACGACCATTGTAGTGCCATAGAAACAGTTATTATGAAAGGTAAAATAGGTGAGACTTATTGTGTTGGTGGGCTAAAAGGCGGGGAGAGCAATATCAAAATAGTTAAAACAGTCCTAAAAATTCTCAATTTGGATGAATCCTGGATTGAATATGTTCCTGATCGCCCGGCTCACGACAACTATTCAGTTGACTGGACCAAAATCAACCAGGATCTGGGTTGGCAGCCTTCTTTTGACCTTGAATCCGGTCTAAAGGCAACAATTGATTGGTATAAAACCCATGAATCCTGGTGGCGCAATTCCAAAAACGAAGCTGAAAACTTCTACCAAAAGTTATCCCAAAAGGCTTTATAAGTTTGCCCCCTCCATGAACGAAAAAATACTGATATTCGGCAATGGTCAAATCGGCAATTTTTATCAAAATTACTTTACGGAAAAAGGGTTACCGTGCCGTATCGCCCAAGCCGATATTACTCATATAAGTCAAATTGAAGCTGAAATTGCGAATTTCAATCCTACTGTAGTCATAAACACTGCTGCCATAACCAATCTTGAGCAGTGCTCCGCTGACAAGCTCAACTCCTTTAATGTTAATGTCCTTGGTGCAGACAATATCGCCAGAATTTGTGATGAAAAAAATATTTATCTTATTCATTTTTCCAGTGGCTGTATTTTCCAAAGCCAAAATGAAACTGACATTAAAAAGGAAGAAGATATACCGCAGCCGGCAGCCTATTATTCTTGGACTAAAATTTGGGCTGAAAACTTAATTCAATTTAATAAATCAAAAAGCTTCAAATACCTCATCCTCCGCCCCCGCCAGCCAATATCCGGGGAGGTAAATCACAAAAACATGCTTATCAAAATGCTAACTTTTATTAACTTTGTCGATACTCCCAATACCGGCACCGTAATCGAAGACTTGATGGGCTGGACTTTTGCATTGATTGCCCAAAAGTATACCGGAGTACTTCATGTGGCCAATTCCGGTTGGTCTACTCCCTACAGAATCGGTTTGCTTCTAAAAAAGCATATTTTACCCAGTCTTGAAGTCAACAAAATCTCCAAGGAAGAATTGGACAAAACGACACCAAATCGCCGGGTAGACACTATCCTTGATGTTAGCAAGCTTGAGTCACTGGGCATCAAAGTTCCTTCCTACGAGCACAGACTTGAGGAAATTATTATGAAATTAGCCAAGAATATTCAAACTATGAAAAAACCCCAATTAGCTCAGGTTCTCGAAACCACCCTTGAAGCTTCAAAACAGCGCACTTTTGTTAACTCTTGTTGGCAGGACCTCATAAAGAATTAAAGTAAACTGTTTATGCAACCTTACCCGGTTTCGGATTAACCTACTAAATTGGCTATTTTTTTCCCCTCTCTAACTGCAAAATTTGTTCCTCGGTCTTCTGGGAAAATTTGAGAGAAATTGGCTAAATACACCCCTTCAATCGATGTCTTATAGTCGGGAATTTTTTGGGGGTAGTCACAAGTCACTACGTGTTGGGCATCTCTAAGTTTAAACAAAAACTTTTGCCTCACCTGTCTTTTGTCAAAATTTGGAAATATTTTCTGCAGATAGTCGAAGTATTCCTTTTCAACATCCTCATCCTTCACCCTAAAAAACTTATGGTCATGTGGGGCATAAGTTCCCATGTAATAAACCTCTTCATCCCCATAATTGCTTTTGTCAATTAGATTAGTGTGTTGTATAAAAGCCAAAAAGGGTGAGTTAATGTCATTAATATTGTGCCAATAATACTTGCTCAAGCTTTGCTTTGAACTGAATATAAAAACAATTGCCCCTAAATAATCGATGCTGCTCAACTGTTTTTTGTATTTCTCATCCAGGGAGTTCTGGGCAATTTTTGCGAAAACATTTGAGGGCACCGTAGCCACGACTTTATCAAATTCAATATTTTTACCCTCGACTTTCAAAAACACCTTCTTCTGCTTTTTCCCCACTTTTTCTATACCTACTCCTACAACAATAACCCCGCCCATCTTTTTGATTTTTTCTTCCAACTTGTCTATTAGAACCTGAAATCCGCCATCGTAATAACCCAAAAACTCTTTTGTATCGCCTTTATCCTTTGAATTCCCTCGGGTGTGGATCCTTGCCCACAGCCACGCCATGGATACCTTGTCGTAGTATTTGTGGAATTTTCCTTTAAGCAATGGTTCCCAGATAACCCTGTAAGCTCTTTTCCCACACATCTTCTTCATCCACTCAAAAGCAGGCACTTCAATATATTTTCCCCAGCCTTTGTCCTTTTGCAACAATAGGCCGACCAACCCCAACCTTAATTTATCAAGCAACCCCAACCCTTCAAACCTTAATAGATCCATCGGGGTCACAAAAGGGGAAACTTTCCCCTTATAGTATATTCCAATCGAGCTCTCAATCCATTTTAATTTCTCTGTCAGTTTTAACTCTTCACTTAATGAAATGATATCCTTATCAGTTTTAAAGATATGGTGGTAGGCCTTTTCCAGATTATTACCGTTAATCCTAAATCCGCCGGCCAAACCACCCAAGCTATTTCCTTTTTCAAAAATCGTCACCTTGTGGCCTTTCTTTAAAAGATAATATGCGGCTGTTAATCCGGTAAAACCGCCTCCGACTACTCCTATATTTTGCTTCATACTATGATATGATACACTGTTATTCATCGTAATTATTTATTATCTGTTACTTACTAATTTAAAATGGCAGAAACAATTAAATTAACTAAAAATCGTGATGTGCCCATGGAAAAGGTGCGCAACATTGGCGTTATTGCCCACATTGATGCCGGCAAAACTACAACTACCGAAAGAATACTCTTTTATACAGGAAAAATCCACAAGATTGGAACCGTTGATGAAGGCACTACCACAACCGACTCTATAGCCCAGGAAAGGGAAAGGGGTATCACTATCCAATCCGCCTGTATTACCACCTTTTGGCACGATCACAGGTTTAACATCATTGACACCCCAGGACACGTCGATTTCACTGCCGAAGTTGAAAGGTCTCTTCGTGTTCTTGACGGAGCTATCATGGTCTTTGACGGTAACGCTGGTGTCCAAGCCCAATCTGAAACCGTTTGGCGTCAAGCCGACAAATACGGTGTTCCCCGACTCGCCTTTGTCAATAAAATGGACAAAATCGGTTCGGACTTTAATATGGTCTTAAAGAGCATTGATGAGAAACTAAAAGCTCCCGTTATCCCCATGGTTATTCCTGTCGGCAAGGAACACAATTTTATCGGAATTATTGACTTAATGGAAATGAAGCAAATTGTCTGGGACAAGGACGACCAGGGAGTCGAATATTCTATCAAGGATATCGACGCTGAACTTTTATCGGAAGCCCAAGCTGCTAGGGCTCATATGGTTGAAAAAATTGCTGGTGAAGATGAAACCTTACTGGAAAAATTCCTAAACGATGAAGAAATATCCATACCCGAATTAAAAGCTGCTCTGAGAAAAGCAACAATCACAAGAAAATTATTCCCGATTTATTGCGGTTCTTCCTGGAGAAACAAAGGTGTTCAGCCGGTTCTCGACGGCATCGTCGATTATTTGCCTTCTCCAATCGATCTTCCTCCGGTCGAAGGCTATGACCTTCAAACCAATGATGTACTGACAAGAAAACCCGAAAGAAGCGAACCCCTTTCGGCTCTCCTTTTTAAAGTCCAAACCGACCCCCACGTTGGTACCCTATCCTATGTCCGTGTTTATTCCGGTATTCTAAAAGCCGGTTCGGACGTTTTTAACGCCACCAAAGATACTAGTGAAAGAATTGGACGGCTCCTGCTCATGCATGCTGACAAGCGGGAAGGTATCGAAGAAGGATTTGCCGGAGAAATCGTAGCTTGTATCGGTCTCAAGGAGTCAACCACCGGTGACACTCTCTGTGATAAAAACCATCCCATCTCACTTTCACCTATCCAGTTCTCCGATCCGGTTATTTCTCTTTCTATTGAACCCGAAACCGCTGACGATCAGGAAAAAATGGGTGCTGCCCTAAACCGTTTGGCCACTGAAGACCCAACCTTCAAGGTATCTTATAATCAGGAAACCGGTCAGACAATAATAGCCGGGATGGGTGAACTTTATTTGGAAATCATTGTCGACCGCCTTAAAAGAGAGTTTGGTGTTAATGTCAAAACCGGAGCTCCCCAGGTAGCATATAGGGAAACTATTTCTGCCAATGCCGAAGGGGAAGGTAAATACATTCATCAGTCTGGTGGTCATGGTCAGTATGGTCACTGTAAAATTAGAGTTGAGGTCAAAAACCGCGGTGAAGGCGTCGAATTTGTTAACGCCGTAAAAGGTGGAGCTATTCCCAGCAATTTTATACCGGCCATTGAGAAAGGTGTCCGGGAAACACTTCAAAAGGGTATCATCGCCGGTTATCCGGCCACCGATATCAAGGTTACTGTATATGATGGTACTTACCACGAAGTCGATTCTTCCGAAATGGCTTTCAAGCTAGCTGGTTCATACGCCATCAAAGACGCCTTTGAAAAGGCTAACCCCATAGTTTTGGAACCGATAATGAAATTTGAAGTTAATACACCATCGGAATTCCTGGGGACCGTAATCGGTGATCTTTCATCCCGCCGCGGCCAAATCAACGGTACTTCCGAAAGCAACAACTTTACTACAGTAAACGCCTTCGTTCCTCTTGAAGCAGTGCGCGGTTATGCTACGGTCATCCGAAGTTTGACTCAGGGTAGGGGATCTTTCTATATGGAACCGTCCCATTACGACCCGGTACCTTTCGATGTTCAGCAGAGTTTATTAATTAGCAAAACTACCAAAAGTTAAGCAACTTTGTTATTGCAAACAAGCAATTTAGTTGCTACAATCTTAAAGCGTTTTAGCTACACATTTATTAATTAAAAAACCTGTCTAAAATTAGACAAAAATAAAATTTAAAAAGGAGTCATAATGGCAGATACTTTTCAAAGAACCAAGCCACACGTCAATGTCGGAACCATTGGACATGTTGACCATGGTAAAACCACCCTGTCCGCTGCTATTTCAAAGGTGCAGGGAAATCCTAAATCATATCAGGATATCGCAAAAGGAGGAACAGTAAGGGACGCCTCAAAAATCGTTACCATTGCTATTTCTCATATTGAATACGAGACCGATAAAAGGCACTATGCCCACATCGACTGTCCCGGCCACGCTGATTATGTCAAGAACATGATCACCGGAGCCGCTCAAATGGACGGAGCTATTTTGGTTGTTTCAGCTCCCGATGGTCCCATGCCTCAAACTCGTGAACACGTTCTTCTGGCAAACCAGGTAAATGTTCCCAAATTAGCCGTCTTCTTAAACAAAGTTGATCTTGTTGAAGACCCCGAGTTCTTGGATCTAGTTGAGATGGAAATCAGAGATCTCTTGAATAAGTACGGTTTTGATGGCGACAATGCTCCTATCATTAGGGGTTCGGCTCTAAAAGCTCTTGAAGGCGACGCCGAAGGTGTTGAGTCCATTAAAAAATTAATGGAAGTTCTTGATACCTGGATTCCTGAGCCTCAAAGAGAACTTGACCAACCTTTCTTAATGGCTGTTGAAGACGTTTTCTCTATTAAAGGTCGAGGAACCGTTGCTACCGGTAGAATTGAAAGAGGTGTAGTCAAAGTCAACGAAGAAGTCGAAATTGTCGGTCTTCGTCCTACCCAAAAAGCCGTTGTTACCGGGGTTGAAATGTTCCACAAGATTTTGGATCAGGGTCAAGCCGGAGACAACGTCGGCATCCTCTTAAGAGGTATTGAAAAAGAGGACATTGAAAGAGGTCAGGTAATTGCCAAACCCGGCACCATTACTCCTCATACCGAATTCAAAGCCGAAGTTTACTTACTAAAAAAGGAAGAAGGCGGCCGTCATACTCCCGTCTTCACTGGTTATCGTCCCCAGGTCTTCATCAGAACTACTGATGTTACCGGTGATATCCAGCTTCCCGAAGGCGTTGAGATGGTAATGCCTGGCGACAATGCCAATGTTGTTGTTAA
This sequence comes from Patescibacteria group bacterium, assembly GCA_050943115.1. GTDB lineage: Bacteria > Patescibacteriota > Microgenomatia > UBA12405 > UBA12405 > CAZFAI01. The sequence goes on from JBMNON010000004.1 coordinate 88,710, forward strand.
GTTAATTAAACCGGTAGCCATGCAAGCCGGTCAAAGATTCGCTATCCGCGAAGGTGGTTTGACCGTTGGTGCAGGCGCTATTACCGAAATTATTAAGTAATTAAAATGGCCAAAGGTAACCGCATTCGAATCAGATTAAAGTCTTTCGATCATCGGATCATCGATGAAGCCGCAATGAAAATCGTTGAGGCGGCGGTTACCGCAGGGGCCCAGGTCCAGGGACCTATTCCTCTGCCAACGGATAGAAAAGTTGTTACAGTTTTAACTAGTCCTCATACCGACAAAAACGCTCGTGATCACTACGAAATAATGACTCACAAGCGCTTAATCGACATTTCTAATACTAGTCTTAGGACAGTAGACAGTCTACAGCACTTGGATTTACCCTCTGGTGTCGAAATCGAAGTTAAGATGTAAGGAGCACTATGATCTCAGGATTTATTGCCAAAAAACAGACAATGAGCAACCAGTATAGTCAGGATGGCAAGCGGATGTCCGTCACCGTCCTTAAAGCAGAACCTCTCCGGGTTACTCAGCTTAAGTCCGACGATAAAGATGGCTACACTGCTGTTCAGATAGCTTTCGGACAGAGAAAAAGACAAAGCAAAGCGATTGAATCCAAACTCAAAAAGGTAAACGTTGACGGCATTCCCAAAGGGTTTAAAGAATTTAATATCCTTAATCAGGATGATGTTAAGATTGGTTCTGAAATCAAAGTCGACTCGGTCTTTTCAGTTGGTGATATTGTAAATGTGACTGGTACTTCAAAAGGTCGTGGATTCGCCGGTGTCATCAAAAGACACAATTTCCAGCGCCAACCGGTAACCGGCGGTCAGTCAGACAGAACTCGCGCCCCCGGCTCAATCGGCGCCCAAACTCCTGGTAAAGTACTGAAAGGCAAAAAGATGCCTGGTCACCTTGGCAATGCCACCAAAACCGTTACAAATCTAAAAGTTATATCAGTTGATCCTGAAAGAAACGAGATCGTTATTAGCGGATCAGTTCCCGGTGCCCGAAATTCTTGGGTTACTATTAAAAAGGCTAAATAATTATGAAAGTTAAAGTCTACGACATAAACGCAAAAGAAGTCGGCGAAATTAATCTTCCCGTTTCAGTTTTTGGTGCCAAGATTTCTGACGAAATCATTGCCAAGTCTCTCCGTGTTTATCTTTCCAATCAAAGGAAATCCCAAGCCAGCACTAAGAACCGTTCCCAAGTTGCCGGTACCACCAAAAAAATGTGGGCTCAAAAAGGCACCGGACGTGCTCGTCACGGCTCTGCCAAAGCCCCGATTTTTGTCGGTGGCGGTGTCGCTCACGGTCCTAGCGGCAACCAAAACTACACGATTAAAATGAACAAGAAAGTCAAGGCCCTGGCTCTTAAATCAGTGCTCTCAAAGTTTGCCAAGGATAATGTCATTATTGCCATAGATAATATTAATAAAATTGAACCTAAAACTAAGGAAGCCGATAGGCTTCTCAATTCACTCAAAGAAAATGTCAAAGACATGGAAAAGAGCAAGAATGTCGCCCTGGTAACCACCAAGACTTTAACTAATGTTAAAAGAGCTTTTCGCAATTTACCTTCAGTCAATCTTCTTAGCCTTCAATCGCTCAATACTTATGATCTGTCCCGACAGAACTTCTTAATATTTAGCAAAAAAGCTCTGCAGGAGCTCGGAAAATAATATGGCTCTTACCAACCTCGATTCAATACTAATAAAACCCATAATTACAGAAAAATCATTACTCGAACAGGAGCAGGGTAAATACTCTTTTTGGGTTGGCCCGGATGCCAGTAAATATCAGGTTGCCTCAGCCTTTGAAGGCATGTTTAATCTCAAGCCACTCAGAGTTAACGTCATAAATCTAAAGGGTAAGACAAAAACCAATTGGAAAACCCGCCAACCTGTAGTAAAATCAAACCGCAAAAAAGCAATTATTACTGTTGATAAAAAGCAGAAAATTGATCTGCTAACTTTGAAAAATAAATAAATGAGCTACAAAAAATTACTTACTATAAAAAAGAAGACTAGTGGCCGTGATTCGCAGGGTCACATCTCAGTCCGCCACCACGGTGGTGAACACAAGCGTTTTTTGCGCATCATTGATTGGAAAAGAGAAAAGCCAGGCGTGGAAGCCAGGGTTGTTTCCATTGAGTATGATCCTAATCGCACTGCCAATATCGCTCTTCTATCATATGTTGATGGTAGTAAATCTTATATTCTTGCCACTTCTAACCTAAAAGTGGATGATATAATATATTCGTCAAACGACACCGCACCTATAAAAGATGGTTTTCGACTGCCGCTAAAAAATATTCCTGTCGGTGTTCCTATTCATGGCTTGGAGCTTACTCCGGGTCGCGGAGCTCAGGTAGTTAAAAGCGCCGGCGCCGCAGCTTATGTTCAGAGCATAGACGGAGACAAGGCTACTATAAAGCTTCCTTCAGGTGAAATTCGGATTTTTAAATCTGAAAGCAAGGCTACAATAGGACAGGTTAGCAATGTCGAACATGTTAATCTCAAGCTAACCAAAGCCGGTCAATCAAGGCATCGTGGTATACGTCCTACTGTCAGGGGAGTCGCCCAACACCCCAATTCTCATCCCCATGGTGGAGGAGAAGGCCGAAGCTCAGTTGGTATGCATCCCAAGACTCCTTGGGGTCGTCCGGCTATGGGTAAGAAAACTAGAAAATTAAAGAAAAAATCAAATAGATTAATAGTTAAGCGGGCAAAATAAACCGTGAGAAGTTCAAAAAAGGGTCCTTATGTTGACCCAAATATTGTAAAAAAATTAAGCCAAGGTGGAGTCATCCAGACTTATGCCAGAGGCAGCCAGATTGCACCCGAGTTTGTCGGCAAGACTTTTGCCGTCCACAATGGTCGTCGATTTATTAATGTCTATGTTACTGAAGATATGGTAGGGCATCGCCTCGGCGAATTCGCCCCCACTAGAACCTTCAAAGGTCATGGACGTGTTGTTAAGAGGGTTAT
>JBMNON010000012.1:0-26151 GCA_050943115.1 Patescibacteria group bacterium
CCTTTCATTGTCCAAAAACGTGGAATCAAGTCTTTAGCAATGCTGGGAAGAAGACTGCCGTGGTGAGGAAGCCCGGTTATAAAAGGGGGGCCATCATAAAATGTATAGGAGTTGGATTCGGGTCTTTGATCTACGGATTTTTCAAATATTTTTTTGCCCTTCCAAAATTTGATGATTTCTTCCTCTAAACTGGGGAAATTTATTTGTGGAGGAACATTTTTAAACTTTGGCATAATTAGTGTTTAATTTTATCACAAGATAACACATAAATTTTACCGTATTATTTGTTCTTTCTAAGGAATGCCGGAATGTCAAATTCGTCGACGATATCCACACCCTGAGGTAGTTCGTCTTCATTTATCATTTTTTTGATATTGTCATTGACCTGGGGTGGCGGTGAGTTTTTTTCCATTTTGTCACTGACAAGTTCCTCTTGTTTTGATGTCGGTCTTTGTTCGGGCTGGATAACTTTTTTGGCAGCTTGGAATAGTTTGGGCCTTTCGTCGAAGCCGGTGGCAATAACAGTAATTTTTATTTTATTTTTAAGATTATTGTCGATAGTGGCTCCGAAAATTATATTAGCGTCGGGAGCAGTGTGCTCAGTAATCGTCCTGGCAGATTCTTCGATTTCAGCCATGGTAAGGTCGGACCCCCCGCTGATATTTATAAGTACCCCACGGGCTCCTTCGATACTGACGTCAACCAGGGGTGAATCAATGGCGGCAATAACGGCGTCCCTAGCCCTATTTTCCCCATCTGCCTCCCCTACTCCCATTAAAGCTGAGCCAGCATCACTCATTATGGATTTGATATCGGCAAAATCCAGGTTAATAAGACCCGGGGTGGTGATTAGTTCGGCGATAGCCTGAGTGCCTTTATTTAGTACGGAATCGGCAATTTTGAAAGCTTCAATCAAGGTAGCTTTGCTATTAACAATTTCCATGACCTTTTGGTTGGGAATTACAATGAGGGTGTCAACATTTTGTCTGAGCCGAGAAATTCCTTCTTCAGCATTGGTCATGCGGCGAGTCCCCTCAAAGAGAAAAGGCTTGGTGACAACAGCAATGGTAAGAATTCCCAGTTCCCTTTTGGCGATTTCTGCAATAATTGGTGCAGCCCCGGTGCAGGTACCTCCTCCCATACCACCGGTAATAAAAACCATATCAGTACCTTCAAGCAATTCCTTGATTTTTTCTCGAGACTCTTCGGCTGCTTCCTGCCCAATTTGAGGATTGCCTCCGGCGCCCAAGCCTTTGGTTAATTTTTCCCCAAGCTGAATTTTAATGGGAGCCAAAGAGTTGAGCAGAGCTTGGGAATCAGTGTTGACCGCTATAAAATCAACACCATCGACTCCATCTTCAGAAATCATGGAATTGATAGCATTATTTCCACCACCACCGACGCCGATGACTTTCATTTTTGCGAATTGACCGGCAAGGGTTTTGATTAGTGCCATAGTTTATGGGAGAAGGGGTTCGAGCATGCCTTTGATGCGACCAAAAAGACCATTGAAAGAAACTTTTCCTTTCTTACCAGAAGAGGAAACATCTTTGAAATTTTGGTCGAGGGCATACATTAGCAAGCCGATAGAACTTGTAAAACTAGGATTAATGATATCATCGACTATGCCTCCGACTTTTGGAGGGTTACCGATACGGAACGGTAACGGTATGGTTTTTGAACAAATTTCTTTGGCACTAACTGTCTGGGCTCCTCCGCCTGTTAGTACGATACCGGCGGGGATAACATTTTGGAAGCCGCTACTTTCAATTTGGGTATAGACGAGGCTAAACATTTCCTCAAGCCTGGGTTTAATTATTCCGTTTACCGCTGTTGATATTGAAATTTTTCTTTTATCTTCTGTATTGATACCGAAATGGGAGATATCAATCTCATCTTCAAATTTTTTATTATCTGAAACTTTATCTAATCTAAGTTTAATTTTTTCTGCATCTTCAAGCGAATACCTAAGACCGATTGCCAGATCGTTGGTAACGTTGTTGGCGCCAACCGGTAATACCGCGACATAACAGGGAGATCCTTCAGAATAAATTGTAATTGTGGTGATACTGCCCCCAATGTCGACGAGGGCGACGCCAAGTTCTTTTTCGGTGTCAGTTAAAGTTGATTTTGCAGTGGGAAGCCCGGAGTAAATTAGCGAAGTAATGTTGATACCGATTTCTTCGAGACATTTTTTTAGATTCTTGATAGCCGGGCTGGAGGCAACAATTATGTTGGCTTCAATTTCCAGACGAATGCCGTTCATGCCGACGGGATCGATGACCCCTTCCTGACCATCGACGGTATATTTTCGAGGAATAACATGAATAATTTCTTTACCACTTGGCAGGGATATGGCTTTGGCAGCTTCGATAACACGAGTAATGTCAATTGACTCGATTTCTCCATTAGGGTTACTGATAGCCACAACCCCATGAGAATTAATTGACTCGATGTGAGGTGCGGAGAAAGAAACTATGGCGTTGCTAATTTGGAAACCAGCCATTCTTTCTGCAGATTCAACGCTTTGGGTAATTGTATTCGAGGCTTGTTCCAGATTTATTATCTGACCTTTTCTAAAACCAAGGGATGGTATTGAAGAAACTGCAATAACGTTAAACCTATCTTCGGAGTCAAAATATTGACCAATAATGGTTGTTACCTTCGAAGTCCCGATATCTATACCACTAATTATTTTAGAATGTTGCATATGAGCGACCAATGCTTAAATCAATGAATTTAACATCTTTACCTTTAATTTTAGCGATTTTTAAAATTTTTTGTAAAGAAGCAACTTGTTGATAGGGATCTTTGGCGGTTGAAAGGACTACTTTTGTAGTGAAATTTTCATTTTGAACATAGAATTCAGTTTCATTTTGAAAGTCGCGGAGGGTAATTTGAGAGGTTTTGATGTTGGCAGTACTTAGAACCGTGCTTAACTTACTCAAAAAATCGTTTTTAGATGAAGAGGGATTGATTGTTGTCAGGGTAGATTGGTAGAACTGAAAGAAGAGTACATAGGCCAAGAGTGAGAATAGAAAAGCCAAGATGATTTTTTTAAGTAAGACTGTAGATGAGATCAATGATCGGATGTTTTTCATGTTTAATTTTATCCTTTTTCGGAGAGGTTTTTTGGGATAACTTATCGATTTCGTTTAAAAGAAGTTTGGGTTCAAGATCGTCTTGTTTTATTATGGACGTTATCTGGGGTAAATTGGCGCTAGCCCAAAGAGCGTTTTTAAGTTGCTCATCCTGTTGACTGAAAGGCAGTGGGATGAGAATGGATTTCTTTTTAAGAGCGACAATTTCCTGACTTGTGTTAGCGCCGGAACGGCTGATGATTATGTCGGCTTTGTTCAATATCCAGCCAATATCAGCTAGGCCAATGTAATCATAAACCAGATAATTTTCATATTGATGGGTGAGTTTGAGAGATTTTTTGTAGTCGCGGGAACCGGTTTGATGGATTACTAAAAAATCGTTAAGCTGAGGAATAAGTTTGCGGACAACTTCATTTATGGAATGAGACCCCTGATTCCCAGCAGTAATATAAATGATCGGTTTTTTGGTTTTTATTTTTGAAAACTTCGGCGAGTCAACACGGAAGATTTGGGATCTGAGAAGGTTCCCGGTAACATGGGATTTATTTTTGGGGAGGCTTTCTATCTGGTTTTGGTTGTTGAATGACAGGGCAATTTTGGTGACAAAGAGGCTGTTGATTCTGGTTGAAAGGCTGTTGGTCAGGGTTTGTTCGTGAGTAATTGATGGTATTTTTTTTAGACTGGCAGCGATAACTACAGGTACGGAAACATATCCGCCAAATGAAACGACAATGTCGGGGTTGATTTTACTTATTAGTTTACTGGATTTGATAAAAGCTTTAAGAGTTTGGGGAATGCCTTTGAGGGTGTTGGGAAGCCATCTTCTATCCAGTTTGCCGCAACTAATAGGGTGGAAATTTATTCCTAGCTGGGGAAGGAGTTTTGACTCGATCGAAGGATATTTTGAGTCGCTGGAGTTGTACTTTCTACCTATATAGTGGATTTCCCAATTTGTCTTGGCGTCATTTTTGAGTTGGTTTATCAGTTCGATTGCCGGAGTTGTGTGGGTTCCCGTTATGAGAAGGACCTTGTTTGTTCTTTTCACTAGTTGAGTATAACAATTTGTTGTTGTTTTGTTCGATATTGACCACCAAACCTATTGCAGAGAGCAGGGTGATCAATGATGAGCCGCCATATGAAATAAAAGGCAGTGGCACTCCGGTTAGCGGGATTATGGCAACGATAGCAGAAACGTTGATAAGGCACTGGTAAGCAATCCAGCAGGCGGTGCTGTTTACAAACAAAGATTGGAAGGGGTCAGTAATTTTGGCTGCCAGTTTAAATAAATAGACAACCAAATAAAGATAAAGAAATAAGATGAGACCAACTCCGATAAAACCTGTTTCTTCCCCAATTACAGCCAGTATTGAATCGGTGGAAACTTTGGGGATGTATCGATATTTCTGGTCTGAATTGGCAACACCTTTTCCAAAAAAACCCCCGGAAGCTAAGGCTAATATTATTTGATTACTGTGATAAGAGGCTGTCGAAGTATTTTCCTGAGGATTAAACAAGGTTTTAAACCTGGCACTTCGATAATCCGATGTAAAAATTAAGAGGAAACTTAGAAGTGCTGCAAAAAAACAAAGAAAAAACAGAGAAGTGATTTCGCCACCAGCTAGATAATATACGGTAATGACTATAGTTGAAATAAGGATGGCGGTACTTAAGTTTGGCTGGAGTAATATCAAGAAGAATGGTATTGCCAGGTAGATCACAAGGTTTTTAATATTTCTTTTTGATTCTCTTGAGAAGAGGTAGGAGAAATAAACAACCGAAGTGAACTTTACTGTTTCCGAAGGTTGGATGCCGATAATTCCCAAATCAAGCCATCTTCTAGCTCCTAGAGCCTGGTTTCCAAGGGTTGGGATAAGGACGAGAATTAGAGTCAGTATGGAGGCTATATAGAGAGGGAAAGAGAGGTTTTTGATAACGGAAAGTTTTATTTTGGTGAAGACGACATAGCTGAGAGTTCCGACGAGAAGCCAGCTTAGTTGTTTTTTGATGAAAAAGAACTTATCCCCTATGGTAGAGTTGGCTTCAGACAGAGATGACAGGGAAATAAATACCAGTCCTATGGTTATAAGTAAAAAAGTTAAAAAAGGAACCACGAGTTTTGCTTTTTTATTGCTGGCGGGAGGAGCCGGACTTCTAGTCATAATTTGGGATATGCAAATTTAGATTCGAATAATTTTGAACGGAGTGGATAGTTGATGGTATGTGAATTTTTTTTATGGTAATGTTGTCTTTGTTCTTTGGAGTTAACTCAGTGCCAATGATTTCAGGATTAGAAAAGCGAGATTGTTCTTCTTCGATATCGATGGAGTATTTTATATTGGTCAGTTCTGCCAGATGAAAATAGAAAAGAGGGGTGATACCGACTGCTTTTTCCAAACCGGTATAGAAAGCGAAGGATGCCGTAAGACGGGGGTTACATTCCAAAAGATAAACCTGGTCCTTTTCAACAAAAAAGTCCAGGCCGAAAAATCCCCGATATTTTTGTTTGATTAATATTTTAGAAAATTTTTCAGTTATGTCTTTAACTTGATTGAGGATGTTTTGAGGGGCAGTTGATGGCCATTGGCGTCCGACGGTGGTAAAGGGATTTTGTGTTAGGGGTTTAATACCGGTAAACTGCAAGGCGGGAGGGCTTTGGATTAGTCCATGCCGGGTAAGACAGCAGTTGTTCAGTAAAGTATAGCCCTCTTTGAACGGAGAAAACTTTACCTGCGAATTTAAGGGAATGATTCTTTTCCCGGTTTGCCAGTCTGATAAAAGATAGGTACTGTTTCCTGCCCAACCAAAATGGGTTTGAACAACAAGTTTTTGCCCAAATTCGTTTTGATATTTCGTAAACTTTTCCTGATTAAATTTACCAATTGCATAGGGTATTTGGGAAATATTGTATTTGGCGCATAGTTGAGGGAATTTAATTTTATCCTCAAGAAGGCGGTTTGTGGACGCCGGATTGCTTACTAACAACCAACCCTGTTTTTGGCAAATGTTGTCAATTTTTGCCGAAGGCTTGAATGGGATAATGGCTGGAGTACGTTTGTTTTGCTGGCTAATGTTTTTGATATAGGTGATAACCTTTGGGTTTGACAAAAGTTTGCCGCTGTTTTTGACTTTAAGTTTTATTCCATGTTCTTCGAGACAAAAATAACTGATATTTTGTTCTTTTAGAAATTTAATCCGAGGGTTTTTGTAGGCATAAATAAGATAAAAATTTTTTAGTTCCGGCAGGGTAATATCAAGAGAGTCGTCGACGACAAGGAAAAAGAAGTTGTACGGATTTTGGTTGATATGATCTAGGATTTTTATCATCTTTTTGTACCGGTAATTAGCACTACCGGATAGGATCCGATATCTATTTTTTGACTTAGGGCTTTTTGAAGCCCAGCATAAGCCAAAGCTCCTTCTGCTGAGGAGAGGATATTATTTTGATTCAGATAGCTTAGGGCATCAATGACTTGTTGGTTTTGGACCACAATCCCCTGCCCTCCGGTCTTTTTAATAGTTGATATTAATTGAGTTTTTAGCGGCAGTGATTTGACCGAAAGAGCGTCGGTAACAGTGATGTTTTCGGGTTTATAATTGCTGTCAAAAACAGAGCTTATAGGACAATGAGAAGCGGGTTGAACGGCGAATATTTTTGTTTTGGACGGGAGTGTTCGGGAGATACCAAGAAGTGTTGTCCCACTACCTACCGGAACGAAGATACTGGATACTTGGGGTAGTTGTTCCAATAGCTCGCGACTAATATTTTGGTAGCCTTCTTGGGCGGAAAGGTCTGTCGATTGACGTAAATAGTAGGAATTATTTATTTTAGAAAATTTAAAGGCATCGCTAATTGGTTTTTGGGAGAAGATGATGTGGGGACAAAGCTTTTTTATTATATTAAGTTTTGCTGTTTGTACTTTGGGAGATAGAAAGATTGTTAGAGGGATATTGAATTTTTGGCAATAATGAATGGCTGATATGGCAGCGTTGCCGGTGCTGGATATGACAGCACGATCATATTTGTTGGCAATTAAGTTTTTAATTTGTTTAACAATAGCCCTGTCTTTGGCAGAACCGGTGGGATTTTGGTCTTCTCTTTTTAAGTAAATTTGGTTAATTTGGTTTAGCGGTGTCATGTTTTATAATAAACTACAATTATATTTTGACATTAAAAAATGAATAATAACAGTAAATTTGTTGTTTGCCCCGACTGCGGACAAAAAAAGAAACTTGATGAACAGGTGTCTGTGGGTGATATCGTAGAGTGTGATGAATGCGGAACCGAACTGGAGATATTATCATTGGAACCATTAAAGTACCAGGAATTGGTGGAAGAAAAGTAGTTTAACTTAGACATTTGAGGCGGAATATGCCGTCGCCATTTTTGTGGTTAAAGAGTAAGGCATAATTGCCTTTATCTTTGAGGATGTCGGACCACTGTTGATAGTTTAAAGGTTGGTTGGGGTTGATAAGAGTGATTGATCCAAGATGGACTCCCCTATCGTATGTTTTGCTGCTGTTGTGAATGTAATTTATTGTTTTTCCAGTTTTCTCAAGTATTACAATTACATGCCGACCATTGTCTAGCCTGATCAGGTCGCCGGGTTTTATGTTTTCGTAGTTGTTTATTTTAATGGCGTTTTTTTCAGAAGTTAGTATGTTTGCGGAAACACGGCGTATTCCATTTTTGCCGCCGACTCCGGTGATGTGGTTATCCAATCGTTCTTGTTTAATTTTTTGACAGAGGAAGTCGAGGAGATTGTAGGCCAATCCGGAGCAGTCTATACCAACTCGATTTTTTTTTTGGAGGTTGTAGACTTTATCCGGAGTGTTTTTCTGAGGGAATTTTCCTAAAAGTTTTTGGGTTTCTGCCTGTATCTGTTTCCAATTGCCTTTACCGCCAAGGAAGCCTTCACGGGTAATTTTGCCGTCGGTAATTCGGTTTTTCCAATAAGGTATTCCGAGATATTTGAGAGCTTCTTTCTTGAGTTGATTATCTAGTTTAGTCCTAACCATAAGCCGAATACTGCTAGTATTATACCAGCAAGCCAGGCCCGGAAGACTATCTTTGGTTCTTCCCAGCCAATTTTTTGGAGTGTCAGGTGAATTGGCGCTGCCGGGAAAATTCGTTTTTTAAAGTATGTTTTACTAAAAATCTGGAGGGCGCTGCTTAGACCTTCAACAATAAAAGGGAAACCAACAATAAGCAAGGGAACGATGCGCCCGAGAAGGATGGCGATAACAGCAAAGGTGGCTCCGAAGGAAAGCGAACCAACATCCCCTAGCCAAATTCTAGCCGGATAAACATTAAAGTAGAGAAAGGCGATTAAGCTACCAAGCCATAAGGCTAGAAATAGCGAAATAGGAGTATCAAGTGAAGTGTTGGAAATAAACCAAAAGGCGAAGAGGGCGATCATTAAAAGTCCTGACGCAAGACCATCCAGGCCGTCACTGATGTTGAAAAAATTAGCAAAGGTGACAATGAAGAATATGGATACGGGAATAAAAAATATTCCCAAGGTAAGAGGCCCAAGAAAAGGAACGTAGATGAAGTTTATATTGAGTTGGAAATAAATCATGGAGGAGATAATTAAGGCCAAAAATACCTGGAGCAGGAATTTCTGTCTCATTCTGAGGCCAAAGAAACCGGTCTGTTTAGCATCAAAAAATTTTTTAGCATCATCATATAAACCTAGAAGACCGAAGCTAATGAAGGTAAAAAACAAAATAACAATTTCCCGATTTATTTCGTAGTTACTTGAAATAAAGATATTGGAAAAACGCAGGATCGGTAGTAAGAAGAGGAAAAGAAGAGTAACAGCAACAATTATAAGAAGACCGCCACCAACAGGAGTTCCTGATTTCGATGCATGGAATTTATCAAATACCGGGGTCCTTTTATTTTGGAAGTCAAGCGTTTTTTGTTTTTGTCTTTGGAACTTAAGTTTATAGAGAAGGTTGATGAAGGGAACTACCAAGATGCTGGTTATAAAAAAAGAGAAGAGCAGCAATCCTAAGTACAAATGAGTCATAATTTATTTAAGTATATATTATCTGGATCAAACAGGGCGAACTAAAGATTTTTTAATATACTCAATGCCAGCTCCGAGGGAGTTAAGTCTTTCGGCCAGTTTCTCATATCCGCGTTCTATGTATTCTACCCCGTCAATTACGGTTTGACCCGGTGCAATGAGGGCAGCCAGGGTGACAGAGGCTCCGGCCCGAAGATCACTTACAACCAGATTGCCTGGTTGAAGTTTAGCAGGACCGTAAATTTTTACTCCGTGAAAGTATTCGGGTTTGTCGCTTTCAGGATTGAAGAAATAATAATCGGAGTCAATATTTGCCGGATTAAAGAAACTAGTTTTTACTCCCATTTGCTTGAGATAGCTTATATGTTGGAAACGGCTGGGAAAAATTCTTTCAATTATCGTGCTGCAACCAATGGCTTGGGTAAGCAAAACAGAAAAAACAGCTTGCCAATCTGTCATAAACCCAGGTTCGGGAGTTGTTTCTATATTTATGGCTTTTAGAGGCTGCACCCAACTGACGGTAACTTCATCTTTACCAGTATCAATTTTGGCACCCATTTTTTGGATTGTTTCAAGGAAAGTTTGTATAATTGCCGGATTGATTCTTAAGATATTTATGGAACCTTTGGTGGCCAACGCTGCACAAGCGAAAGTGACAGATTCATTGCGGTCGGAAATAACCTGGTGTTTGGTTCCATTAAGCCAAGGAACCCCTTGAATGATAATTTTTTTCGGATCATTTTTGTCTCTTTCGATTTGGCCTCCCATAGAATTTAACATATCGATAAGGTCGTCAATTTCAGGCTCAAGAGCGGAGTTCTCAAGGACGGTTTCACCGTTAGCTACGCAGGCTAACATCAAAATTGTTTCAGTAACAGTATGGGAAGGTTTTAGGAAAGTATAGTGGGTTGGTTTGATAGCATCAGTTTGGAAGTGGACAAGATCATTCTCGATATTGATACTAATGTTCATTTGGTGAAGGCAGTCAAAAAGCCGGTCCAGCGGTCTATCGCCTAGCCTGTCACCACCTGGAAAGGGAACTATAGCTTGTCCGCATCTGGCAAGTAGTGGTGCTGCAAACATGAAGGAAGTACGGGATTTCTGGCCGGTTCCTTTAGGAACGATATAGGAATCTACCGTGGGAGTGGAGATTTCCAAACTGTGTTCTCCGGTGTGGTTGACTTGGGCGCCAAGCTTGGCCGCAATGCTAGTGGTAATATTAACGTCGGAGATTTTTGGTACATTGGTCAAAAGGGTGGGCTTACCTGAGAGCATGGAAGCAATTATCTGCTTAAAACTGGCATTTTTGGCTCCCCGGATAGAGATTTCACCGTTGAGGGTTTTACCGCCATTAACTATGTATCTTGACATTATTTTTCCTGAAATAATTAATAATTTGATTTACCGTGTTGATGCCTGTTAAACCACCTGAACTCATGTGAATAAATATATCATTTGGCTTGAGATTGTTTGTAAAGTAATTTAAAACATCGTTTGGCAGTGGTAGATATTCTGATTTAGGTCCAATATTTTTTTCAATGAGGCTTCCGGTTGTGCGGTTAGATTTACTAATCTTGTTACTGAAGTTAATTTTACCAACGATGACACGAGATGCGGGAGAGAACGCTTGGTTAAAGTTTTCAAGATTGTTTTTATCGAGGATAAAAGAGGCGTGAGGTTCGTAGTAAACAAAAATATTTTGAGAGGGAAATTCACGGGAAAGACTCTCTAAAACTGCTTTAATACGGGGTGGTGATTGGGCAAAGTCATCAAAAAAATGAATATTGTTTTGTGTATGAAGGAGCTCGAGTCTTCTTTTTATTCCTCTGTATTCAAAAATGGCTTTTTCCAAAGCAGTAGGTTCGATACCAAGGTTGAGGGCCATGGTTACTGCCGCCAGAATGTTTTCGTAATTAAAGAGACCGAAGATGGGTGTTTTTAGACTAAGATCGGTGAAGGGGGTAGCTAATTTTATTTTATTATAGTTTGCCTTTTTGCTGACTTCTTTTATAAAGTAACCGGACTGCGGGGAATTGTAAAAAACGGTTTTTGATTTACTAAACCGGGACAACTCAAGAGTGTTTTGGCCTTTGGCATCAAGAACAATAAGCCCATCTTTCGGAACTTTTTTTACTAAATTAATAAAAGCAGAGAGGTTTTCGGCTTTTGTCTTGTAGGATTCCCGGTGTTCCCAATCGGCACTGGTAACTAATAAATGTTTTAAGGGGTAATAAAGAAATTTGGCCTTGGAGTCAAGACCGTTTATGGATTCGTCAGCTTCTGTGACAGACCAAGAAGAATTGCTGAAAGAAAGCGAGGGAATATCGTTTAAGGATTCGCCCCCAAACATAAAACTTGGGTTAAAGTTGGCGTTTTTTAAAATCCAGGTGAGGAGGCTTGTGATGGTAGTTTTCCCGTAAGTTCCTGCAACCAGGATGGATTCATTTTTGCATAGGTTGTGAGCAATGTATTCTGTTGCGGAGACAAAGGGGATATTTAATTGTTTAACCTGTTCGAATTCCTGGCGTGTTTTCGAGAACGACTTAAAGGATGAACCGATAATTGCCAAGTCAATGTTATTGTCTATGGATGTTGAGTTAATATTGATGTGAGCTTTTTGCAGGATGGTGCTAACGGGGGGAAATACTTTTTCTTGGTCAGAGCCCGTAACTGTGTGACCTTGGTTTTTGAGGCTGACAGCTAGGGGGGCAGTCATGGTTCCGGCAATTCCCACAATATGGATATGCATTATTTGACGATTAAATGTTGACTATCTTTATTATATTCAATCCATTTACCGTTTACAAAAAACTCGAAACCTGGCATGTTTCTTTTATAGTAGCCGTTGGAAGTGTTAAATCTGCCCAGATAAGCGTATTTAAGGCCTTGGTTCGTTGAGTCAATAATAAATTGCAGCACCAACCTGATGGGTAAGTCGTGATGGGAATATCGAGGGTCGTAGAAGATATAAGCGATGTGTGAGAGCGAATCGGAAAAATAACAAACGGAGTAGGCAACTGGGTTATTTTGGGAGTCTTTCCAAATGTATACATAATTAAAGATGTGGTTGGTAAAGATATTTTTTACTGAACTTATGGGAAAATTCCAATTGAGCTGCGCTATCCAGTTTTTAATGGTTTTTTGGACAGTTGGCGTGTAGGAGAGATCAGGTAAAAGAATTTTTTCGTAATGAAAATCTTGTGTTTTTCTAAGAATTCTTCTGTTTTCGGAATTTAGCTGGAATTTTGATAGATTGGAGCGGCAGGAACTATCCTGGTAAAAAAGATTTTTATCATTCCTTTGAGGTAGGAGACCTTCTGAATAGTTATCGTCGATTGTTGATTTAGTTTTAAGGTTATAGGAGGTCATAATGTTATTTAAGTCTAAAGGCTGTCCGATATGCTTCTTGCTCTGACCAAGGATATTCTGTTTGACCATGAAGAATGGTGGTTTCGTGACCCTTGCCGCAAGCGATAATGGTGTCGTTATTTTTGGCTAATTTAACGGCCAAGTTAAATGCGTCCTGCCGGTTTGGGATGCTAAAGTAGATAAATTTTTCCTGATTCTTGCTGATTATTTTCTTAATCTTATCGGGGGAAAGATGGTGATTATCTACAAATAAAGAAGTATCGGGGTTGATACCTTCAATTATTTGCCTATTAATATCGTTGACGTTTTCGTTTCTAGTGTCGTCGGCGGTTATAAAGGCAATATCTGAGTTTTCAGAAACAAACTGGCCCATAAGAGGCCGTTTACTCGGATCCCGACCACCGGTAGCGCCAAATATTACTAGAAGTTTTCCTTTACTGACTTTTTTAAGAGATTTAAGTGTTTCCTGCAGTGCAGCCGGGGTGTGGGCAAAATCAATAATTGTATTAATATTCAGATCATTCAAAACAACTTCCCTTCTGCCTTTTGTTTCAGGAAAAGTTTTGACAGTGTCGATTAAGTATTTGGTGTCAATTTGAAGTTTGGAAATTACTGCCAGGGCGCAGGTAATATTGTAAACCTGGTAACTGTAATTACTGTCAGTAACAATCTTTTCTCCATTGACGTTAAAGGATAAAAATTCTCCAAGCTTGATATTTTTAGCCTGGAAATCAGATTTGCTTTTAATGCCATAAGAACAAACAGGAGATTTTATACAACCTTTTATTTGATCAAAAGACACATCATCCTTATTTAGAACAGCTAGTTTTGACTGCTTAAACAGTCTGGCTTTTGAGTCAATATAATTTGTCATGTTGCGGTGGTAGTCGAGATGTTCATGAGTGACGTTGGTGAGGGCGGATATATCAAAATCACAACCCCAGTAGCGGTGTTGGTCAAGTGCATGTGAGGTGACCTCGCAGACGACATGAGTAATACCGGCTTGAGCCATATCGCGAAAGAGCTTCTGGATTACAGATGGATCTGGGCTGGTGGTATGTAAACCGGTACTGATCTCTTTGGCGCCAATTCTGGCTCCAATGGTAGTGATAAGGCCAGTATTATATCCGGCTTTTTGAAGAATAGAATATATCAGCGTACTGGTAGTAGTCTTGCCGTCGGTGCCGGTAACACCAATGAGAGTAAATTTTTTTGACGGAAAGGAATAAAGATAATTATAAAAAACACTTTTTGGGAGGTGCCAGAAAATATTTTTGATTTTTTGGGTAAAAACGCCTAGTTTTAATGTTGACATGTAAAGCAACAAATTATAACAAATTGTTTAAAATTGATGCCAACTCAAACCAGATAGGGGCAGCAGTACTCGAACCCCAAGGAGATGATTTGGGATTGTTTATTGTCACTATCATGGTGAATTTCGGATTAATGCAAGGCGAAAAACCAATGTAGGATGCGATTGTTGACGAGTCGGTGTAAGAACCTTTAACCGCTACTTGAGCAGTACCGCTTTTAGCACAGACTTCAAGATTTTCCGGGCGGAACCTGTCAACAGCGCTATTTTCGACCGAATACTTTAGGATTTCTTTAAGTGTGACCATGGTTTCCTGAGTGAAAACATCGGCGGTATCAGGAGGGTGGGGAGATGTAAGTTTGCCATTATCATCGATTTTGGTAACGACACGGGGTTTTACAAGGCGGCCATCGTTGGCAATACTGTTGAAAGCTTGAAGCATGTTAATTTGAGTTACAGATATTCCCTGTCCAAAAGAAGCGGTGGCCAAATCAATTTCAGGCCAATATTGTTTGAGGGGAGCCTTAGCTTCTCCTTGAAGGTCGATTCCGGTTTTTTGGTCAAGCCCCAGTTTTTTGTAGTATCCCAGAAATTTATCTTTTCCAAGCTTGGCAATAATGGAACTCATACCGATATTGTCAGAATTTTTGATAATATCAAACAGGCTGGAGTCAGGGTGGGTTTCAAAGTTCCAGTTGTTGATAGTGTATTCTCCAATAACACGAGGACGGTCGCAAATAGTGCAGATGAAGTTTTTGCCGATACTATCACTATCGAGAGCCATGGCTACTACCAATGGCTTAAATATGGACCCGGGTTCAAAGAGATCAGATATGGCTGGATTTTTTAGAGCGCTTGGTGTGGCAGAATCGGTGGCTACCAGGCTGGCCATGCCCAGAATAGAGCCAGTGCTGCTTTCCATTACGGTAACAGAACCCGAGTCAGCTGAAAATTCTTCGATCCCCCGATTGAGGACTTTTTCAATATGATATTGGATGCGTCTATCAATTGAAGTATGGAGATCGAGGCCGTTGTAATCTTCAGAACGCCAGCTTTTTTTGGTTAAAATTGTTTTCCCCGTAGCGTCTTTGGTGATCCAGGAGAAGCCGGTTTTCCCTTTGAGTTGTTTGTTGTAGTAACCTTCAAGACCCCCATATCCAATATCATTCCCTAAACTGTTTTTGCCGACAATGCCAAGTATATTATTGGCAAGAGAATTTTCCGGATAGAATCTTTTGTTAATTTCTTCAAAAACGAGACCGGGCTTAGCCAGTGATTCCATGTCGCTTTTGTCAAACAAAGTTGAAAAAGTTTGCCATTTTTGGTTTTCATTGGAGAGGAGAAAGTTGATGGTGTTTTTGTCTACATCAGAAAAATCCGGCTTAATTTGTTCAATTTTTGATATAGTCGGGGTTATATCTTCTTCAAGATTAGGTTTGTAGATGGAGAGTTGATATTTTTTTTGGTTTAGAACCAAAGGGTAACCGTCGCTGGTAAAAATCTGACCTCTTTGGGGGAGTTTTTTTTGAAGCTTATATGTTTGGGATAAAGCTTTCTCTTTGAGAACAGGACCTTTGACTACCTGCCAGTAGAAAAGGCGGCCCAGAACCAGGAAATAGAATAGGACCAAGGTAAATAATAAGGTTTTTGACCTTTGTTGTTTCACGGTGTGTTTAAGTCCAACTTTTGATTTATTGGCGACAGACCAAGGTTTTTAATTTGATTTTCCAGATAGTTCATAGAGGTAAGACGGGATAGCTCGTTTGTTAGAGCTTGATTGTTTTCTTTTAGACTCTCAAGTTTAACCTGGTTTTCATAGTAGATATTGTTTTGGGTTATGATTTCGCTGCTATAAAAAATCGAGAACGAAATTTGAAGAATAAAAAGAAAGAGGATTATAAGTATATAGTAGCGGTAAGGCATTACTTAATTTTATACGATCTTAGGAGGGCTGAGCGAGATAAGGGGTTGTTTTTGACTTCTTGGGGTGTTGACCGAATAGCTTTCGGGGTTAAATTGTCTATTTGGTGCAGGTGACTTTGAACAAATTGTTTGACTATTCTATCTTCTCCGGAATGAAAAGTGATGACGGCTACGATACCTTGGGGCTTAACAATCTCCAGTGTTTGCGATAAGGCAGATTTTAAATTTGAATATTCCTGATTGATAACGATTCTTAAACTCATGAAGATTTTGGTGGCGGGATCGATACCGGATTTGAGATTGTGGGTTTGGTAGTAGTTACGGATAATATCACCCAATTTTTTACCTGATTTTATGGGGGATTTTTGGCGTTCTCTTATAATCCTTAATACTATTGGTTTGGCATATTTTTCTTGTCCGAACCTGGTAAATATTTCATAGAGTTCATCAAAAGATGCAGTGTTGATGATAAATTCGGCGGTGGTTTCCTGCAACTCCGGGTCAAGGCGCATATCCAAAGACATTTCGTCGTTAAAAGAAAAACCGCGATTTTGGGAGGTTATTTGACTTTGGCTTAATCCCAGATCAAAGATAACTCCGTCTACTTTAGTTTTTATATTGTTTTCTACAATTTGATCCAGCTGGCTAAAATTTCCGTGAATAGGGTAAAATTTCTGGGATAAGCCTTCTTCGGCAATCCTGTCTGTGGCGATTTTTAGGTTTACCTTATCCTGATCAATACCGTATGTATGGGCCCCTTTTTTTAGAATTTCCAGAGTGTGGCCACCATGACCCAGTGTAGCGTCAATGTAAGTTTTGCCGGGAGACGGAGAGAGGAAGCTTAAGGCTTCCTGGACCAAAACCGGTTTATGAAAGACCATTAGTTAATTAAATAGTCTCCAGAAATAATGTTTTTATCGTCTTTGTTAGCGTTTTGAGGAGAGACGGAGGAAATTTTTCCACTACCCGACCCGCTGCTAAAGATACTGTAAATACTGCTAACAGTTGATTTATCTTTGGTGCCGTAGTTACGAAGCACAACAAAGAAGTCCTTTGTCTTGGTGGTGGCTGAAACTGAAAAGTCTTCGACTGAGAGAGTTTTTAGGTCCGAAGCGGCAGTTAAGGTAAACGGTGTTTCAAAGGTAGCTACCTGATTGTTGGAAGTTATTAGGGATAAGGAGAGAGTGCCTCCGGTTACACCGGTGTCATATTTATACTTGCAGCCATTTGTACAACTTGCAGTACCCAAAAGAAGATCCCTTTCGATAGTACTTGAAGTAACTTTAATGGTGTCTCCTACTCCTTTTTCCATTTCAATATCTTCATCTACAGCAAGATAAATGAGTTCATATTCGATTTGTTCAACAAAATCCGGGATGTTTATTATCTTTAGTTTTAATTCGTGGCCATCTTGCCTGGGGGTAAGACTGATATAGGGTTTATCTTTGGCTTCCAGTTCAAGTAGTTTGGGAGTTGGGGTGGGTTCAATTGGTGCGGTCTTGGATTTTTTTGTACAGGCTGAAAAGGCAAAACTAGTAAAAGCTACCATGAGAACGGTTAGGACAATTTTTAGTTTTGTTGTTTTCATATGAGGAAAAATTTTGACTAACTAATTTAACTTATTTTGGATCCAAGTGTCAACTTCGTCGGATTTAATACGCACTTGAGACATAGTATCCCTATCTCTTATGGTAACGGTATCATCATCCAAGGTCTGATAGTCGACCACGATGGTCCAGGGAGTACCAATTTCATCAGCCCGACGATACTTCTTGCCGATATTACTGCTGTCGTCATAGTCAACGGAATACCTGGTTTTCAGTGATTCAAAGATGGCTTTGGATTTCTCGATGAGTTCTGGTTTGTTGGCAGCCAGTGGGAATATGGCTAATTGATAAGCGGCAACTTTGGGGTTAATTTTTAGATAGGTTCTGGTCTCACCGTTTTCTAATTTTTCTTCCCGATAGGCATCGAGCAGGAGGAAGAAAAAGCTTCTGTCAACGCCTCCTGATGATTCAACAATCCAGGGAATATATTTTTCACGGGTTGTGGGATCGGTATAGGATAAATCCTGGCCGCTAAATTTACTGTGTTGGGTTAAATCGTAATCAGAGCGCCAGTGAATACCTTCCATTTCGGCCCATCCCCAGGGAGCCTCATACTCGATATCGAAGGCCTTTTTAGCATAGAAAGCTAGTTCGTCTTTGGCATGTTCGCGAAAGCGCAAGTTCTCGGAGTTGTTGAAGTACTTTTTGTACCACTTAATCCTTTCGTTCTTCCAGTATTCATACCATTGGTCCATTTGTGCGGGATGGACAAAATATTGGATATCCCATTGCTCAAACTCACGGGCACGATAAAGGAAATTTTTGGGAGTAATCTCGTTTCTGAAAGCTTTACCGATTTGAGCGATACCAAAAGGCACTTTGACACGACTGGAATTAACAATATTTAAAAAATTAAGGTAAATAGTCTGGCAAGCCTCCCCCCGAAGATAGGTATGCAATTTCTCACCTTCAATAACGCCGACATCAGTTTCAAAAAGAATATTATATTTCCGGCCTTTAGTGAACTCTCCGCCGCATTCCGGGCAGGCATTGGGATTATCTAGAAGATCAGGGCGGAACCTTTTGTGACACGATTTGCACTCAACCATGATATCGGCAAAATTTTTGACATGACCAGAAGCGTGCCAAACAGTTGGATGGGTGATGATGGCCCCATCAATACCGACAACATCAGGTCTTTGGACAATATTCTCTTTCCACCATAAATTTTTCCAGTTCATTTTCATTTGGGAACCAACTGGTCCATAATCGTAGAAACCCTGAATACCTCCGTATATTTCAGAATTCTGGAAAATTATCCCCCGGCGCTTGCAAAGACTGACAACTTTATTGACCTTATCGTTTTCTTTTTTATTTTGAGCCACTGTGTCTCCTATAAAATTAATTATATTTTATAGGGACGAAAATTTTCATTTCCGCGGTTCCACCCTATTTGACAGGATATTTATTCCAGTTAACCTATCCGCTTTAAAAAAGCTCCGGG
This sequence comes from Patescibacteria group bacterium, assembly GCA_050943115.1. GTDB lineage: Bacteria > Patescibacteriota > Microgenomatia > UBA12405 > UBA12405 > CAZFAI01. The sequence goes on from JBMNON010000012.1 coordinate 18,789, forward strand.
TTGCCAAGCCCATCAATGCTTTGATATTGACTGAAGTTTAGCACCCAGTAAAGACGGGTGTCAATATTTGCATAGGATGGGGTTATTTAAACAGCTTGTTGCTTTCTAAGGGTTTTTCGATAATGGATTCAAAGTGAGTTTTTATAAGTTTCTGGCATTGTTTGTAATCTTGCTTTTGGAAACTTGTGACAATTTCGTTTGGGACACCAAAACCCAAAACTTCCAGTAATTTTATTTCATTTTGGATGTATGTTTGCAAGCGGCTTTGGTTGATGGCTTCTACGATATTTCTGGAAATTTGATAGACTCCATGGATTTGCTGGTTTTCAGCAATTAAGGAATTTATCAGTTCCAGAAAATAAAAGAGCAAGTTAAGCTGTACCAGGCTGATGTCGTTTTGGAGAAAAGGGGTAATTGTTTTGGTTTCTGATATCCAGATGAAATCGTTATTCGAGTAAAGGTGAGCCTTGATAACGTTGCCCAGTTGTAGGCTGCCCAAACGACTGCTTTTAATGCTGATGGCACCTTTGGCCAGAGCTCTAATCTTGCCGTCGTTTTGAGTTAGGAGAGTAATCAACAGATCTTTTTCTTTATATGATTTTTTGTTGATGACAATTGCCTGGACTGTTTTGTATTTTTCCATTTATAGGGCCAATTTGATGGTTTTGTCAGCAACCCAATCGAAGTTTGAATTTTCTTTTCCGTTAACGATCAGCTTGTAATCGACTGGTTTGGTACCTGGTTGTTTTTGGAGAAGCAGAGTGTAGTCTTTACTGGCGGGAACGCTACTCACATAGCTAACTGTAGTTGTAACGCTTGACTGGGCGTACAAGGGATACTTGTCTCCGTAAAAGCCCTCAAATACCTGTTTGTCCAACTCTTCGTACTGAACGGCTTCGACTTCAGTGCCTGTCATTTTTTCCAGGACGGACCCTTTGGGGGTATAAAATCTGAACCAGTTTCGGTATTTTGGAGCGTTAAGGCAGAGATCGCCTTTTTCCAGATTGCAGTTTGAAGCTGGACTGGGGTTGGTATAGGTGACACTAACTTTATGTTTAACCTGACCCTCTGACGTAGTGATTTCGTGTTTTATTTTTTGAGTTAAAAATAAATTGGTTTTGGCACTGGACATGTTGGCATCATTCAGATGGAGATAATCGGTATCACTGTTGGTTGGGGTGATGGAACCTGCCATGTTGGCCAAGACTCCGGCTTTTTGGGTTTCTTCATCCAAGAAATAGAAAATCATATGTTTTTGGTGGATATTGTCTAATACGGCTTGAGCCAGGGGGGCGATTTTGCTTTTCTCCGAACCCATAGCATTTGAAAGAATCGAGTGCATCATGGGACCAAGAAATCCTTTGCGGTCAGTTTCAATGTAGTTTCGGGGACGTCCGGCCAACCATTCAAGCTGGTAAATTATTTGGGGGCAGCCATCACACCTGTCGTCAGGTTCTGCCGAAAAATTTCCAAAACCGGAAACTCCGACTTGGCCAAGTATTCTTACTAAATCAACCAGGACTTTAGTATCAAGAGCGATAACAGCATCGATTTGGTCCTGGTTTCTGGTAATTTTGTTGTAGTGCTCCAGGAAAAGTTGTATGCTGGTGGGAAAATCCGGCGATAAATTCATATCACGTAGGTTCCAATAAGGAACGTCGATGTGATATTCCTTAATAGGCCGGGGAGCCGGTATTCTACTGTTAAGTTTAGAGTCTAGGGTGTATATGTCATCGGAAACGAGAGGGGTAATCTTGCCATTATCAATTTTCATTAGACCATAGGCGGTCCAGAAACCGCCAGTTGGACGCAGTTCGGCGTCATTTTGGAAGATCATAAGATAATTTCGGGGGGAGTCTTTACCAAGAAGCCAGGAGGTTTTGGTTAGAATGGGTTTGCCGTTTTTGACAAAGTTTTGAATTTCGCTTACGGTTTCTTTGGCTTTGGTAATATTGGACCGAAGATTTATTCCGCGAAATTCTTCCGGGTATCGTGAAGGGTCAATTTTTGTCAGAGAATTGTTTATGTTGGTAATTTTTTGGTCAATTTGATCCAGGTGGGGAATTATGCCTTCTATTGATTCGGTTAAAAAGGCAATTCTGTCTTCTGTGGTCTCTTGGGCACTGGCACTTTCTCCCCCTACTAAGCCAAGAAAGTCTTTGTAAGGTTCAATGCTTTGAATAACAATTTCTCCGGTATCAATTCCCTCATTGGCTATGCTTATCAATTCCTGACCGTCTTTGTAGTAACTGTTGGCAATGGGCATGATTTTTAAGTAGGACAGCTTTGAATAAGAAGATTGAATATTTTTTGTGTGGGATTTGAGATTTGATAGACTAGCTTTGGCTTGATCGAGATCTTTTGTGCCCAGGGTGCTTTTTAAGACCATGGCTTCTTCTTTGGCTTTCATGACGGAAAGGTACAAGTTCCTTCCGGGAACGAAGACAAAGAAAAATGCGAGAGTAAGAAACAATGAGAAGACAATGAGCAGTACGGAAAGGATTGGTACTAATTTTTTTTTCTTTTCAGGTGTTAGTTTAAATATTTTGATCAACCTGTCTTTTAGGGTAATTTTTTGCGGTTTTGGAGCTGTAGCGGATTGGGGGTTTTCCATAAAATTATTTGACTTAACAAATTATTCTAGCATTTACCAACGAGAGATCATAGCAAAAGGCGTCTTGAAGATTATACCAATTTCCTGCCGCATAGACCGATTGCGGATATATTGGGAGTCAAGTTTGGCTCTTTGTTCGAAGGATAGTTCGTTCCTGCCGGAGGTTTGCCATTTTCCGGTAACGCCGGGCTTTACGGAACGGATATCCCGGATATATTTTATGGTATGAGGGTATTTGGCTTCATATTCCTGGAGTTCTTCTTCGCGATAAGCCCTGGGTCCCACCAGGCTCATCTCCCCTTTCAATACGTTTATAAGCTGAGGAAATTCATCTATAGTTAATGTTCTAATAATTTTGCCTACGGGGGTAATCCGAGGGTCTTCGTTCATGGGAAGTTTCCAGCCGGCATCTTTGTATTTTTTCCAAAGTTCAGGATAATTATCCCTAAGCCTTTTGTCGTTGTCGCCGATGTACATTGACCTAAATTTATACATCATAAATTCCTGGCTGTTTTTACCTACCCTTTTTTGTTGAAAAATTATAGGTCCTGGTGATGTCAGTTTTATTAGTATTGCTGTTACAAGGAAAATGGGAGAAAAGAGGACAATGAGAAAAATTGACCCTAAAACATCGATAAATCTCTTTGTAATATCAAATAAAAAAATTCTTTGTTTAAGTAAAAATTTATTAGATCTTTCGTTGATCATTTGCCTGACTTAAAAAATATTTTTCGGTTTTTTTGCTGGAAACTATTTGAGTAACCAGGTCTCTGACATGAAAGCTATCTCTTAGATTGCAGATTAAAAGAGCATCACCGGTATCGATAACAGCCAGATTATCTACTCCGACCATGCCAATTATTTTATCTTTACTGTCGGTAGATACCAAGCAGTTACCTGTATTGTAAGACAGAACGGAAGTAGTTTTATTGAGGGTAGCGATTCCGTTTGAATCTTTTTGACTATACTGATGGATTGATTTCCATTCACCGATATCACTCCAGATAAAGCCAGCCTTAATCATGGCTAGATTTTTACTTTTTTCAGATATCACTTTATCAATCGGCAATTGGGGGGACAGACTATAAACCTTATTGACAGTTTTTTGGTTGCAAGGTGAGGCTTCTAATTTTAAATACAAGTTGAAGTAGTCTCGACTGTGTTTTGCGGTTTCGTTAATGAAAGTATCCAGATGAAAAGTATAAATACCGGAATTCCAAAATGAATTTTTTTGAAGTATGGTTTTTAGTTTGGTGCCTTGAGGTTTTTCGATAAAGCCGATTACTTTGTGAAAACCATTTTTTCCGGTTTGAGTAACAATGTAGCCGTAGGAAGGATTGGGATGGGTTGGTTTGAAGCCAATAGTGACGATCAGGGGATAGTTTGAGGCAATGTTGGCAGAAGACTTAATATCTTTAACATAAGCTTTTAGATCCTCGATATATTGATCAGAGGGAAGGGTGGTAATGATGGCATTTTTGTTTTTGTTTTTTATGACAGCGGAAGCATAAACTATCGCCATCATAGTATTTTTCTTGTTCGGCTCAATCAGGATATTGTCCGATTTGATTAGCTTGCCAGTGTGGTCTTTGATTTTTTGGTTATAGCGGATATTGGTAACCAGGAAAATATTTTCTTTGGGGACGATTTTTTGGGCTCTTTTTATGGTTTGAATAAGCAGAGAGTCAGGGCTAAGAATTTCGAGGAATTGTTTGGGGTGGGAAGCCCGGGATAAAGGCCAGAGACGAGGTCCGGTACCACCACAAAGTATTACAATGAAGTGGTTTTTACTTTCTCTAGCCATAGCTTTAAAACAGATTTCTTAAAGTGTAGCACAAAATTATTATCAGAAAACCGTTTGGCATTTCGGTGACATTCCTGGGGTGAAAAATTCCAGGAATCAAACATTTTGAGGATATTTGCAAGAGAAACAACTGTTTGATGATCAAAGAACAGGCCTGTTTTACCTGCAATTACAGTTTCGGTGACTCCCCCTTTATTATAGGCTATTACCGGTTTGCCACAGGCTTGAGCCTCCAGAGGGACAATTCCAAAATCTTCAAGCTGGGGGCAGATTATGGCTTGACAATTTTGGTAGAGATGGATTAGTTTTTTTTGAGAGACTGATCCCAGGAGTTTTATATTATCCGCGTTCAAATTTTTAATTAATTCTTCAAGCTGGAAATATTGTCTGCCAGTTCCAACAATTTTCAAGTTTAATCCTAATTGGGCACAAGCTTTGATGCAAATATCAACTTTTTTGTGGGGTACCAGCCGGGAAACAATTAAAAAATATTTTTGGGAATTATGCAATTTTTTAGAAGGGGTAAAGAGATTGACGTTTATACCAGGGTGAATGATTTGGGCATCACGGTTGAAGTGCCGGCTAATCCGTTTTTTGACGGTTTGTGAGTTGCAAAACAGGTAGTCGGGACGGTATTTGTAAATCTGATCAAGGGATTTGTAGAGATTCAGGAGGGGCGTTAGGATGCGGTACTTTCGTGGAGTTTGATATAGATAACGGTTGATATTATGGAAATAACAGACAAAAAGGCTGTGAGGTGGGGTGAGGAGGGTGTGACCGATGGTGGAAGTTGTCGAGATAATAATGTCAAAATTGTTAAAATCAAATTGTTCTGTGGCCAAGTCGTAGAAAGGGGTATAGTATATGGGATTGTTTTTGGCATGTGGGAGCCTGTTTAAAAATGAAGTTATGACTTTTTGGTTGGGAGGTAACCATTTAGTTTTTGAAGGATCGTGAACAAGGGTAAAAAGAACAGCATCGGGAAAAGCTTTTAGGATGTCCAGGAGTACCTTTTCTGCCCCACCCCACTGGTTTAGCCAATCATAAAAGACGGCAACCCGCGGCTTTATTCCTGTTTTAATGTTTTTTTGTATACTTTTAGAGTTTGTTGGGCTGTTTTTTGCCATGAGTATTTTTTAAGTTGATTAAGGCCTTTTCTAATTAAGGAGCGTCTCAGTTTATCATTGTTTTGAAGAGATTTAATCTGTCCGACTAGTTCGTCAGAGTTGGCGGGATCAAAGTAGAGGACGGAGTTTCCATAAACCTCGGGTAGGCAGCTGGTGTTAGAAGAAATGACGGGACATTTCAGGGCCATGGCCTCAAGCCCTGTTAGGCTGAAACCTTCCATAAATGAAGGATGAACGAGAGCCAGAGCTTTGGAGTATACTTTATGGAATTCTTTGTCGTCTACAAAACCCATTAAATTTACCTGTGGTTTAATAGATCGGTCGATAGATTTGAGGAATTTATCAACAAAGGCGTTGCGACCGGAGATGATTTTTAGATTGAGATCGGGTATTTTTTTTAATGCCTCAAGGATGACAGTGACATTTTTATGAGGATAAAGATTACCTGTGTAGATGACGTAATTATTCGGTGTTTCCGGGGGGGTGTTGCGGGTGACAAATTTTGGATCAACGGCTTCATGGGTTGTAGTGACCTGGGCTGGCGGAAGTTTAAAAGTTTTTATTAAATAATCTCTCCAATAATTACTGGGGACTATTATAGTATTGGTTTTAATAATAAGGTGGGTAAAGAGCCGGTAAAAAAAATATTTGGGCCAGTAAAAGTAGGGGTTTTTGGTGGTGGTATCACTACCTTTAAAAAAATGTTTGATAAGGTCATGGATAGTAACTACTGATTTTTTGAGGTAAAGAATAGGCTTGTTGAAGTGGGTGAAGTGAACAAGGTTGGGGTGGTATTTATAGAGAATAAAGGGCAAAATAAGTTGTTCTTTTAGTGAATAGTGACGGATGTTGGTTGGAATTAAGGTGAATTTATTCCCCAGGTCTTTTCTGATTTCTGACTCCAGTTCCGGATAGATTAAGAGTGAAAATTTATATTGTGAAAAATCAGGCAAGTCAGATAGCGCCAGTAATAAATTTTTGGTATAACGTCCTATACCGGTATGTTTGGGACCGTAAAGCCGGGCGTCGATAATTATATGTTTCATAAGTATTTGGCTTTAAATACACGAATTTGTTCGAGCATGTTGATTCCAGCCATAACAAGAGTTTTTGTTATTTTGGGATAACTGCCAAAATAGTTTTCCTGATAAAAAATCCGCATGGCACTGGTACTGGCTTTGGCTGAGCGGATTTTGGTTTCCCTGCTGGCTTTGGAAAATTTCTGGGATTGTTTTTTTATACCGGAGGAAATACCCTGAAAATGGGTAATATTACAGTTAGGGTCGAAGTAGAGTCGATAGCCCTTTTTAAATAGCTTGTAACAGAAATCCAAATCTTCTCCATAGAAAAAGTATTTTTCATTCCACCAGCCAATACTTTTACCTACATCTTTTCTAACCATCAGAAAAGCTCCGACGCAAGCTTCGATGGGATGAAGTTTGGTTTTATCCAGGTGACCCAGAAAGTATCCTCCAAAAATTTTTGAGTTAGGGAAAAGACGGCTTAGGCCGGAAAAATAGCAGAAAGAGCGCCACGGTGTCGGGAAACCGCGATGGCATTCCGGTTGGAGGGAATTGGTTAAGGCCAGAGTTACTGCACAAGTGGCGGCGTCAATATTTTTATTATTACTAAACAGTGCTATCATGTGCGACAAGGTGTTACTGTCGACCAGAGTGTCGGGGTTGAGGAATAAAACGTATTTGCTTTTAGGGCTAATTTCCTTAACCCCCCGGTTGTTGCCGGCGGCAAAACCGAGGTTGGTTTTTAGAGGTAAAAAACGGATATCCAGCTTGTTACTTTTGAATTCCTTTTGGGGTA